>NZ_JBIRJC010000009.1:0-76273 GCF_044329365.1 Kitasatospora sp. NPDC017646 | reverse complement strand
GGGGGTGCGCCGTGTCGTTGTGGGGTGGTGTACTGACGGGGGTTAAGGCCCCAGTTTGGCTCGCGCGGGTGGTGGGGCGGGGGCCCGGGCGGGCGCCCCCGCGGGGGCCACGGTCGCGCCGGCGGGCGTCAGCAGGTCTGGTCGATCAGGGAGAACGTGGCGTAGTGGTCGCCGGTGTAGTAGTCCTCCTGGGAGGCCTCGCCGGTGATGATCCGGCGGGTGCCGCGGGTCGGGGCACCCGGGGTGATGACGGTGTACTCGTGGTAGTACCCGTACGACTGGGTGGGCAGGACGTCCTCTCTGTTCTGGAAGACCACGCCGTCCTGGGAGTACGGGAACGGCCCGTCCGAGGCGATCAGGTTCAGGGTGTCGGTGGCCTCCTGCGGGAGCGTGGACAGGCACACCGTGCCGCTCACGTCGGCGTGCGCCTGGGTGGCGACGGCGACGGGGGCGAGGGTCATCATGGCGACGGCGGTGATGGCGGCAGCGCGGGTCTTCCACGCGCGTAGAGTGCGGGTCATGCCAACAGTGTGTCGATCCACCGACAAGTCCGAAAGGCCTCCGAAAAGTTTTTACCGATGGGTAACTCCCGCTTCCCATCAGGGACTTGAGCTCTACGTCGCTTTCCGGTGACACACCGTCGGGACCGTCCACGAACCGCCCGCGCCGCCCTTGGGTCGACCGCCATCGAACAACTGCACGCCGCGCTGTCGGGCTGCTCACACCTTCACAGCACTCCCACAACGGCCGACCCGCGCCGCATAGAGTGACGGATCGGGTCGGACCGGAACGATCTCTGACGGGGTGGACATGGACGAGGGCACGGGCACGGGCACGGGCACCGGCACGAGCAGGGGCACCGGCACGAGCAGGGGTTCGACCGTCGGCAAGGGCGCGGCGCTGACCGCCCACCAGCTGATCGGACTGCTGGTCGACCCGGACGGCTTCCACCGCTGGGACGAGCCGCCGTCCGCGCCGCCCACCGATCCCGGCTACCGCGCCTCGCTCGACCGGGCCCGCGACCGCACCGGCCTGGACGAGGCCGTGCTCACCGGCCGCGGCCTGATCGACGGACGGCCGGTCGCCCTGGTCGCCTCCGAGTTCGGCTTCCTCGGCGGCTCGATCGGCGTCGCCACCGCCGAGCGGATCACCCGGGCCGTCGAGCGCGCCACCGCCGAGCGGCTTCCGCTGCTCGCGCTGCCCGTCTCCGGCGGCACCAGGATGCAGGAGGGCTCGGCGGCCTTCCTCTGCATGCTCCGCATCACCGCCGCGGTCCAGACCCACCGCGCGGCCGGCCTCCCCTACCTCACCTACCTGCGCAACCCGACCATGGGCGGGGTCTTCGCCTCCTGGGGCACCCTCGGCCAACTGGTCTTCGCCGAGCCGGGCGCCCGGCTCGGCTTCCTCGGCCCGCGGGTGTACGAGGAACTGCGCGGCGTGGAGCTGCCGGCCGACGTCCAGCTGGCCGAGACACTGGCCGAGCGCGGACTGGTGGACGCCGTGGTGCCGCCGCAGGAACTGCGCGAACTGCTCCGCCGCACGCTCGCCGTCCTCGGCACGACGCCTCTCCCTCGTACGGGTGCCGCTCCCTCTTACAGCGGTGTCACTCCGCCTTGCGGGGGTGTCACTCCATCCGGACACGCGGGTGCCGCTTCGTCCGGGCACGCGGGCTCTGCTTCGTCCGGACACGCGGGTGCCGCTTCGTCCGGCCGACCCGCCGGGAAGCCCGCCCCGCAGCCCGACGCCTGGGACTCCGTCCGCCGCACCCGCCGCCCCGACCGCCCCGGCACCCGCGAGCTGCTGCGCCGCACCGCCGAGGAGCTGGTACTGCTGGACGCGCCCGGCGGCCGCGACGGCGCACTGGTGCGGGCGCTCGCCGTGCTCGGCGGCCGGCCCGTCCTGGTGGTCGGCCAGCAGCGGCAGACTCCGGAGCACGAGCGCCCCTTCACCACCGCCGACCTGCGGGCCGTCCGGAACACCGCACGTCTGGCCGAGCAGCTGGGCCTGCCGCTGGTCACCGTGGTGGACACTGCCGGGGCCGAGCTGTCCGCGCGGGCCGAGCTGGACGGGATCGCGGTCGAGATCGCGCACTGCCTGACCACCCTGCTCGCGCTGCGCACCCCCGTCCTCGCCGTCCTGCTCGGCCAGGGCTCCGGCGGCGGTGCGCTGGCGCTGCTCCCCGCCGACCGGGTGCTCGCCGCCGGGCACGCCTGGCTGGCGCCGCTGCCGCCGGAGGGCGCCTCGGCCATCGTGCACCGGGACGGCGCCCACGCCGCCGAGCTGGCCCGGACCCAGGGCATCGGCGCCCACGACCTGGCGGAGGTCGGACTGGTGGACGAGGTGGTCCCCGAGCTGCCGGACGCCGCCGAGGAGCCGGAGGCCTTCTGCGCCCGCCTGGGAGCGGCGCTCGCCGCGACGCTCGGCGAGCTGGCCGCTACCGGCGGGACGGACCGGCTCGCCGCCCGAGCGCTGCGGCACCGGCGCCTCGGCGACCTCCGGTGACCTGAGGTGGGCCCGGAGCCGCGCACCGTCACCGGATCCTGTGGCGCCGGACACAGATCGTCAGTACTCAAAGTACTTCCATCGGACCGTCGGGTGACCGACGCGGCTCCCGACCGGTGAGTGCGCTCACAGAGGAATCACGGCTACGACGGGCGGTAGTGGTGGGTTCGGAGCGCCCTCCCCGCCCCCGGCCCCCTCACCCGCGCCCGACCGATCGGCAATCCGCCCAGCTCAGGAGCCATGAAGCGCCCCTGCCGGGCGCTCCTTCGAATCCACGGTCACTGCGACTCGTACGATCGCGCGTCGTAACGAGGGGGTCTTGGCGAGGGCCGATCCGGTCTGGCAACAATTGCTCTCGTCGTCAGCCGCACCGGCTCCTGTCCCGCCGGTGAACGGCTTACCGCCGAGTCGCGCCCCGCAACCGCAACGGCCCCTGTCCGGCCCGTGGTCCTGGGTGGGGCGCGACTCGGCCCAACCCGATTGAGGTCCTGTCTTACATGCCCGCTTTCAAGCTCCGTATGCGCACTTCCGCCGCGATCCTCGCCGGCGCCGCTGGTCTGACCGCCCTGGGTGCCGCCGTGGTCCCCGCCACCGCGAACGCCGCCACCGCCTCCCCGCGGGCCCTCGCCGCCAAGATGGTCCCGGCGAACCAGCTGGCCTCCTTCAGCCAGATCATCTCGCACGAGTCCGGCTGGAACGTGACCGCGACCAACCCGAGCTCGGGCTCGTACGGACTGGGCCAGGCGCTGCCGGCCTCCAAGATGGCCTCCGCCGGTCCCGACTGGCGGACCAACCCGGCCACCCAGATCAAGTGGGCGCTGAACTACATGAACACCCGCTACGGCAGCCCGAACGCCGCCTGGGCCTTCTGGCAGACCCACCACTGGTACTAAGCCGCCCGACCACCGGCGTACCGGCTTCCACCCGTCTCCTGACCATTTCCCCCTCACCCCGGGGGCCGGACAGGGACCACCGGGGTGACCCGACAGGGCCCGGGCCCGCGCGAACCGCGTGGCCCGGGCCCTGTCGCGCTTTCCCGCGCCGGCCGTCCGTCCGCCCGTCCGCCCGGAGGCCGCCTGCGGCCCGTTCGCGCTAGCGCTGCGGTTCCTCAGGGGCTACTCAGCAGCGGTTCGGCGGCGGCTCCTCGGCGGTTCAGAGCTCCCCGGTGAGCCCCAGAAGCTCCCGCATCCGCGCGTACTTGCCGACCAGCCGCTCGGCCGTCGCCCGGTCCAGCGCCGCCAGCCGAGCCGGGTCGGAGTTGTGCGCCAGGTCGGCGCGCTTGACCAGCAGCGCGCCGGGCGTGGCCAGGATGCGCGCGGTGTACGCCTCGACCGGCTCCTCCGGCCGCCGGGTGAGCGCGTCCACGATCGCCTTGGTCGCCTCCGGCAGGGCGGCCCCGGCCAGCCACTCCCGGCTCAGCCGACCGTCCTCGACGGTGTCGTGCAGCCAGCCCGCCGCGATCTGCGCCTCGCTGCCGCCGCGCTCCGCCGTCCCCCGGGCGACCGCGGCGATGTGCTCGCCGTACGGGTGGCCGTTCTTGTCCACCTGTCCCTCGTGCGCACGGCGCGCGATGGTCTCCACCTCGGACAGGCTCAGGTACTGATCATCCACCGGCTCATCGTAGGCCCGCCCGCCGAGGTGTCCTCCGGGTCCGTTCCCCCGGCCTCGCCGGTGGGCTCGGGAGGGGGCCCAGGAGTGGGGCACGGGAGGTGGGCCCGTAGCCGGCCCGGGGGTGGCGCGGCGGTGGGCCGGGGGTGGGCCCGTTGATCAACTCGTCGAACGCCACTGCTTTACTGCCTCCGGGGGGGTTCTCGGCGGTCTCGGTGGTCCTGGGCCCTCGGGCGGGCGACACCCGCCGCACCCGGCAGACCCGTACGAGCGATCCGAGGAACCATGCCCGCCCTCCATCCGCTGCTGTCCGCCTTCGCCCCGATCTGGGCCCTCACCGCGGTCGGCTACGTCGTCGCCCGCGCCGGGCTTATCGGACCGCAGGCGGAGATGGTGCTGACCCGCTACGTCTTCCACGTCGCGATGCCGGCCGCACTGTTCCTGATGATCGCCCGCACCCCGCTGGACCACTTCGCCAACCCGTCGATGCTCGCCTTCGTGGCCGGCGCCGCCGTCGCGACCGGCCTCGGGCTGCTCGCCGGGCGCGTGCTCTTCCGGCGCAAGCGCGGCGAACTGGCGATCGGCGCGATGGCCGCCGGTTACGTCAACTCCGCCAACCTCGGCATCCCGGTGACCATGCAGGTCGTCGGGGACGCCTCCTTCGTCGGACCGGTGATCCTCTTCCAGATCCTGCTCGTCACCCCGGCCGTCCTGGCCGTCCTGGACAGCGGTGCGGCCGGCCGCCGGGCCCTGCTCACCCTGCCGCTGCGCAACCCGATCCTGCTCGCCACCGCGCTCGGCGCCGTCGCCTCCGCCACCGGGCTGCACCTGCCCGCCGAGCTCCACCACTCCGCCGAACTGCTCGGCGGAGCCGGAGTGCCGACCGCCCTGGTCGCCCTCGGTATGTCGCTGCACAACCGGCCGCCCGCCGACGGCCTCTCCCGGCGCGCCGAGGTCGGGCTGACCGTCGCGATCAAGACCCTGGTCCAGCCGCTCGTCACCCTGGTCGTGGCCGGCCCGGTGCTCCACCTACCCACCCACCAGCTGCTGACCGTGGTGCTCTTCTCCGCCCTGCCGACCGCGCAGAACATCTACACCTATGCCCGCGAGTACGGACAGGGCACCGACCTCGCACGGGACACCGTGCTCTGGTCGACGCTGGTGTCGATGGTCACGCTGTCCGTGATCGCGTGGACGCTCGGGCCCGCGTAGCGCCCGGCCACCGCCGCGTCCTCACTCGTGCCGGGCGGCGGCGACCACGGAGGTCATCGCCTCCAGGAAGCGCCGGGCCGTCGCCAGCTCGGCCGGGTCGAACCGGCCCATCGCCGCGACCAGGTCCCCGATCAGACCGCCGAAGAAGCCCTGCCCCAGCTCCGTCGCCCGCTCCTCCACCACCAGCCGGACCTTGCGCCGGTCCGCCGGATCGCGCTCGCGGCGGATCAGCCCGAGCCGCTCCAGCCGGTCCACCAGGCCGGTGGTGCCCGCCGAGTTCAGCCGCAGCGCCTCCCCGAGCCGGCCGGGGGTGACCACCTCCCCGGCCCGGGCGGCGTCCAGCAGGTGGATCAGCGCCCGCAGATCGGTCGGGTGCAGACCGCTGCGGGCCGCGAACTCGGCCCCGAACAGGTCGAGTTCGACCGTCAGACCGCGCAGCAGATGGACCAGCCGCATCGGCTCCTCAACCTCGGACACCCTCTCGTCCTTCCTCGGGCACGTGTGTGCCATTATTCTCTCGTTCAGCGAGATACTTGTTCAGCGAGTGATTCAGCGACCGATCAAGCGAGCGGTCCCGTGCGTCGAACCGCTCGCGATCACACCACACCGCGGAGGCCCATCATGTCCGCCCGCACCGCCCCGTCCCACCCGCCGCGCCTTGCGCCCTTCCTCGCCGGGTACGACGCGCTGCTCGCCCGCTGGCCCGTCCCGGTCGAGCCGCTCACCGTCCGCACCGCCCACGGCACCACCCGGATCAACGCCTGCGGCCCCGCCGACGGTCACCCCCTCGTCCTGCTCCACGGCGGCGGCGCCACCTCCACCATGTGGTACGCCAACGCCGGCGCCTGGGCCGCGGCCGGCCACCGCGTCCTCGCCATCGACCTCATCGGCGACCCCGGGCGCAGCGTCCACGACGGCACCCCGCTCGGCGACGTCCCGGGCATGCTCGGCTGGATCGACGCCGTACTCGACGAACTGGGCGTCCGCACCGCCGACTTCTGCGCCCACTCGTACGGCGGCTGGATCGCCCTCGAATACACCCTGCACGCCCCCACCCGGGTCAGCCGCCTCGCCCTGCTCGACCCCACCCTGTGCTTCAGCGGCTACCGCCCCGGCTACCTCCTGCGCGCCCTGCCCCTCTTCCTCCCCCACCGCACCCCGGCCCGAGCCCGCAGCTACCTCGACTGGGAAGCCGCCGGTGCCTCCCCCACCGACCCCGACTGGCGCGAGCTCTACGCCCTCGGCTACGCCGACTTCCCCGCTTCCCCCGTCATCACCGGCCCCCGCCCCACCCCCGCCCGGCTCCACACCCTCACCACCCCCCTCCTCGCCCTCTACGCCGAACACTCCCGCGCCCACGACCCCCACCGCACCGCCGAGGCCACCCGCCACAGCCTCCCCCAGGCCACCGTGGCCACGATTCCGGGCGCCTCCCACCACAACCTCCCCATGACCGCCGCCCCCGCGGTCAACCAGCACGTCCTCGACTTCCTCACCCCGCCCTGCCCCTGACCGCTACCGCCACGCAGGAAGCCGACCCCACCGACTTCCTGAGCACACGCCCACTCACCCTCCCACCCCGAGGTCACCCGAGGCCCACACCACCGCGTGGGAAGTCGACCCCACCGACTTCCCACGCAAACTGCTCAGGGGGTGCGGCACGCGCCTGAAGGTGTTCACGCAGCAGGCCAGTTCGAGGAAGGCCTCGTGGATGTCGTCGCGGATGTCCCAGCGGATCCGCAGGAGCCGGAAACCGTGGATCCAGGCGGTTGGTCCGCTCGACGCCCCCGCACGACTCCGAGACCCGATCCGTGCGGAACACCTCGGCGAGCGATGACCTGCTCGGTGCCCCGCTTCCACAGCAGTTGGCGGTACGTGGCGAAGTCGTGGGCTGGCATCGCGCCGGGGTCGAAAACAGCGCGCGGAGCCCGCCGTCGGATCGGACTCTGTTACCTCGCCGTCCACCCAGTCGACCTACTCAACGAGCCGCTGGGTGAACAGCCATGGGCACCACCCGGTTCTGTTACCCCCTCCAAGCCACGAGGTGCGGTCCGCGCCGCTGCTCGGGTGGCGCGGGGTGGCCGTCTGACCCAGCCGCGAGGGCGGCGCGCCGTGCGCGGACTCGAGAGCCGGTCGCTGCGGGCCACCGGCACCTCGGCCGGATCAGCCGGCCAACCCCTGGAGCCGGACCCGGCGAAGCCGAAACCGCTCCCGGGGCGGCCGTGCCGGCACGGCCGCCCCGGGACCACGGACAACACCGGGCACCGGGCCTGCCGCTCGACGTGCCGAGCGCCTTCGGTCGGCCGTCAGTAGATCAGGTAGCCCGGGCGGTGTCCCTCGTCCTCGATCTCTCCGGTGGCCTGGGCCCGCAGCTTGCGGGAGAGTTCCTCGAGGGCCCGGGAGGCCGCGACCTCCTCGCCGATCCTGGCGAGCGGACGGTCCTCCGCGCTCTTCTCGGCCTCGCCGTGCGCGTTCAAGCCCGGCGCCCTCGCGCCCGTCAACCGGGCGTCGCACGTCGTGTGGACTCCGTCTTCGTCGAAGCTCAGCTCCACATCCCACTGGTTGTGCATGCCACACCTCCTGGCGCCGGCCCCCCGTCACGCCGGTTCGGGCCGACCAGGGCGGTGGGCCCGTGGCGACCGCTCACACCAGCGTGCGCCCGCCCCACCCGTGGCGGCAAGCGCGGCAGTTGCCGCGAGGACCGGCCCGGGACCGCCGTGTCCGATCGTCCCGGCCGCCGCCCGGCGGTACGCTGACGGGAGCGCGCCGCGACCGCAGACCCCACCCGGACCCGCCGGCGCGGCGCGGGGCAGCGACAACCTGGTGGTCCCTCCGTGGCGGTCTTCCTCCTCGCTCTGAGCGCGGCCTGCTGTCTGGGACTCGGCTTCGTCCTCCAGCAGCACGCGGCGCAACGGGCCCCCCGTTCCGACCTGCTGCGCTGGCGCCTGCTGCTGGACCTGATGCGGATGCCCGAGTGGCTGCTCGGCACCGGTTTCATGGTCAGCGGTCTCCTCCTCTCCGCGCTCGCGCTCAACCAGGGCGAGGTGTCGCTGGTCGAGCCGCTGCTCGCGACCAACCTGCTCTTCGCGATGGCGCTCTCCCGGGTACTGACGCGTCAGACCCTCGGCCGCTCCGGCTGGGCCGGCGTGCTGCTGCTGGGCCTCGGGGTGACGGCGTTCATCGTGGCCGGGCAGCCGACCGGGGGCGGTGCACCGGCCGGGGAACTGCGCCACTGGCTGGTGGTGGGCACGGTGGTCGGGCTGACCCTGCTGCTGGTCACGCTCGCCCGACGGCTACCCCTGTTCGAGGAGGCCACCCTGCTGGCACTCGCCGCCGGACTGCTCTACGGCCTCCAGGACGCGCTGACCCGCACCACCACCCAACGCCTCGACCACAGCGGGCTGGCGGTGGTGCTGCGCACCTGGCAGCCGTACGCGGTGGTGGCGGCGGGCGTGGTCGGGCTGCTGCTTGTGCAGAGCGCCTTCGAAGCCGCCCCGCTGCGGATGTCCCTGCCCGCGCTGACCGCCGCCCAGCCGGTGGCCGGGATCGCCTGCGCCGTAGGGTTCCTCGGAGACCGGCTGCGCGTCACGCCGGGCGCCCTGGCTTGGCAGGCCGCCGGGCTGGTGGCGATCGTGGTCGGGGTGATCGTGATCGGCCGGCATCCGGCGATGCCCGGCAGCGTCCGGGAAGCCCTGGAGAGCATCGGGGTCCCACCGGAGGACGAGTCGGCCGGCGGTGACGTCGGCCCGGACCGGGGCGACAGCGGTGTCGGCCGCCGCATCGGCGAGGGTGACGACGATGGCGGTAGCGAGGGCGAGGGCGAGGGCGGCGGGAAGCGCCTCAAGCGCAGCCGTGACGGCGACGGTGGCCGCGGCGCTGACGCCGGCTCCCACGCCGACGCGAACGGGAAGAGCGAGTAGGCGGACCGATGTGCTGGAGCGCCCAGGCGGACGCCATGGTCGGAGTGGCGGTCGCGGGCGTCGGTGTGGCCTGCCTCGTGCGCGCCCGACGGCCGGGGCGACCGCAGCGCCTGCCGCTCGCCGCGCTCCCACTGGTGCTGGGCATACACCAGCTGATCGAGGCGCTGGTCTGGCTCGGCGCGGACGGGGAACTCCCGTCGGCCCTCGCCGTGGCAGCCCGCACCGCCTGGGCGGTGATCGCTCTGCCCCTGCTGCCCGTCCTGGTCCCCACCGGAGTGTGGTGCGCGGCCCGTGAACCCGGGCACCCGGCCGGACCCGACCGCCGCCGCGCGTGCTCGCCCTTCTGACCCTGGTGGGCGCAGCGGTCGCGATTCCGCTCGCGGCCGCGGTGGCTGCCCACCCGGTGACGGCCAACCCGCGCGGTCACACCCTCGGCTACACCGTCGGCATCCCGCACCCGGCCCTCCTGCTCGCCGGCTATCTCGTGTCCACGGTCGGCTCCCTCCTCGTCAGTGGCGACCGTCTGCCCCGCCGCCTCGGCCTGCTCACCGGAGCGGGCGCCGACCTCTGCGCCTTGCTCTGGCGGTTCGCGTTCATCTTCACCTGGTGTGCCCTCGCGGCCCTGGCCAGCCTCCTGCTCCTCCACTGGGCGGGACACCCGCCCACGAGCCGTTGATGAACGGCGGTTCTCGGCTCGCCCGATCGCATCCCGTCGCTCGATGCCCGCCCGCTACGGCCGTGCCGTCTCCAACCCGACCTCCGCGCCCTCCGTCACCTGCTCATCGGCCTCAGCGCTCACGTGCCCGCGCTGGCGGTCCATCTTCCGCCACTCCGGCCGCAGGCCGGTCAACGTGGTGGTGGCGAAGTAGAGGACCCCGGCCGTGAGCAGGCCGGGTATCAGGCCCACCAGAGCGACGGCCGCGCCCGCGAGGAGGCCGCCGAGGGGAATCCCGGTCCAGGCCAGGGAATCACTCAGGGCGTGAACTCGGCCCAGCAGGTGGCGGGGCACCCGTTCGAAGAGGACCGCGCCGAGGATCGGGTTGAGGAAACCGGCGCCGAAGCCGCCCACCGCGAAGACCGCGACCACCGCCCACATCGGCACGTCCAACGCGAGCACCAGGTAGCGCGGCGCCCCGGCGAGCAGGAAGCCGACGAAGAAGACCGTACGGCGGGGCAGCCGGTGGGCGAGTGCCGCCGCGATCAGGCTGCCGGCCACAGCGGTGACGCCCAGGACACTGCCGATCAGCCCGAGCGCGGCCGGACCGTGGCCGGACTCCTGGGCCCAGACCGGGAGCAGGACGGTCGAGAACCCGGCGTCGAGCAGGTTGGTGACGCCGACCATGACGGTCACGGTGAGCAGCAGCGGCTCGGTCCGGAGGAAACCGAAACCCTCCCGGAACATCCGCCAGTAGCCGCCGCGCTGGTCCGGCTCGACCGGGACCACAGCCGCGTCCGGCCCGGGGGCCGGGACCGGGACCGGGACCGCCGAGCGCCCCATCCCCGCCGGCAGCGCGAGGGCGATGATCAGCGACCCGAGCGCGAAGGTGCCCGCGTTGACCGCCAACCCGGCCAGCGGCCCCACCAGCGCGACCAGCCCGCCACCGACCGCCGGGCCGATCGTGGAGGCCAGCCGTTCGGTGACGCCGGACAGCCCGGTGGCCCGTTCCATCGGTACCCGGGCGTGGTCGGCCGCCTCCGGGACCATGACCGACTTGGCCAGGTCCCCCGGCCCGCGCATCGCACCGATCACCGCCACCATCGCCAGCAGCATCCAGAACGGCAGCAACCCCTGGGCGTGCAGCAGCGGGACCAACCCGGCCGCGACGGCGCTCACCGCGTCCGTCGTCCAGGACACGACGCGCGGCCCCAGCCGGTCGACCAGTGGTCCGGTCAGCGCCTTGACCAGGACGTACGGCGTCATCTCGGCGAAGGCGACGATGCCGGTCAGGGTGGCGCTGCCCGTGGTGGCCAGCACGAACCAGGGCAGGGCGATGGCCGAGACCCGTGTCCCGGTCAGGGACACCACCGTGGCTGCGAGCACCCCGACCAGCGGACGCAGGCTGCGCACCGGCGGAACGGCACCGGTGGTCATCCGGCTCTCCCCTCGCCCGCATCGGACGGCCCCTGCGCGTCGGGCAGCACGTGGACCACCACGGAGACCTGCTCGCTGCCCTCCGGCACCGGCCCCTCGGCGCCGACCCGGCGGTAGCGCCCGAGGACCGCGGACAGCTCGGCGGTCAGCTGCTCGGCCTCGGCCGGAGTGATCTGCAGCAGCATGTCGCTGAAGTCGACCACCTTGCGCCACTCCCTGGGCATCGTCTCGAAGGAGTCGAGCACGCGCTGCCCGGTCAGGGTGTGGCCGGCCAGGACGGCGCGCAGGAAGCCGACTGCCGTCTCCGGCTCCTCGTCCGCCATGTCCTCCCCCGTCCAGACCGTCATCCGGTGCGCCGAACGCCACCACCGCTCCCGGGCGTTGCCGCGCTCCGTGTCCTCCTCCACGAAGCCCGCGGCGGCGAGCTGGCGCAGGTGGTAGCTGGTCGCTCCGGAGTTGAGCCCCAGCTGCTCGGCGAGCCTGGTCGCCGTGGACGGGCCGTGCTTGCGCAGCAGCCCGACCAGCTGCATCCGCACGGGGTGGGCCATCGCTTTCATGCCCTTGGCAGTGAGGACGACGTGCGGGTCTTCACTGTGCATCCAGCCGCGGTCTTCGGTCATGGCCAGGAGCCTAGAACCACAAAGAGAACTTTGCAAAGGGATTTTTGCGAACGCTTCTTCGTGATCGCCGGACGGGCCCGCCGACCGGCCCTGCCCCGCCGGTCGACGGGCCGCCCACCCGCCGCTCGGCGGGGGCCGGGGCCCGGTTCGCGTCCCCGAGCCGGATTGTCACCCGAGCGGAGGAAGAGCAGGCTGGCAGCAGGGCCCGGGAAGCGGCCCGCCCCGGTCGGCCGCGGACTCGATGACGGCCGCCGGTCAGGCACGAGGGGCAGGGCAATGGCACGCGGGAAGCTCTGGGGCTACGTCGCTTCGGGGGCCCGGGCGCTCGGCGCGCTCGGCGGCGCGGGCGGCACGGGCAGCGCCGCACGCAAGGGCGGTGCGGACACGCCGGAGGGACTCGGGCCGTACCCGCCGATCACCATGGCCGGGCCGAGGACGCTGTCCCGGACGGAGCTCGCCCAGCTGCACTGGACCGGACGGCAGGCCGGGTGCGAACCGCAGGCGCGGCACGTCCAGGTCGCCGAGGTGGTGCGCCGGGTGGTGCGCGGCGGCGGTCGGGCGGCGGCCGTCACGGCCCGGTTGGCTCCCGGGCTGCCGGTGGTGGCCGGGGACGCCCGCCGGATGGAGGCCGCGGTGGCCGGGCTGGTCGACCATGCGATCCGGCGCAGCCCGCTGGGTGGTCGGGTGCTGGTCCGTGCGGACATCAGGCGCACCGGGCCGACGCCGCCCCGGACCGGTTCCGGGCGGGGCACGACCGCGCACGGCCGGGAGCGCGTGGAGATACGAATATCCGACCGGGGGACGTACGAGCCGCCCGAGGCCCGGGAGCGGCTGCTCGCGGGCGTGCGGGCCGCAGGGCCGGTCGGTCCGGCGCTGCACAGCCTGGTACTGGCGGCGGGCGGGCGGATCTCGGTCGAGCCGACGCCCGGCGGCGGCCTGACCGTGGTGCTGCTGCTCACGGTCGCCTACGAATGACCGGCCGGCGACCGGTGCGCGGCACCCCCTACGGCCATGCCCCGCACGGTCACGCCCCGCACGGTCACGCCCCGCACGGTCACGCGGCGAACAGCGGCCGCCGAACCTAGACTTGCCCCATGCCCCGGCTCAACGACCAGGTCGGAGAACTGCTCCAGGAGTACGCCGACCTGATCAACATCACCGGCGGGGACGCCTTCAGGGCCCGCGCCTACGAGAAGGCCGCCCGAGCCGTCGGCGGCCACCCCGAGGACCTGGCCGACCTGGACCTCAAGGGTCTGCAGCAGATCCCCGGCGTCGGCAAGTCCACCGCCGAGAAGATCGCCGAGTACCTCGCCACCGGACGGATCCCCGCGCTGGAGTCCCTGCGCGCCAGGATCCCGTCCGGCGTACGGGAGATGATGGCCGTCCCCAGCGTCGGCCCCAAGCGCGCCCTCGCCCTCTACCGCGACCTCGGCATCGCCTCCGTGGACGAACTCGCCGGGGCGATCCGCGCCGACAGGCTGACCGGCGTGGCCGGCTTCGGCGAACGCAGCGGCGAGAAGATCCTGCACGGAATCGAGCTGATGCGGCAGTCCGGCGGGCGGACCCTCCTCGACACCGCCACCGAGCTGGCCGAGCAACTGGTCGAGGCGCTCTCCGCCGTCCCCGGCTGCACCCGCTGCGCGTACGCGGGTTCGCTGCGCCGGATGCGCGAGACGGTGGGCGACATCGACGTGCTGGCGACCGCCGTCGACTCCGCCCCGCTGATGGCCGCGCTCACCGAACTCCCTTACGTGGCCGAGGTGATCGGCAGCGGGCCGACCAAGACCTCGGTCCTGACCACCCAGGGGATCCAGGTGGACCTGCGGGTCGTCCCGGAGGAGGACTGGGGCGCCGCGCTCGTCTATTTCACCGGCTCGAAGGCACACAACATCAAGCTGCGCACGATGGCGGTGCGGGCCGGACTGAAGCTCTCCGAGTACGGCCTGTTCGAGGTCGACGGCTCCGCCGGGAAGGGCGGGAAGGGCGCGAAGAAGGGCAGCGGCCAGGGCGCGAGAACGGAAGGCGCCAAGGTGGTGTCCGCGACCGAGGACGAGGTGTACGCGGCCCTCGGGCTGCCCTGGATCCCGCCGACGCTGCGCGAGGACCGCGGCGAGATCGAGGCCGCGCTGAACGGTGAACTCCCGGACCTCATCGAGGAGTCGGACCTGCGCGGTGACCTGCACACCCACACCGATCTGACCGACGGGCTGGCCACCCTCACGGAGATGATCGACACGGCCGCCGCCCGCGGCTACTCCTACTACGCCGTCACCGACCACGCGCCGGACCTCGTGATGCAGCGGATGACCGACGAGAAGATGCTCGCCCAGCGCGAGGAGCTGCGCCGACTCGCCGACCGCCACAAGAAGTTGCGCCTGCTGCACGGCACCGAGTTGAACATCGGCCCGGACGGCGGGGTGGACTGGCCGCCCGAGTTCCTGGCCGGCTTCGACGTCTGCGTGGCCTCCGTGCACTCGCACTTCAACCTCGACCGCGCCGCCCAGACCCGCCGGTTGGTCCGCGCCTGCGAGAACCCGTACGTCCACATCATCGGCCACCTCACCACCCGCCGGATCGGTCGGCGCGGACCGATCGACGTCGACCTGGACGCGGTGTTCCAGGCCGCCGCGCGCACCGGCACCGCGATCGAGATCAACAGCTCCCCGCAGCGGCTCGACCTGCGCGACGAGGACGTCCTGCGGGCCAAGCGGCACGGCGTGCGCTTCTCGATCGACAGCGACGCCCACGCCACCGGCCACCTCGCCTACCCGCGCTTCGGCATCGGTACGGCCCAACGCGGCTGGCTCACCGCGGAGGACGTGATCAACGCCTGGACGTGGCAGAAGCTGAAGCGCTTCCTCCGCAAGGACGCACTACTTCCGTAGTACTACGGAAGTAGCGCAACGGAATCCCTTGGTGCGCCCACCGGCACCCGCCGGCTGGCACCACCCGGCTAGCACCCGCCGAGCGAAGCCCCCGGCGAGCCCAGCACCCGGGCCGCACTGCGGTGCCCGAGCCCGGCCGCTGACCGCAGGTCACCGCCGTCCAGGAACCCGGCCAGGAAACCCGCCGCGAAGGCGTCCCCGGCCCCGGTGAGGTCGCGCACCTCTGCGACCGGCGGCACCGGGACGGTGAACAGGCACTCGCCCGGCACGTCGACCGTCGTCGGCTCGGCACCCGACTTGGTGACCACCGTCGTGGTCGCCAGCCGGACGCGCTCGGACCCCGGCAGGCCGTCCACCAGCAACCCGAGGAAGGCGGACTCGGAGCGGTTGGCGAACACGAAGGTCGGCGCCAACTCCGCCAGCAGGGCGAGGAACCGCTCCCGTCCGAACTGCTCCAGCATGCCGGTGGAGGAGGCGTCCACCGAGGTGGTACCGCCCGCCCGCCGGACCCGGGCGAGCGCGTCGACCGCCGTCCGGCCGACTGGCTCGCCGTCGAAGGAGTACGCCGGCACGTGTAGGTGGGTCAGGCCGGTCAGCCACTCGTCCGGAACGCGTTCCAGCAGCTTGGCCGCGCCGCGATCGGGCAGCATCGTGCGCTCGCCGTCCGGGTCGATCAGCACCACGATGCTGCCGGTCCGGCCGTGCCGCTGCACCCGTACGTCCACGCCGTGGCCACCGAGTTCGGCGACGATGCCGTCCCCGACGGCGTCCGCGCCGACGCAGCCGAGGAAGCGGACCGGGACCCGTCCGGCGGCGAAGCAGGCGACGTTGGCCGCGCTGCCGCCGCGCCGGCGGAACACCCGGGCACCGGAGTCGGTGCCGTGGCGCAGCGGGCCGTCGGCCCAGACCACGATGTCCTCGACGAGGTCACCGAGCACCCCGAGCACGGGTCAGGCCCCGGTGGACGCTGCGGCGGACCCACCGGCCCGGGCCGCCAGGGCGGTGGCGATCTCGCCGCCGAGGCGGACGTTGCCGCGGTAGACCTCGACGTTGACCTCCAGGCTGCGACCGTCGGTGTCGCGCTGGATGTGGTCGAGCAGGAACGGGGTGGAGGCGTTGCCGGTGATGCCCCGGCGCTCGGCCTCGGCCCAGGCGCGGGCCAGGATGCCGTCCAGCTCCTCCGGCGGCAGCTGCTTGGCGGGGTCGACCGGGTTGGCGATCAGGACGGCCTGCGGGAGGCCGAGCCGGTCGCGGGCGTCGATGACCCCGGCGGCCTCCTCGGGAGAACGGACGGCGAAGTTGACCTCGTGGCCGGAGTCGGTGACGTAGAAGCCGGGGTACTTGGTGGTGCGGTAGCCGATGACCGGGATGTTGAGGGTCTCGAAGCGCTCCAGGGTGGCCCGGATGTCGAGGATGGACTTCACGCCGGCGCTGATCACGGTGACCGGGGTGGCGGCCAGCGTGGTCAGGTCGGCGGACTCGTCGAAGCTCTCAGAGGCGCCGAAGTGGACGCCGCCGAGGCCGCCGGTGGAGAAGACCCGCACACCCGCGCGGTGGGCGAGGAAGGCGGTGGCGGCGACGGTGGTGCCGCCGTGGCGGCCGAGCGCGGCGACCACGGGCAGGTCGCGCAGGCTGACCTTGTCCAGGCCGTCGGTAGCGGCCAGTTCGGTGATCTGCCCGGTGTTCAGGCCGACCGTGGGAACGCCCGCGTGCACGCCGATGGTCGCCGGAACGACGCCCGCCCCGCGCAACTGCTCCTCGGCCTCCAGGGCGACCGCCAGGTTGCGGGGCCGCGGCAGGCCGTGGGTGAAGATCGTCGACTCCAGGGCGACCACGGGACGGCCGTCGGCGACGGCCTGCGCGACCTCCTCGGAGATCCGGATGGCGGGGGTGCCGGCGGTGCCGGCGGTGCTGACGGGCAGTCCGGTCATGATGCGAGCTCCCTGTGAGATGCCACTGCGGTGGGGCAACACGACGATCAGCGTAGGGACGGTCCGGATCGGAAACCAGAATGAGTCCCGGGGCTTCCGATAGGCGTTCGCCTATCGGTTCGCACTAGGCTGATCGCCATGGGCTTCACCTTGCGTCAGTTGGAGGTCTTCCTGGCCGTCGCCGAGACGCTGCACTTCGGCCGGGCGGCCGAGCGGCTGCACATCTCCCAGCCGACGGTCAGCCAGGAGGTCGCCCGACTGGAGCGGACCGTCGGCGTCGAACTGTTCGACCGCAGCCGCCGCTCGGTCGCGCTGACCGGGGCCGGCGAGGTGATGGCCACCGAGAGCGCTCGGCTGCTCGAACAGGCGGGGGCACTGCTGACCCGGGTCCGGCTGCACGAGGAGTCCCGGCTGGGGACGGCCCGGATCGTCGCCTCGCCGAGCGTGGTGAACCGGCTGCTGCCCGCCGTGGTCAGCCGCGCCGAGCAGGAGCTGCCCTCGCTCGACACCGCCGAACTCGCCGTCGACACCGGGCAGGTCTCGGCCACCCTGGCCGGCGAACTCGCCGACATCGGTCTCGGCCGCTTCCTGGAGGACGCGCCCGGTTACCGGCTGGAGCGGATCGCCGACGAGCCGGTCCTGGTCGCCGTCGGCCGGGACCACCCGCTGGCCGCACGGGCGAGTCTGCGACTGACCGAACTGCGCGACCTGCCACTGCTGTTGTGGCCGCGCGAGCAACACCCCCGGTACTACGACCACGTGCTCGGCCTGTGCGCGGAGCACGGCGTCGACCCGCCGGTGCTGGTCAGCCCGCCACGGATCGTCGGCTCCCGGCTCTACCTGCTCGCCCGCAACCGCGCCTTCTCGCTGGTGCCCGGCTCGATGACCGGCCACCTCACCGAGGACGTGGCCACCGTACGGCTGGAGGGGCGGGCCACCCTGCCGCTGGAGATGCAGTGGCGCACGGACGACCGGCGGCCCCCGCTGGCGACGCTGCGCGACGTGATCCGGCAGGAGGCGGCGAAGTTGGAGGACCGGTAGGAGCCGCCGGGCCTCCCGGGAGCTCCGCGAGCTCCGGGAGTTCCGCGAGCGCATGACCCGCGAGGGCCAGCAGCAACCGCGGGGCCCGCAGGAGCCGCAGGAGCCGCAGGAGCCGCAGGAGCCGCAGAAACTACAGGAGTTGTGAAGGCCGAAGGACCTCCGGCAGCGACTCTTGACGCTCACATGCCACCGCCGGAAGGATGCCCGGATCACCCACCCGGCCCGTCGCGCCGACGGGCCGCCCGACCCCGGGGACCCATCTTGGCCCTGCGCTCCCTGCTCCGCCGCGCCGCCGGACTGATCGGCGCCGCCGCCCTCACCCTGGCCGGCACCCTCACCGCCGCCGCCCCCGCCCACGCCGACTTCGGCAGCGGCTACCACGACCCGATCACCGCCACCAAGCCGCTCACCCGTCCCGGCACCCGCTCCTGCACCGTCGACGTGATGCGCGACCGCGAGTTCCGCAACGGTTACGGCAACCCGCCCGACACCCCGTACACCGCCACCCTCACCCCGCCCGCCGACTGCGCCGGCCCTTGGTCCGCCGTGGTCCTGGACCTCCACGGACAGGTCGCCGGACGGCAGTTCGACCGGATCTTCAGCGTCCGCATCGGCGGCGTCCAGGTGCTGCTGTCCTCCACCCCGGAGCCGTCCAGGGACGGCATCCAGTGGAACGTCGAACGTGACCTCACCCGCTACGCCCCGCTGTTCACGGCCGGACCGCAGCCGTTCTCCTTCGACCTCGCCAACGTCACCGACGCCACCTACACCGGCGTCTACAAGATCTCGGCGAGCCTGACCTTCTACACCGCGAACGACCGCTGGCCCGCCGCCCACGGCGCCGACCAGGTCCTCACCACCGGCCCGTTCTCGCTCACCCAGGCCGCCCCGAGCACCGGGAAGGACCTCGCCTTCCCGCCGAACCTGGAGCGACTGACCGCCGAGGTCTACGCCCGCGGCGGCGGCGCCTGCGAGGAGTTCGCGTACGCCTCCGCACCGGACGCCTTCGTCGCCGCCAACCCGTCGATGGGCGCCTGCGGCAAGGGGCCGTTCCGCGAGCTGCGGCTCACCGTGGACGGCCGGGTGGCCGGCGCGGTCTGGCCGTACCCGGTGATCTACACCGGCGGCTGGGACCCGCTGCTGTGGCGGCCGGTCCCGGGTATCTTCGCCTTCGACCTGCCCGCCTACCGCCTCGACCTCACCCCGTACGTCGGCCTGCTGCTCGACGGGCGCCCGCACAGCGTCGGCATCACGGTCAACGCGACCGAGGCGCAGAGCAATGACGTCTGGACCGGCCAGGTCAACCTGTTCGCCGACGTCGACCACGGCACCGCCCAGACCTCCGGGCAGCTCACCGACTACCGGGTCGCCCCCGAGGCTGCCGTCGCCACCGACCTCACCGACCACGGCGGCGGCAGCGGCGACTGGACCGTCACCGCAGCCCGGCACGACCTCGCCCGCGGGTGGGTGCAGACCTCGCACGGCCGGATCACCACCGAGGTCCGCGACGACCTCGCGTTCAGCTCCGCCCAGCAACTGCGCGACAGCGGCAACGACGTGACGTTGCACGACGGCACCGACCTCACCCGCACGACCGCCACCTGGGGCGGCGGACCGCACCGCACCACCACCGTGCACGAGGGCGAACCGCTCGACGTCACCTACAAGGTGACCCACGACGCGGCCGGGAACACCGACCAGAACACCGCGATGGACCTCGGCTACCACCGTGAGGCCACCACCGCGACCGGCAACCACGTCACCGAGCGCTCCACCGTCGACCACACCCTGCGACCAACCGCCCAGCGCCACGACGGCGACCGCACCGTCCGCACCGGCAGCAGCAGCGAGGACTACCGCAGCACCGGGCCGGACGGGCCGTACCACCGGACACTGAACTTCGTGGACGGGTGGCCGAAGCCGTAAGCGGTGGCCGAGGACGAAAGTCGCGCCGCGCTCGAAGCCGGAAGTGGAGCGAAAGCCGTGAGGCTCGAGCACACCGGACCGACTTGCGAAATTTGCCCGAATTCGAACCGTTAACCCCTGGTGCACACGTCACGGGAGGCGCATCATGGGAGATGGACCTGCGAGGTAGCTGAAGGCAGTTCGACCGCAGGAGGCAGTGGCGACAGGTCGAGACGGATCAGGGTCTGCCGCTGGTACTACCTCGGTCGACGATCGAACTACCGGCCGGAGGACATCACGTCCGGAGGCCACCCCAACCTCGCAGGTTCCGCGCGTCCACGGAGCGTCCCCTCGGCTCCGTGGACGCCGTCCGTCCGCGTGACCGGCCCGCACAACCGGCCCGCGCGACCGATGCCCGTGACCGCTACTGCGTCACCGGGTATCCCATCTCCCAGGCGTGCACGGCGATCCCGACCCGGTTCGACACGCCCAGCTTGCGCTGGATGCTGGCCACGTGGGTCTTCACCGTCCCCGCGGAGATGAACAGTTCGGCCGCGATGTCGGCATTGGTCCGGCCCGCCGCGACATGAGCGGCGATCTCCACTTCCCGTTCGGTCAGCGCCACCACCGGCGCGACCGACCGCGCGGGCCGGCGCGGCGCCGTCACGTGCTTCAGCAGCCGCACCGTGACCGACGGGCTGATCAGGCTCTCGCCGTCCGCCGCCGCCCGCACCGCCTCGGCCAGCAACGACGGGCCGGACCGCTTCAGCAGGAACCCGGACGCGCCGTGCTGCAACGCCGGGTAGACGTACTCGTCCAGGTCGAAGGTGGTCAGCACCACCACCCGCACCGAGCCGGACAGGCGTCTGGTCACCTCCAGCCCGTCCATCCTCGGCATCCGGATGTCCACCAGTGCGACGTCCGGCCGCAGTTCAGCCGCCAGCTCCAGCGCGGCCAGCCCGTCGACGGCCTCGCCCACCACCTCGATGTCCGGCTGCGCCTCCAGGATCCGCCGCACGCTGCGCCGCACGGCGTCCTGGTCGTCCGCGATCAACACCCGGATCGGCTCCGGACACCCACCGTTCGCACTCGTCACGCCCGGCAGTCTGCCGCACCACCCGGCGGGCGGGAAAGTTCACGCGGCCGGTCCGGCGCGGTTCACCTCCGCCCGGTGAGGCTGCCGCCATGAACGCTTCCAGTGGACTTCCCCCTGCCGGCCCCCTCGCCAGTCCCCTCGCCGGTCCCCCGGCCAGTCACCCCGCCGGTTCCTCCGCCAGGTCCTCCGTCAGCCGGCGCGGTCTCCTGGCCGGGGCCCTGAGCCTCGGCGGCGCCGTCTCCCTCTCCGGCGTCGCGGCCACCCCCGCCGTCGCCTCCCCGCCGCTGTGGGAGCGGCCGAACCGCACCGGCGCCCCGCGGGTCGGCGGACTACACCTGCAGTTCGGCTCGGACGCCTCGCGCGAGGTCGTGGTCTCCTGGCACACCACCGCCTCCGTCTCCAACCCGCGCGTGAGCTACGGGACCTCGCACGGCGGCTTCGGAAGGACCGAGCAGGCCGAAAGCCGCACCTACCGGGACGCCGGCTCCGGCACCGAGGTGCAGGTGCACCACGCCCGGATCACCGGCCTGCGACCCGACACGGACTACGTCTACGCCGCCGCCCACGACGGCGCGACCCCCGAGCTCGGCACCGTCCGCACCGCCCCGCGCGGCCGGGCCGCCTTCACCTTCACCAGCTTCGGCGACCAGGGCACCCCCACCCTCGGCAAGCAGACCACCGGCGGCTACGCCAACGACAACCTCGGCAGCCCCGCCGCGGGCGACACCACCGCCGGAGTCGAACGGATCGCCCCGCTGTTCCACCTCCTCAACGGCGACCTCTGCTACGCCAACCTCTCCACCGACCGGGTCCGCACCTGGTCCGACTGGTTCGAGTCACCCGTCCACGCGGCACCCGCGGCGGAGGCCCGGGGCGCTGACCCGCGCCCGCGCCCGCGTCCGGGGCAGCCGACGTGCACCCCCGGCCGGCGTGTCTAGGGGCGCGTCCACCCGCCGTGGGCGAGGAGTCCGATGGGGCCCGCCGCGAGCAGCGCGGCAACCACCGTTCCCACCGCCCCGCGGTTCCGCCGGCCCGTGAGCAGCAGCATGACGCCGGACGGGAAGGCGAAGACGAGCACCGGCAGGGGGATCAGGAGGTACGGGATCGAGCGCAGGGCCTCGATCGCGAACCGCAGCCGCCCGACGCCGAGGCAGGCGCGCCGGAACACCGGCTCGCGCGGTACGGCCAGGGGCAGCACGGCCGTCCTGAGGAACCCGCCGAACAGGACCCAGCACCACCCGGTCTCCCCTCGCCCGGCAACGGCCCACGGCACCCGCGCGGCACCGGCCAGCGTTCCGCCCATTCGGGCGGAAGCCCGGGATGCAGGTCGTCGCTACCGCCCTGGCAGGGTGCAGCACACCTGCCAGCCCGACGGGCCGAGCGGGCCCGAGGTCAGGGTGCCGCCGTGGGCGGTGGCACGGGCGGCCAGCCCGGCCAGGCCGGTACCGCCCGCGCCGGGTCGGCGGCGCAGCCGGGGCCTGCGGGCGGCCGGCCCGCCGGTGTCGCCGACGGTCACCCGTACCCCGCGGCCGTCCGGCTCGGGGGCCACCCGGACCGTCACCTCCGTGGCCTGCGGGGCGTGACGACGGACGTTGGTCAGTGCCTCCAGGACGACGGCGTACGCGGTGGCCTGGGCCTCGGCGGCGAGCAGTCCGACCGCCTCCGGGGCGAGGTCGACGGTGGCGCGCGGGCCACCCTTCGTGCCGAAGCGGGCCACCAGCTCCGGCAGGTCGGCCAGGCCGAGGCGGCGGGTGGTTCCGGCCGCCCCCTGGTCCTCCCGCAGCGCGCCGACCATCTCGTCCATCGAGTCGAGCGCGCGCAGCCCCGCCTCCTCCAGCCGGCGCAGCAGCGCGGCGGTCTCCTCCGCGTCCTGCCCCGGGAGCTGGCCGGCCTGGACCTCCAGCACGATGCCGGTGATCTCGTGGGCGACGAAGTCGTGCAGTCCGCGGGCGACTTCGAGCCGCTGCTCGCGCCTGGCCCGGGCGACGGCCCGTTCCCGACGGGCGTCGAGGACGCGCAGGTACAGGCTCGCCCCGGCGACCCCGAGCACCGGCAGCAGGCAGAACAGCACGCCGCCCACCGGCCCGGCCGCGCCGCCCTGGGGCGTCCGGAGGGCGAACCGCAGCGGCAGCACCACCGCCGCTAGGGCGACCAGTCCACCGATCGGCCCGACCCAGCGGTCGGGCAGCCTGCGGACGGCCCGGAACAGGACGCCGAGCAACCCGAGCCATTCGAACGGCGCCCAGAACGCGGGCAGCCGGTAGGGCCCCGGGTAGCACAGGTCGACCAACAGCGAGGCTCCGGCGACCGCGCCGGCCGCGGTCGTGAGCGTGACCCTGCCGAGCGGCCAGGGCAGCAGGGACACCACGGCGGCGATCGCGGCCGTCAGGGCGAGCAGCAGGGCCGCGGCGTGGTCCCCCGGGTGCGCGAGCGCGACGGGCGCGAGTGGCAGGAGGGTGGCGGTGACGGCGGGCCAACGCCGGGATCGGGACCGGTCCGGGCGGGTCATGGGGTCGGTACGCACACCGCCGAGCCTACGGGCAGCTCTCCCGGGGGAGGCGGGGCTCCTCCCCGCGAAGGAGTCAACTTCCCTCCTCAGCGGGAGGTTCGCCCGGCCCGCTCGAGCCAGACTCGATGCCGTCGGAACGAGCCCCGCACCGGAGGACGAACCTTCATGAACCGTCGCCTCGCCGTCGCCGCGACCGTACTCTGCCTGTTGGCGGCGACGGCGGCCACCGCAGCCCCGGCCTCCGCCGCCGAGCCGGCCCCTTCAGGGCGACCGGTCGCTGCCGCCGACGCGTCGGTGAGCCTGCGCGGAACCGGGGACACCATCCTCGACTCCAGGTTCGGCACCTTCGCGGGCGACCCGGTCCGGCTCACGATCGACGCCCGCGCCGACCCCCTCAAGCCCTCGGAGACCACCCGCGGCCACTTCCACGTCCGCCACGTGCACACCGACGGCCGGCTGGTCGCCGACTTCGAGGGCGACATCACCTGCCTGGCCGTCGGCGGCCGGGAGGCCGTCGCCACCGGTGTGGTCACCGAGGGCGAGGCGCCGTGGTTCCCGGGCAAGCCGGTGGTCGGCCAGAAGGTGGCGCTCTCGGTGGAGGACCACGGCCGCCACGGGGACCGGGTCGGCTGGGTCTGGGGCTTCTTCGGCGAACCGGTCTCGGACTGCCAGGGCACGGTACCGTTCATCCGCACGACCGGTGACGACTTCACCGTGCGCGGCTGACCACCGCCTGACCAGGGCTTTCCGGAGCCCGGCCGGCCGGAGCGTCACCACCCGCCCGATCACCCGGCCCCTGGAGGCCCCGATGCTCCCCGACCGCCCGACCACCCCCGGGCCGACCGAAGCCGGCGCGGGGTCCAACGACCGCACAGGGGAGGGCCGTTGAACCCCGCGTCCACACCGCCGCCGACCCCATCGCCCCAGCGCCCCGACTACGCCCGACTCGCCGCCATCGGCCCGTACTTCGCCCTCGACACCTCGGCCACCGGCACCCCGCCACCCGACTACCGCCCGCTGCCCGAGCTGTACGGCACCGGCCCGGACGCTCCGCTCGCGGCCCGGATCCGGGTGGTGGCGCAGCGCCTGGGCACCGCCGAACTGCGGGTCGCCGCCTCGGTCCTGCACCTCGGACTGGCCGCCCGCTTCTGGTCGGTGGGCCTCGGGTCGGCCGTCCTGCTGGGGACGGTCCCGACGCTGGAGCACGCCTGGGCGCGGATCCCGGACCAGGGGCCGATCGACCTCTGGACGCCGCCGGAGCCCGTCCGCCCCGACTCCGCAGGGCTCGTCGATCGGCTCCACCAGGCCGTCCTGGTCGGCCGGTTGGAGCCCCTGGCCGCAGCGGTGCGCGCCGCCGTGCCGCTCTCGGCGCGCCTGCTGCGCGGCAACGCCGCCTCCGCGCTGGCCGGCACGCTCCGGGTGCTGGAAGCTCACGCACCGGGTCGGGTCCTGGAGTTGGTCGCACAACTCCTGGACCGTCCGCCGCTGGCGGGCTCCGGCTCCCTGCTCACCGGCCCGCACGGGGCGGTGTTCCGGCGGACGAGCTGTTGCCTCTACTACCGGATCGGCCCGGGCGCGGGGCTCTGCGGCGACTGCTGCTTCACCCGGCCCCCGGCCCGGCCGCGGCGGAACGACTAGCAGATCCGGAGAACCACAGGATCCCCGGCCCCGACCCGCAACCCCGGCACGAACAGCGAACGGGCCCGCGCCCGGCTTGTCCAAGGCCGGGCGCGGGCCGCCGATCCCCACCCGACGCGATGCCCGTGGCGCCGGGTGAAGCCTTCGAGGTCCTGCGGTCGGACGGTCCTCAGACCGCGACCGCCTCCTCCATCTCCTCCTCGGGGTCCGCCGGCGCCTCCACCGGACGGCGCCCGCGGCCCTCGTACACCGCCGCCGCCACCAGGGCCGCTCCGCCCAGCAGCAGCCAGACCGCCAGGGTCAGCACGTGACCGCCGAGGCCGGCACCCCCGTCGAAGTACATGATGCTGCGCGCGCCCTCCAGATAGCCGGCGCCGGTCCAGAAGCCGTGCAGGGCCCCGAAGAAGCCGTTCTGCAGCTCGGGCCGGTAGATGCCGCCGGAGGAGGTGAAGTTGAGCATCACGAACAGCACCATCAGCGCGAGCGTGGTCCACTTCTTCAGGAAGCTGTGCAGGCCGATGCCGATCAGGACGATGCCCGCGGAGTAGAGCCAACCGAGCGCCCAGATCGCGGCGTAGTCGTGGTCGACGACGTGGAAGACCGGCCCGGCGGTGACGATCCCGATCACGCTGACCACCAGGGAGACCGCCACGCCGACCAGCGCCCGGATCCGCAGGCTCAGCCCGGCACCGGCGGCGCCGATCGCCGCGACGCTGGCGTAGGAGCCGATGCTCAGCGCGACCAGCAGGAAGAACAGGCCCTGGCCGGTCGGGTCGCCCTCGGCAAGGATGGTGAGGTCGGTGACGTGCAGCGGGACGCCCTGCTTGTCGGTGACGTTGGTGAACACCGCCGTGGCGGCCACCACCGAGGTGTCCGAGTTCCCCTTGGCCACGATCAGCTCGGGGCTCCTCGCGTCGGGCACGAAGGCGCCGACCAGGTCGCGGTCGCGCAGCTGCTGCTCGGCGGCGGCGCGGTCGCCGACGGTGCGGACGTCCAGCGCGTCGCCGGCCTTGCCCTGGATCGCCTGGGCCAGGCCGTGCGCCTGGGGTCCGGATCCGACCACGGCGACCTTGAGGTGATGGGGCTCCGGCTGGTGGAAGGCGCCCTGGTAGGCGAGGGCCATGCCGAGGCACATCAGCAGCGGGGTGAGCAGGTGGACGGCGAGGTGCTTGAGCGAGTGCCCCAGGGTGGGCGCTGCGGCGGTGGTCTGGGGTGTGCTCATGGCGTTCGTACCGTCCTCCGGCAATCTCTTCCGATCAAGGTGGCAAATACAACCAATGCGGGTGATAAATGCAACCATCTATGGATGTAGCTTACAACCATCTGCCGTCGATCGGAACGCGGGCCCGCTCCTCGGGTGTCCGGCGCCCGCCGGACCTCCGGCGCCGGCGGGGACCACCGCTCAGCCCAGCTCGAACACGCCGTACGAGAAGCCGTCCGCCCGCAGCTCGCCGTCCACCACCCGCACGCCCTGCACCTCCAGCGGCCGCACCCTACGACCGCCGAGACTGCCGAGACCGCCGGGACCGTCCTCCACCCGGACCGCCCCGGGCTCCCGGCGCGGGTTCACCGCCACCAGGTACCGCCCGGACCGGATGTACACCAGCGGGTACCCGACGTGCCGCACCTCCACCCCGCCGGACGTCCCCAGCCCCGGATGGGCGCGGCGCAGCGCGATCAGCCGCCGGACGGTGTGCAGCAGGGACGTCGGGTCCGCACGCTGGGAGAGCACGTCCGGGCGCCGCGGGTCCGGATCCAGCGGCAGGTAGAACCGGTCCGGCGCCGCGGCGGAGAACCCGGCCGAGGCGCCCGGCGTCCACTGCATCGGGGTCCGGGAGCCCGCCCGGTTGTAGCGCGGTCCTAGCACGCTTCCCTCGACGTCCGGCAGCCCGGGCAGGTAGCGCATGCCGATCTCGTCGCCGTAGTACACGGCGGGCAGGGTCGGCCAGGTGAGAAGGAAGGCGAAGGCGGGGGCGAGTTGCTCGCCGGAGCGGGGACCGGTGGCGAGCCGGGAGAAGTCGTGGTTGGCGGTGGGCAGGACGATGTGCCCGTTGCCCTCGGTGAGTTCGGCGGCGGAGCGCCAGGCGTCCAGGAAGGTCTGCGGGGTGCCGCGCCCCTCGACCTCGAAGTAGCACGGGCCCTGCTGCCAGAACTCCTCCACCGTGCCGCCGCCGTTGTTCCACAGGGAGCGCAGCGCAAGGCCGTGGTCGTCCCCGCCGAAGTGCAGGAAGAAGTCGGCGTGGAACCCGGCCGCGACGGAGGCGGCCGGCTCGCCCCACTCGGCGAGCAGCGCCGCCTCCGGGTGGGCGCGGTCCAGCCAGTCGCGCAGTTCGGTCCAGAGTTTGGCGGTCTCGACCCGGCCCGGGTCGTCCTTGACCAGCGAGTACGCCATGTCCACCCGGAAGCCGGCCACGCCGAGGCCCAGCCAGTGCGCCATGATCCCGCGCAGCGCCGCCCGGTTGGCGCGCGGGCCCTCGGCATCCACCGGCTGGCGCCAGGGCTCCTCGGAACTTCCGCTTGCATAGCCGAAGTTGAGGGCTGGCTGACAGTCGAAGAAGTTCGGCCGGTACCAGCCCGAGCGGCTCCCGGGCGAGGCGACGAAGCCGTCCACCTGCCGGTCGGACCAGATGTAGCGGTGGTCGGCCGGGTCCTCGGCGGAGGCCAGGAACCAGGGGTGGCGGTCGGAGGTGTGCCCGGCGACCAGGTCGAGCAGGATCCGGATGCCCTTGCGCCGGGCGGCCTCGACCAGCGCGACCAGGTCCTCGGTGCGGCCGTAGCGCGGGGCGGGAGTGAGGTAGTCGGTGACGTCGTATCCGGCGTCGCGGAAGGGCGAGGCGAAGCAGGGGTTGAGCCAGACGGTGTCCACGCCGAGCCAGGAGAGGTGGTCGAGGTGCTCGTTGATGCCGGCGAAGTCGCCGATGCCGTCGCCGTCGGAGTCCGCGAAGCTCTGCGGGTAGATCTGGTAAAGGACGGCGTCGGCCAGCCAGTCGGGGCCGGGGCGGGTCGAGGTCATGGGGTGGATCCTCCTACCGGGGCCGGGGGCCGCGCGGGCCGAGAGCCGAGGGACCGGGCTCAGCCTGGCTGAGCCGGATTGTGCCGGACTGAGCGGGACTGAGCGGGGCGCCAACGATTCTCGCCCAATCGGGGCCTTCCCGACAGCCCTCCTCACACCTTCACGGAACGACTCCTGTCGCCGCGCTCACCCACCACCCCGTCCCGCTACGCCCCCGCCGCGCAGGCCCGGGTGAACGCCCGGGCCCGCCGGGTGATCTCCGCCCAGTCCCCCGCCTCGACCGCCGCCGGTGGCACCACGTCCGTCCCCGCGCACACCGCGAGCGCCCCCTGCGCCAGGAACTCGGCCGCGTTGCCCGCGTTCACCCCGCCGGAGGCCACCAGCGGCACGTCCGGGTAGGGGCCGCGCAGGTCCTTGAAGTAGCCGGGGCCGAACGACCGCGCCGGGAAGATCTTGACGGCCGCGGCGCCCAGGTCGACCGCCCTGGCCACCTCGGTCGGCGTGAGCGCCCCCAGCACCACCGGCACCCCACGGGCCCGCCCGGCCTCGGCGACCTCGGGCCGGCAGCCGGGGGTGACCAGGAAGGACGCGCCGGCGTCGATCCCCCGCTCGGCCTGCTCGGCGCTGAGCACCGTTCCGACCCCGACCCGCCAGCCGGCCCGGGACGCCAGTGCGAGATGATCCGTCACATCCGCTGTGGTGTAGGTGAATTCGGTGAAACCGATGCCACCCTCGGCGAGTGCGGCGCACAGCGCGGCGGCGTCCGGGATCCTGGGCGCGCGGACCACCGCGATCACCGGGTCGTCCCGCAGCTCGGAAAGATCGTTCATCGGGCCACAGTCCCTCGGTCGGTGCGACGCAGGGCACGTCCGGGCCGCGCGCCGGTGGTGCGGCCCTGCCGGACGACGGCGGTGCCGTTGACGTACACGTACTCGATCCCCTCGGCGGGCAGCCGGGGTTGGGCGAAGGTGGCGGCGTCCCGGACCCGTTCGGGATCGAGGAGCACCACGTCGGCGTGGAAGCCGGGAGCGATCCGGCCGCGCCGGTCCAGTCCCAGCCGGGCGGCGGGCCGACCGGTCATCCGGGCGACCGTCTCCTCCAGGGGGAGCACGCCCAACTCCCGGCTGTAGTGGCCGAGGTAGCGCGCGAAGGTACCCCAGGCCCGCGGATGCGGCCGGGCGCCGACCAGCAGCCCGTCGCTGCCGACGGTGTGCGCCGGGTGGCGCATGACCGCCCGGACGTTCTCCTCGTGCCCGACGTGCTGGAGGACGGTGGTGCCCAGCTCGTCCTGGCGCAGCAGGTCGAGGAAGGCCTCCGTCCCTCCGCGCCCCTGCTCGGCCGCGAGTTCGGCGACGGTCCGGCCGACCGCCCAGGCGAGCCGCTCCGAGCGGACACCGGAGATCTGGATCGTCGTCCAGTCGGCGACCACGCCGTGGCAGCCGTCGCTGCCCCGCTCCTCCATCGCGGACCGGATCCGCTCGCGGTCCGCCGGGTCGGCGAGCCGGGCCAGGGTCGGGCCCGGCCCGCCCTCGGTGGCCCAACTCGGCAGCAGTGCGGCCAGGGTGGTGGAACCCGGCAGGTAGGGGTAGCTGTCCAGGGTGAGGTCGATGCCGTCGGCGAGCGCCCGGTCGACCAGCTCCAGCAGTTCTCCGGCCCGGCCCCGGTTGACGCCGAAGTTCATCGTGGCGTGAGTCAGGTGCAGCGCGCAGCCGGACCGCCGGGCGATCTCCACCATCTCCGCGTAGCCCTCCAACGCCCCTCTCCCGTAGGAGCGTTGGTGCGGCGCGTGGAAACCTCCGTGGGCCGCGACCACGGTGCACAGCGCGACCAGCTCGTCGGTCTCCGCGTACATCCCGGGGGTGTAGCTGAGGCCGCTGGACATGCCGACCGCGCCGTCCAGCAGGCACTGCGCCAACACCTGCCGCATCCGGTCGAGTTCGGCCGGGGTGGGCGCGCGGTTCTGCCAGCCCATGGCGAGCATCCGCAGCGAGCCGTGCGGGACCAGGTAGCAGGCGTTGACGGCGGGCCGGGCGCGGTCGATCCGGTCCAGATAGCCGGCGACGTCGCGCCAGTCCCAGTCGAAGTCCGCCGGATCGCCGTTCCAGCCCGCCAGTTGGCGGCGCAGTGCGGGCAGGGTGGTTTCGTCCACCGGGGCGTAGGACAGGCCGTCCTGGCCGAGGACCTCGCAGATGACGCCCTGGGTGACCTTGGCCGGGTGCTGGGGTTCGAGCAGCAGGGCGAGGTCGGAGTGGGCGTGCATGTCGATGAAGCCGGGGGCGAGCACCAGCCCGTCGGCGTCCACCGTCGACGATCCGTCCAGGCCGGGACCGCCCTCGCCGATCCCGACGATCTCGGTGATCAGCCCGTCGGCGATCCGTACGTGGGCGCGGTAGCGCTCGGCGCCGGTTCCGTCGACGACCGTCGCTCCCTTGAAGACGGTCGCCTCCTTGGAGACCTCGGCTCTCTCCGCCTCCGCCATCAGAAGAACGTCCTCACCAACCCGGTGACCTTCGGCTCGGCCGCGTCCGCCGAATCCAGCACCGGGATGGCCGTCCACTTGTCGAAGGCCGTGCACGGGTGCGAGACGCCGAGCCGCAGCACCGCGCCGATGGGGGCGAGGTCCCCCGCGTCACGGAGGAAGGCGTGCTGGTCGTTGAGTGCGGTGATCCGCGCCGCCGAACGCGTCAACTCCGCTCCCCCGCGCACTCGTTGCGGCTCGGGCAGGCCGTCGTCGAAGGGCAGGTCACGCTTGCCCGCGTCCAGCAGCGCCAGTTGCGGCTCCGGCCGGGATGCCACCCGGGCCCAGCCGTGCAGCGCGCCGCGGAACGGGGTGTCGCCGCCACCCCGGGCCAGCGGCGAGATGCCCCGGTAGAAGCCGTCGTCGTGGGCGATGTACGCGCCCGAGCGCAGCACGACGAGGGCCTCCGGCAGGGCGGCCAACTCCTCGACCACCAGATCGAAGTAGGCACTGCCACCGGCCGAGACGACCGGCGCCACACCGCCCGGGTAGGCCCCGGCGAGACGGCCGTGCAGCTCGCCGAGCGCCTTCAGGTAGCCGCGTACGGTGGCCAGTCCCTCGGCCGTGGCATCGTGCGCCAGGGCGCCCTCGTAGCCGCCGACGCCGGCCAGCCGCAGGGTGGGGGCGCGCAGCACGGCGGCGGCGACCTCGACGGCCGCGTCCACGCCGCGCGCGCCGGTCCGCCCGCCCGGGCCGCCGAGTTCGACCAGCACCTCGACCGGCCGTTCGGCCCCGGCGGCGCGCAGCGCCTCGTCCATCAGCCGTACGCCCTCGGCGGAGTCGGTCCAGCAGAGGAAGGCGAAACCGGGATCGGCGGCCAGTTCGGCGGCGATCCAGGCGAGTCCTGCCGGGTCGAGCAGGGTGTTGGCGAGCAGGATCCGCTGGACGCCGAAGGCGCGGGCGACCCGCACCTGGGGCAGGTTGGCGAGGGTGATGCCGTGGCTACCGGCGGCGAGTTGGGCCTGCCAGAGCTCGGGCGCCATGGTGGTCTTGCCGTGCGGGGCGAGGGCGACGCCCGCCTTGGCGCACCAGTCGGCCATGGTGCGGATGTTGTGGTCGAGCGCGGCGCCGTCCAGGGTGAGCAGCGGAGTACCGAGCGAGGAGAGGGTGGGCCCGGTGGCGAGCCAGTCGCGGACGGTGTGCCCCCAACTCTCCGGCGGGGCGGCCTTGAACCGCCAGTCGAGGGTCTCCTCGGCCAGGGCCGCCACCGCCCCTTCGGCGATCCCCGGGCCGTCCGCACTGATCGCGAAAGCACTGCCGCCCACCGGGCCGCCGCCTGCGAAGGTCTGCTCCACCGTCTTCCTCCATTCGCCAGATTGCAACATGCGCAACGAGGGTTGCACATGCTGGCAGCACGGTTCTAGCATCGGCGCCGGATCACGGTCAACGGAAGCGACTGCCACGAGGAGCCCAGCAGATGCCGCGACAGGACACTCCGGGGCCCGACCGCCCCGGTCCTCCCCCGACGGCCGTGTGCGTGGGCGAGTCGATGGCCGTCCTGCTGCCCGACCGCCCGGGCCCGCTGGAGTCCGTGGAGAACTTCCGGCTGTCGGTCGGCGGCGCGGAGTCCAACGTGGCCGGGACGCTGGCCGCCCTCGGCGTGCCGACCGCCTGGATCAGCCGGGTCGGTGACGACGGCTTCGGCCGCCGACTGCTCGCCGAGGTCGCCGCCCGCGGCGTGGACGTCTCCGGCGTCACCGTCGACCCGCACCGCCCGACCGGCCTCTACCTCAAGGAGGTCGGCGGCACCACCGGCCACCGGCACGACCTCGGCCCCGGCCGCAGCCGCCTGCACTACCACCGGCGCGGCTCCGCGGCCGCCGCGCTCTCCCCCGCCCTGCTCGCCGATCCGGCCGCCGCCGCCCTGCTGACCGGCGCCCGCCTGCTGCACCTGTCCGGCATCACCGCCGCACTCTCCAACGACTGCCTGGCCCTGCTGCGCGCCCTGCTCACCGACCGCCGCCCGGACCGGCTGGTCAGCTTCGACCTCAACTGGCGCCCCGCGCTCTGGCAGGACCGCGATCCGGCCGTGTTGCCCCCGCTGCTGGACGCCGCCGACCTGCTGCTGCTCGGCGCCGACGAGGCCCAGGCCGCCTTCGGCACCGACGAGCCCGCCGCGCTGCGCCGCCGCTTCCCCTCGCCCCCCACCGTGGTGGTCAAGGACGCCGCCCGGGTGGTCACCGCACTGGAGCGGGACGGCACCGCGGTCGCCGAGCCGGCCCTGGCCGTGGAGGTGGTGGAGGCCACCGGCGCGGGCGACGCCTTCGCCGCCGGGTACCTGGCCGGCACCGTCCGCGGCCTGGACCAGCGCAGACGCCTGCGGCTCGGCCACCTGGGCGCGGCCTGCGCGCTGACCGCCCACGGCGACCAGGCCGAGCTGCCGCCCGCCCCGGTGGTGGCCGCGCTGCTCGACGCCTCCCCGGCCGACTGGGCCGCCACCCGGGTCACCACCGAGGGCATCACCTCCCCGGCCCTGCCCGCCGGCCGGGCCCGCCTCACGGCGCAGGCCGGACACCGGCCCGGGACGGCGGCCGATCGGGCCCGGGCACGATGAGCACGAACCGCTGCGACCCGACCGGAGCCCGAGCCCGATGAGCCAGACCGTCACCCGCGCCCTGCGCATCCTCGCCCAGCTGGGCGAGGGCGAGCGCTCCCTCGACCAGCTGGCCGAGGTCCTCGGCGTTCACAAGACGACCGTGCTCCGGCTGCTCCAGAGCCTGGAGGAGGAACGGTTCGTCTACCGCGACGCGGCCTACCGCTACCACCTCGGTGCGGGCCTGTTCGCCCTCTCCGGCCTCGCCCTGGAGCAGCGCGGCATCCGCCGGATCGCCGCCCCGCACCTCGCCGAGCTGAACTCCGCCACCGGCCAGACCGTGCACCTCGCGGCCTACGAGGGCGGCGAGGTGGTCTACATCGACAAGTTCGACTCCCGCCACCCGGTCAGGATGTACTCGCGGATCGGCCTGCGCGCCGCCCTGCACAGCGCCGCCGTCTCCAAGGTGCTGCTGGCCGACCTCCCGTTGCCCGAGCGCCGCCGGGTGGTGACCGGGATCGACTTCACCCCCCACACCGAGCGCACCCTCACCACGCCCGAGGCGCTGCTCGCCGAGTTGGAGAAGGTCGCCGCCCAGGGGTGGGCGCAGGACCACGCCGAGCACGAGGCCTTCATCAACTGCGTCGCCGCCCCGATCCGGGACGCCAGCGGACGGGTCGTCGCCGCCGCCTCCATCTCCGTCCCCGACGTCGTCCTCCCGTACGAGCAGGTGCTGGACCTCCTCCCCCAGCTGCTCGCCACCGCCCGCGCGGTCTCGGCCGACTGCGGCCTCCCCGACGCTAACTGACACACCGTCACCGATCCGCAAGGAGCCCCATGCCCCCCGCGCCCTCCGACAAGGCCGAGATCCGCACCGACGGCGCCCCCGCCCCCGCCTGGATGTTCTCCCAGGGCGTCCGCAAGGGCCCCATCCTCCAAGTCTCCGGCCAGGGCCCGCAGGACCCGGCGACCGGCGAGTACCTCCACCACGGCGACGTGAAGGCCCAGACCCGCCGCACCCTGGAGAACGTCAAGGCCATCGTCGAGGCCGGCGGCGCCACCATCGAGGACGTGGTGATGTTCCGCGTCTACCTCACCAAGCGCGCCGACTTCCCGCTGATGAACGAGGTCTACGCCGAGTTCATCGAGGAGAACATCGAGCCGGGCGGCGTGAAACCCTGCCGCACCACCGTCTTCGTCGAACTCCCCCAGGAGCCCATGCTGGTGGAGATCGACGCCCAGGCCGTCGTCGCCTGATCCGCCACCAGCGCCCGAGGGCCCGGCGCCACCACGGCGCCCGGGCCCTCGCGCTTGCCACGACCCCAGCGGGATATTAGGTTAGGCTCACCTAAGCATCGGGAGGTTGGTCCATGAACTCGTCCGACGCCGAAGTGCCCGAGCCCACCACCGCCGACCGGGTCCACAACCTGCTCAGCGCGACCTCCTCACTCACCGTCCGCGCCCTCGGCGAGCACCACGACCTGGACACCCCGGTCTCGGTACACGGTCCCCGGCTGCGTCTGCGCGCCCCGATGGACGCCCCGCTCACCGCGGCCGCCGCCGGCACCACCGACGGGCTGGCCGTCGTGCTCGACGTCACCGACGTCTCCCCCGCCGCCGTCCGCGACCGCGTCCGCGCCCGACTGACCCTGGCCGGCCGGCTGCACCTGGCCCACCTCGCCGACGACGGCCCGAGCGTCCACCTGCGGGTGGACGTCGGCCACGCCGTCCTCGCCACCCCGTACGGCACCGACGCGCTCACCGCCGCCGACCTCGCCCTCGCCACCCCGGACCCGCTGGCCCGCCACGAGGCCGCGCTGCTCACCCACCTGGCCGACGACCACGCCGACGCCCTCGACCTGCTCGCCGGCCTGCTCGACCCGGCCCTGCTCACCCACCACCCGGCCGTCCGCCCGCTCGCCCTTGACCGCCACGGCCTGGTGCTGCGCCTGGACCACTCGCACGGCCACCGCGACGTCCGCCTGGTCTTCCCCGAACCCGCCCGCGACACCGAGGACTTCGGCCACCGGATGCACGAGCTGCTCACCGCCGCCCAGCACGGCCTGCCGGTCCACCGGGGCCGGGGCGTCCGGCGGATCCTGCCCTAGCGGCGTACGAGGCCCGCCCCGGTCACGCTCCGCCGCGTCCTCCGGCACGGTCCGCCCCATCCGCACGTACAGCTCCGGCCGCCGGCGTCGCGGCACCGGCGCCGTCACCACCCCGCCGACCCACCACCCGGTAGAAGCGCATCCCATCGCACCGAACAGTCGAGTTGACGCCATGTTCGAAGCGCCGCACGCCGCGCCGGACCGGAGAACGACGAGGGCCGGCCCGGCTCCAGGGGATGTCCCGTGAAGCCGGGCCGGCCGTGGGCGTGTCCCGCGCCCGTGTCCACTGTCGCGGCGATCATCCGGTCGAGCGGTCACCCGACATGACCATCCCGGAGGATCGATTCGCCCCACGACAGCGGTGGTTCCTGGAACCCCGGTGGGTCAGAGCGCGACGCCGTGCGCCCGCAGGTAGCTGACCGGGTTGATGTCCGAGCCGTAGTTCGGACCGGTGCGCACCTCGAAGTGCAGGTGCGGGCCGGTCACGTTGCCGGTGGCGCCGGAGAGGCCGAGCTGCTTGCCGGCGGTGACGCTCTGGCCGACCTTCACTCCGATCACGGACAGGTGCGCGTACTGCGCGTACTTGCCGTCCGCCAGCTTGATCTCGACCTGGTTGCCGTAGGCACCGCCCTTGCCGGCCTGCACCACGACGCCGTTGGCGACCGCGCGCACCGGGGTGCCGGTGGAGCAGATGAAGTCCTGGCCGGTGTGGTGCCCGGAGGCCCACATCGAACCGGCCACACCGTAGGCCTCGCCCAGCACCGGCTTGGCCAGCGGAGCGACGTAGCCGGCGGCGGCGGGAGCGGCGGTGACGACCTTGGCGACCGGTGCGGCGGCGGCCTGACCACTCATCGCGGTCACCAGCGGCAGGACGAAGGAGGCGCCGGCAACGGCGGTGGCGATGCCGGTGCGGGCGGCACGGGGCAGGGCGACACGGGGCAGGACGAAACGACGAGCCTGTGCAGGCATGGGATTTCCTCTCCGACGCCTGCGAGGTGAGCTGTCGGGTTCGGGCTGGAGTTGCCCGGCCGCATGCGCGGCTTCACCCCTAGCCGGTCCTGGACGTCCGCGCCCTGAAAAGCGCGAACTCCGGTCCGGCGACTTACCTGTGGGTCCCCCGCTCCTGCCGTACAGAGTTCAGTGCGAGCCACCGGGCAGCGGCAGGACTCGGCGTTCCACCCGGCGGATCCGTCCGGGCTGGCCGGTCGGTCGCTGAACTAAAACTCATCCGTTCGGGCTAAGCAATGTCGATCTCTTGAACGAGCAACCGTGTCTCCCGGCGCGGTGACCCTTCGAATGATCCGCTGTACAGTACGTGCACAATCCATTCACTCGCCGCCACTGATCCACGACCCTGCGCCGACCACCGCACCCCAGTGCGACGGTCCGCCCACGCACCGTTGCCGACCGACACACCGCCCAGTGACCCTTGTCACGTACGCCCCACCGGGCGCAGGATCGGCCCGTGGCCACCTCTGAAGCCGGCTCCCTGCGCCTGAGCACCGCACAGGGACGCTGGGTACTGCTCGCGACGGTGCTCGGCTCCAGCATGGCGATGCTCGACGGCACCGTGGTGAACGTCGCCCTGCCCCGGATCGGCACCGACCTCGGCGCCTCCCTCGCCTCCCTGCAATGGACCCTGAACGCCTATCTGCTCACCCTGGCGGGCCTGATCCTGCTCGGCGGCGCTCTCGGCGACCGCTACGGGCGGCGCAAGGTCTTCCTGATCGGCGTGGTCTGGTTCGCCGCCGCCTCCGCGGCCTGCGCCGCCGCCCCGACCATCCACGTACTGATCGCCGCCCGCGCCGTCCAGGGCATCGGCGGCGCGCTGCTCACCCCGGGCTCGCTCGCCATGCTGCAGGCCGTCTTCCACCCGGACGACCGCTCGGCCGCGGTCGGCCTGTGGTCCGGTCTGGGCGGGGTGTCGGCGGCCGTCGGCCCCTTCCTCGGCGGCTGGCTGGTGGACGGGCCCGGCTGGCGCTGGATCTTCCTGCTGAACCTGCCGCTGGCCGCCGCGGTGATCGCCGTCACCTCCCGATACGTCCCGGAGAGCCGGGACGAGTCCGCCGTCGGCCGCTTCGACGTGCCCGGCGCCCTGCTGGCCGCGCTCGCCCTCGGCGCGATCACCTACGCGCTCACCGCCGCCGGGGAGGGCCTGTCCCCCGCCGTCTGGGTCAGCGGCGCGCTCGGCCTGCTGCTCGCCGCCGCCTTCGTGGCCGTCGAGCGGCGGGCGCCCGATCCGATGCTGCCGCTCGGGCTGTTCTCCTCCCGACTGTTCACCGCCGTGAACCTGGTCACGCTGTGCGTCTACGCGGCGTTCAGCGGGGTGTTCTTCCTGCTGGTGGTGCAGTTGCAGATCGTCTCCGGCTTCTCGCCGCTGCTCTCCGGCTTCGCCCTGGTGCCGATCACGCTGCTGATGCTGACCCTGTCCGCGCGCGCCGGGCGCCTGGGCAAGCGGATCGGCCCGCGCGTCCCGCTCACCGTCGGCCCGCTGCTGTGCGCCGCCGGGGTGCTGCTGATGCTGCGCATCGGCCCCGGCTCCTCCTACTGGGTGGACGTACTGCCCGCGGTCGCGGTGATGGGCTCTGGGATGACGCTGCTGGTCGCGCCGCTGACCGCGACCGTGCTGGCCGCCGTCGAGGTGCGGCACGCGGGCATCGCGAGCGGTGTCAACAACGCCGCCGCCCGGGCGGCCGGCCTGCTCGCGGTGGCCGCCCTACCGGCGATGGCCGGGCTGAGCGGCGACGCCTACCGGGTGCCGTCCTCGGTGGACTCCGCCTTCCACACCGCGATGCTGATCTGTGCCGGCCTGCTGGTCTGCGGCGGACTGATCGCCTCCGTCACCGTCCGGGGCAACGTGCTCGCCCCCGAGGAGCAGCCGGTGGCCGAGCCGAGCTGCGACTGGCCGTGCTCCACCACCACCCCGCCGTTCGACCCCGGGCACTCCCGCACGCCGGAGGGCCCCGCCACCGGAACGGCGGCTGGGCCCTCGTCGGAGAACTGAGGCTCCGTCAGGAGACGGCCGTACTAGAGGATGTCGGCCGGCGCGTACTTGGCCGCCTCGGGGTAGGCCGCCGCGACGGCCTCCACCTGACGGACGATCTCGGCGACCTGCGCCCCGGCCGCACCGGTGAAGGACAGCTTGTCGGCCAGCAGCGCGTCCAGCGCGGCCCGGTCCAGCGGGATCCGCTCGTCCGCGGCAAGGCGGTCCAGCAGCTCGTTCTCCCGGGCACCCGCGCGCATCGCCAGCGCGGAGGCGACGGCGTGCTCCTTGATGACCTCGTGGCCGGTCTCCCGGCCGACGCCCGCGCGCACCGCACCCATCAGCACCTTGGTGGTGGCCAGGAACGGCAGGTAGCGGTCCAGCTCGGCCTCGATCACGGCCGGGAAGGCGCCGAACTCGTCCAGGACGGTCAGGAAGGTCTCCAGCAGGCCGTCGAAGGCGAAGAAGGCGTCCGGCAGTGCGACCCGGCGCACCACCGAGCAGGAGACGTCACCCTCGTTCCACTGGTCGCCGGCCAGCTCGCCGGTCATCGAGGCGTAACCGCGCAGGATGACGGCCAGGCCGTTGACGCGCTCGCAGGAGCGGGTGTTCATCTTGTGCGGCATCGCGGAGGAGCCGACCTGGCCCTCCTTGAAGCCCTCCGTCACCAGCTCGTGGCCGGCCATCAGGCGGATGGTCTTGGCCAGGCTGGACGGCGCGGCGGCCAGCTGGACGAGGGCGGTGAGCACCTCGAAGTCCAGCGAGCGCGGGTAGACCTGACCGACGCTGGTCAGAACGTTGTCGAAGCCGAGGTGCGCGGCGACCCGGCGCTCCAGCTCGGCCAGCTTCTCGGTGTCGCCGCCGAGCAGGTCCAGCATGTCCTGCGCGGTGCCGACCGGGCCCTTGATCCCGCGCAGCGGGTAGCGCGCGATCAGCTCCTCCAGGCGGCGGAAGGCCACCAGCAGCTCGTCGGTGATCGACGCGAAGCGCTTGCCCAGGGTGGTGGCCTGCGCGGCCACGTTGTGCGAGCGGCCGGCCATGACCAGCTCGGAGTGCTGGGCGGACAGGCTGGCGAGGCGCACCAGGACGGCGACCGTACGGTCCCGGACGTGCTCCAGGGACTGGCGGATCTGCAGCTGCTCGACGTTCTCGGTCAGATCCCGGGAGGTCATGCCCTTGTGGATCTGCTCGTGGCCGGCGAGTTCGCTGAACTCCTCGATCCGGGCCTTCACATCGTGGCGGGTGATCCGCTCACGGGCGGCGATCGAGCCGAGGTCGACCTGGTCGATCACCCGCTCGTAGTCGGCGACGGCGGTCGCGGGCACCTCGACACCGAGGTCCTGCTGGGCCTTCAGGACGGCGAGCCACAGGTGGCGCTCGAGGACCACCTTGTGCTCGGGGGACCACAGCTGGGCCAGGGTCGCCGAGGCGTACCGGGAGGCCAGGACATTGGGGATCTGGGGCTTCGCGCTCACGCTTCGCAAGCCTAACAGCCGAGGTCACGCCGAACGTCGGCGGATGGGGTAGGCTGAGCCGTTTCGACGCAGACCTGAATACACTCTACAAACTCCTCGCCGCAAGGATACCACATCAATGAACAGAACTCCAGCGGAACCTGCGGACCCCGCCCTCTCCGAAGCCCTGCGCACCGAACAGGCCAACCTCGACCGGCTCTACGCCCACCTGGACGCCGCCCGGGAGCTCGCCCACCGCACCTGCGACGGCGCCCACCACGGCGCGGCCGCCGGCGGCACCCACCAGACCCGGCTGGAGCGCGAGGTCCGCGCCCGCGAGGCCGCCCGGCACGCCGCCCGGCTCGACGCGGCGGAACGCGGCCTCTGCTTCGGCCGCCTCGACGAACGCGACGGCACCGTCCGCTACATCGGCCGCACCGGCCTGTCCGACGAGGCGTACGAACCGCTGCTGCTCGACTGGCGCACCCCCGCCGCCCGTCCGTTCTACACCGCGACCCCCGCCCACCCTGGCGCCGTGATGCGCCGTCGCCACCTGCACACCGAGGGCCGCACCGTCACCGGCCTGGACGACGAGGCGCTCGACCTCGCCGGGCTGGACGAGGCCGGCCGCCGAGGCCTGGTCGGCGAGGCCGCCCTGCTCGCCGCGCTCGCCCGCGAGCGCACCGGCCGGATGGGCACCGCCGTCGCCACCATCCAGGCCGAGCAGGACCGGGTGATCCGCTCCCCCCTGCCCGGCGCGCTGGTCGTCCAGGGCGGGCCCGGGACGGGCAAGACCCTGGCCGCCCTGCACCGGGCCGCCTACCTGCTGTTCACCCACCGGACCGCGCTGGAGCGCCGCGGCGTGCTGGTCATCGGTCCCCCCCGGGCTTCCTGCGCTACATCGAGGAGGTGCTGCCCGCGCTCGGCGAGACCGAGGTGGTGCTGCGCACGGTCGGCGAGCTCTTTCCCGACGTCGCCGCGACCCGCGCCGACGCCCCCGCCACGGCCGTCGCCAAGGGCGGGCCGTGGATGGTCGAGGTACTCCGACGCGCCGTCGCCGCCCACCAGTCGGCGCCCACCGGGGGCATCGACCTGGGCGACGGGCTGCGCGTCTCCGCCCGCGCCTGCGCCCAGGCCCTGGACGCCGCCCGCGGCCTGCGGACGCCGCACAACCGGGCCCGCACCCACTACCTGCGCACCCTGCTGGACGCCCTGGCCATCGCCCAGGCCCTCTCCCTGGGTCGGCCGTACGACGAGGAGGAGGCGCACTACGCCCCGCGCGAGCTGTGGGCCCGGGAGGACGTCCGCGCCGCACTCGACCCGCTCTGGCCCGCCCTCACCCCGCAGCGGCTCGTCGAACGACTGCTGACCGACGGGGAGTTGCTCGCCGACAGCGCCCCCGAGCACGCGGCCGCCCTGCTCCGCCCGCCCGGCTCGCCCTGGACGGTCGAGGACGTCCCGTTGCTGGACGAGGCCGCCGAACTCCTCGGCGACCTCCGCGCGGTGGACCGGGTCGAGACCGATGACCCGGACGAACTCGCCTTCGCCCATGGTGTGTTGACCATCACCGGCCAGACCGACGACGCCCTGCTGGACGCCGCCGCACTGGCCGGGCGGTTCCGCGACGACGGCCCGTACCGCTCCACCGCCGAACGCGCCGGCGCCGACCGCACCTGGGCGTACGGCCACGTCGTGGTGGACGAGGCGCAGGAGCTCTCCGCGATGGCCTGGCGCACCGTCCTGCGGCGCATCCCGACCAACTCGCTCACCGTCGTCGGCGACCTCGCCCAGACCGGATCGCCCGCCGGCGCCCGCAGTTGGGCGCAGATGCTGGACCCGCACCTACCCGGCCGCTGGCGCGAGGAGCGGCTCACCGTGAACTACCGGACACCGGAACCGATCATGGCCCTGGCCGCCGCCGTGCTGCGCACCGCCGACCCCGGACAGCAGCCGCCCGAGTCCGTCCGCCCGGGCACCGTACCGCCGCGCGCCGTCCCGGTGCCGGACGGCGACTTCGCCGCCGCACTGGCCGAACTGCCCGTGTCCGCCGGCACCTTGGGCGTGATCGCGCCGGACGTGGCGGCACCGGCACTGGGCGCGCTGACGGTCACGGCGGCCAAGGGCCTGGAGTTCGACAACGTCGTGGTGGTGGAGCCCGCCGCACTGGCCCCGCGGGACCTGTACGTCGCGCTCACCCGCGCCACCCGCACGCTCACCCTGCTGCACCGCCGACCGCTGCCACCGGAACTCGCCGGGGCGCTCTGACGGCCCAGGGCGGCCGGCCGCTACGGCTGCGCGCTGCCCGTCCGACCCGCCAGCACCGGCAGCACCTGCCCGCAGATCGAGTGCAGGGCGATCCGCTGCTCGTCGGTCATCGCCTCGAAGGCCTGGTGGGTGCGGGCCATCTCGCTGCGGATGCGGCTCAGGATGTCCCGGCCCTCGGCCGTGATCACCACGATCTTCACCCGGCGGTCACCGGCGGCCGCCTCCCGGTTGGCCAGGCCCAGCGACTCCAGCCGGTCCACGATCCCGGTCACGTTCGACGCGTCGCAGCCCAGCCGCCCGGCCAGCGCCCGCATCGGCACCGGCTCCTGCACCGCGCCCAGCGCCTTGGCCTGCGAGGAGGACAGCCCGTGCCGGGCCGCGGCCGCCGCGAAGTCCTGGAAGTACGCGGCGCCGACGGCGGCCAACGCCTCCATCAGTTCGGCGTTGGTCGGTACGGTCGTCGTCGAGATCGAACCCATGGGGCCAGCGTACGACCGAGTGCTTCAGTAACTCAAGCTTTGACCACGGCAACCGTCCGCGAGCCACCTCACACTTCCACCGTCCGGGGCACGCCCGGAACAGGTGCGGGACGCGACCGGAGAACGGTCAGAGCACCAGCTGGTCGAACAGCCGCCGCAGCTCGGCGTCCGGGTCCGCCGTCAGCCCGGTGTGCACGGGCCCCGGCTGGACGATCGCGCTGCGCGGCGCGGTGAGCCAGCGGAACCGCTGCCCAGGGCTGTCCGAGGCCGCCGGACCGGCCTGCGGCCCGCCCAGGCAGACCGCCTCGATCCCCTGCAGCGCCCGGCGCACCCCCTGCACGTCCGCCACCGGGTCCAGCGCCAGCAGGCGGGCCTGGTCCAGATGGGTGCGCGCCGCCAGGTGCGTGCTCTGCCGGCAGTACAGCAGCACCCCGACGTTGACGCACTCGCCCCGCTCGACCCGCGGCACCGCCCGGATCACGGCGTACTCGTAGTCGTGCAGCTCGACGACGGCCGGCAGCGCGGCCGACAACGGCTCGGTCATGCGGGCACCTCCGGCAGCCAGTCACGCGGACCGGCCAGTCGCTCGGTCAACTGGGCGCGGTACGCGGCGCGCACGTCCTCGGGCGAGTCGAAACCGAACTCGTCCACCAGCCACACCTCGGGGATCTGCGCCACGGCCCCCTCCACCGCCGCCTCCGCGAGCGGCGCCAGTGCCTTGTCCGCCGCCGCCAGGTCCGGCTGGGCGCGCAGCAGCGCGTGGTCGGACGCGTCGTACGGGCGGCGCACCCAGCCGGCGGCGCCGGCCCAGTTGTGGTGGAAGATCAGGCTCGCGCCGTGGTCGATCAGCCGCAGCCCGCCGGTCGCCACCAGCAGGTTGGGATTGCGCCAGGACCGGTCGACGTTGCCGATCAGCGCGTCGAACCAGAGCACCTGCCCGGCGAGTTCGGGGTCCACCTCGAAGCAGAGCGGGTCGAAGTTGAGTGCGCCGCTGACGAAGGCCATCCCGAGATTGGTGCCCCCGCTGGCCCGCATCTGGTCCTGGATCTGGTGGTCCGGCTCACTGCGCGCGAGCACCGGGTCCAGGTCGATCGTCACCAGCTCCGGCACCGGCAGCCCGAGCCGCCGCCCCAGCTCCCCGGCCAGCACCTCCGCGACCAACGCCTTCCGGCCCTGCGCCGCGCCGACCCATTTCAGCGCGTACAGCCGCCGGTCGTCGGCCTCGACCAGGCCCGGCATCGAGCCGCCTTCTCGCAGTGGGGTCACGTACCGGACCGCCGTCACCTCGGGGAGCACGTCTGACAGCTTATCGGTGCCGACCGCCTCCCCCGCCCCGCACCCGCTCCCGCCCGTCCCCCGAAGCCCGTCCGCCCGCCCGGCGGCAGCCCCCGCCATCCGAACCCCGCACCATCCGCCCCTCCACCCCCACTCCTCCCCCTCATCCCTTCCGCCCCGCCCCAGTGGCAGCCCCCGCTGCTCCGTGCGAGTGTGGCGGACAGTAATGGGGACAATCCGGTACGACCCGCATGACAAAGGGATGAGCGATGGAACGACCTCGGATCCTGATCGTGGGCGGCGGCTTCGCAGGCCTGGAGTGCGCCCGCCGCCTCGAACGCAAGCTCTCGCCGTCGGAGGCCGAGATCTCGCTGGTCACGCCGTTCAGCTACCAGCTCTACCTCCCTCTCCTCCCCCACGTCGCCGCCGGCGTCCTCTCCCCGCAGTCCGTGGCCGTGTCCCTGCGCCGGAGCCTGCGCCGCACCCACATCGTGCCCGGCGGCGCCATCGGCGTGGACCCGTCCTCCAGGGTGTGCGTGGTCCGCAAGGTCACAGACGAGGTGGTCGCCCAGAAGTACGACTTCCTGGTACTCGCCCCCGGCAGCGTCACCCGCACCTTCGACATCCCCGGCCTCACCGACTACGCCCGCGGCATGAAGACGCTCGCCGAGGCGGCCTACGTCCGCGACCACGTGATCGCCCAACTCGACCTCGCCTCGGCCACCCTGGATCAGCGGGAGCGCGAGTCCCGGCTTCAGTTCGTGGTGGTCGGCGGCGGCTACGCGGGCACCGAGACGGCCGCCTGCCTCCAGCGCCTCACCACCGCCGCCGCCCGCCGCTACCCGCGCCTGGACGTCCGCCAGATCAAGTGGCACCTGATCGACATCGCTCCCAAGCTGATGCCGGAACTCGGCGACCCGCTGGGCACCGCCGCCCTGGAGGTGTTGCGGGAGCGCGGCATCGAGGTGTCGCTCGGCGTCTCGGTGGCCGAGGTGGGCGCCGAGACGGTCAAGTTCACCGACGGCCGGGTGCTCCCCTGCCGCACCCTGATCTGGACCGCCGGCGTGGCCGCGAGCCCGCTGATCGGCACCCTGGACGCGGAGACCGTCCGCGGCCGGCTCGCGGTGACGGCGGAGATGCGGGTGCCCCAGTTCGAGGGCGTGTTCGCGCTCGGTGACGCGGCCGCCGTCCCGGACCTGGCCAAGGGCGACGGCGCGGTCTGCCCGCCCACCGCCCAGCACTCGGCCCGCCAGGGCCGCGCGGTGGCCGACAACGTGATCGCCTCGCTCCGCAACCAGCCCCTGGAGCCGTACTACCACAAGGACCTCGGACTGGTGGTCGACCTCGGCGGCAAGGACGCGGTCTCCAAGCCGATCGGCGTCGAACTACGTGGCCTGCCCGCCCAGTTGGTGGCCCGCGGCTACCACCTGATGGCGATGCGCACCAATGTGGCCAAGCTCCGGGTGGGCGCCAACTGGCTGATGAACGCGACCGCCGGGGACGACTTCGTCCGCATCGGCTTCCTGGCCCGTCAGCCCGCCCGTCTTCAGGACTTCGAGTACACCGACGCCTACCTGACGAGGGATCAGGTACGTGCCCACGCCCAGTCCCTGCTGGCGAAGGGCTGAGCGGAGCACGGCATTTCGGCGCCCCGCCGCAGAGGAACACCGCGGCGGGGCGCCGACGCACGTACGTCCGTCAACGCGCGGCCGTCAACGCGCAGTCGTCAACCCGCGTCCGTCAACGCCCGTCCGTCAACGCGCGGCCAGGTACATCCCGCTCGCGTCCTGCCCCGCCGTGTTCCGGCAGGCGTAGTCACCGCTGCTCCGCCCCCACAGCAGGGTCAGGCAGCGCCCGAGCGCCAACTGCCCGTAGTAGTCGGGGTGCATCGACTCCTGCAGCACGCCCTGGGTGGAGTTGAACCCGCCGTCCAGGAACCGAGCCCACTCGCTGGTGGTCGCGGACGGGCCGGAGCCCGCGGTCGGCTGCTGGGTGGCCGTGGAGCAGACCTCGCGCCCCTGCAGCATGTCGGACAGGTCCAGGAACTGCGCCCCCTTCGACGCGGCGACTCCGGCCAGCGCCTTGGAGATCTGCGGCACCATCGAGTCGCGCGCCCAGTCGGCGTCCGCGTTCCAGAACGGACAGCCGCCGGTGTCGGACCGGCTCCAGCCGCTCTCGGGGTAGCGCATCTCGGCACTGCGCGGGATCGGCGACGGGTAGGACTGCAGGACCAGCCGGTAGTCGGACTGCGCGTAGCCGGCGCCGGACATCACCGCGCGGATCTCGTCGATCGCCTTGCCGACCCCGGCCATCGCCGCCGGCATCTGGGAGTCGATCTGGGACTGCGCCGAGTCGTGGCAGTAGGAGTCCCAGATCAGGTAGTCCTGCACGCAGTCGGAGATGATCCCGGAGAAGCCGAGGTCGTTGCCGCCGATCGACAGCGTGATCAGCTTGACGTCGTTCTGCCGCGCCACGGTGGCGAGCTGGTCGGCCTGCGGGGCCTCGCCCTTGAGCGACTGCCCGCCGTCGGCGGCGCGGAAGACGTTCGCGGTGACGGCGCCTGAGCAGGCCAGGTTGATGCTCTTCTGGGCGACGGTCGACGCGCCGAGCACCTCGGCGACGTCGGAGCGGTCGCAACCGCTCGTTGCCGTGGGCCCGTAGACCAGCGACGGGTCGGCCGAACTCCCGTTCCAAGCCCGGTCGGTGCCGTTGTGGTTGCCGTCGGTGCCGGCGGCGTTTCCCATCCACCGCCCGGCCTCGCCGGAGATGTAGCTGTCGCCGAGCGAGACGCTCGCCGTGGGACCGGACGGAGCGGCGGAAGCGACGGCGGGCGCCGCCGAGGCGGGCGCGGCGGCGGCCAGCCCGGCCACGGTCAGCGGCAGGGCGAAGGCTGCGGTGAGCAGCCTGCGGCCGAGTCGAGGGGTACTGCGGGTGATGCTCGAACTGTTTTCGGGCACGGCGGAACTCCTGCGGCTCGGTCTCCCCGCGGGATGGGGACGGGAAGACGCATAGGTGAGGGTGAGCCGCCGGCCGGTGGCGCAAGGAAGATGACATGGCCGCGCCCGCCACCGCTAGGCGTCTGCACCGGCTTTCCGCATTTGTTACCGACGGGTTCGGACCAGGCCCCGCCCCGAGCCACCCCAGGGTCCGCCCCGCTCACACCAGCCGGGAGCCACCCCCGCCCGAGCCCAGCACCTCCGCCAGGTCCTCCGCCAACCGCCGTGCGTCGTCGGCGTCCAGTCGCGCGGTGGTGAACCGCAGCCCGGGCGGCGACTGGATCCGGTACCGCGCCCCGGGCGCCGCCACCCACCCCCGCTGCACCAGCGCCGCCAGCGCCGAGGTCTCGTCCGGCACCGGCACCCAGACGTTCAGCCCGCTCTTCCCGTGCGCCTCGATCCCGCGCGCGGCCAGCTCGCCCAACAGCGCGTCCCGCCGCGCCCGGTAGACGGCGGCCACGCTCGCGGCGGGCACCGCGTCGGCGCGCCACAGCTCGGCGACGGTGCGCTGCAGCAGGTGGCTGACCCAGCCCGCGCCCAGCCGCAGCCGTCCGGCCACCCGCCCGACCGTCTCCTCGTCGCCGACCATCACCGACACCCGCAGGTCCGGCCCGTACGCCTTGGCGGCCGAGCGCACCACCGCCCAGTGCCGCGACCCGGCGCCGACCAGCGGGTGGTACGGCTGGTCGACCATGCCGTGCCCGTGGTCGTCCTCGATCAGCAGCACTCCCGGGTGTCCGGCCAGGACGGCCCGCAGCGCCGCGGCCCGTCGGGCGGTGAGCACCGCACCGGTCGGGTTCTGCGCCCGGCTGGTCACCACGACCGCGCGGGCGCCCCCGGCCAGCGCCAGGGCCAGCGAGTCCGGCAGCAGCCCCTCGTCGTCCAGCCGGACCGGCTCGGGCCGCAGGCCCATCGCGGGCAGCAGGTCGAGCAGGCTGCCCCAGCCCGGGTCCTCGACCGCCACCGCGTCGCCGGGGCGCAGCCAGGCCCCGAGGGCGCGCTCGATGGTGTCCAGCGCTCCGGAGGCGACGGCGATCGGACCGTGCAGCCCGTCGGCCTCGAAGGAGGCGCGGGCGAGTTCGAGCAGTCCGGCGTCGATGCGCGGGTGCCCGTACAGCACGGGCTCGGCCCGGACGGCCTCGGCGGCGGCCGCGAGGGGCGGTCCGAGATCGGGCAGCAGGGCGGGGTCGGGGTTGCCGGTGGACAGGTCCCGGGCTCGCGCTGGGACGGGGACGCGGATCTGGTCGCGGGGGGTGAGGGCGGGCCTGGGGAGGATCCGACTGCCCTTGCGGCCGGCCGTCTCGATCACGCCGCGGTCGCGCAGCAGCCGGTAGGCGGCGGCCACGGTGTTGGGGTTGACGCCGAGTTCGGCGGCGAGGTCGCGCAGCGGGGGCAGCGCGGCTCCGGGGGCGAGCTGCCCCCGGCTCACGCCCTGTTCGATGTGGGCCGCGATTTCGCTGGCGCGTCGCCCTTTCAGCGGATAGTCTCCTAGCACAAAGCATATTATGCACTAGTACATAGAGGTTGTCATGTCGACCACGCCGACGAACGCCGGTGGCGCCCACTACTCCCGGACCGCGCGCACCACCCCCACCCGCTACAAGGACCGCGCCACCTGGGAGAAGGAGGCGATCCACGCCATCCTCGACGAGGCCTACGTCTGCCACCTCGGCTTCGTCGCCGACGGCGCCCCCGTCGTCCTGCCGACGGTCTTCGCCCGGGTCGGCAGCCGGCTCTACCTCCACGGCTCCACCGGCAGCCGCCCGATGCGCGGCGCCTCCGACGAGCACGGCATGCAGGTCTGCGTCACCGTCACCCACGTCGACGCCCTGGTGCTGACCAAGTCCGCGTTCAACCACTCGGTGAACTTCCGCTCGGTGGTCGCCCACGGCACCGCGTACCAGGTCACCGACCCCGAGGAGCTGGACGTCGCACTGGCCGCCCTGGTCGACCAGGTCGTCCCCGGCCGCTCCGGCGAGATCCGCCCGGCCAGCCCCAAGGAACTCGCCGCCACCGCCGTGGTCCGGCTGGAGCTGGACGAGGTCTCGGCAAAGACCCGCTCGGACGGCGCCAACGACGACCCGGCCGACGCCGACCTGCCGCACTGGTCCGGCATCGTCCCGGTCACCACCGTGCACGGCACCCCGGAGCCGTACGACGAGAACGTCCCGCTCCCCGCACACATGCGCCGTTTCCCCCGCTGAGGAAGGCCGACCGATGCTGATCAGGTCCTGGGACCGCGGCGACGAGGACGAGTGGCGCGCCTGGCTGGCCGAGGGCCGCGACTTCGGCCTGCTCGCCGCCAACGGCGGCCCCGACGAGGGCCCGGTGCTCGTCCCCACGCACTTCCTGCTGGACGCCGGGCGCGGCGAGATCCTGCTCCACCTCGCCGCGCCCAACCCGCTGCTGGCCGCGGTCCGGACTGACCCCAACGTCACTCTGGCGGTCACCGACGGTTACGCCTTCGCCCCCGGGCACTGGCGCGGTGAACCCGGCACGCCCACCAGCTACTACGCCTCGGTGCACTTCCACTGCACCGCCGAGGTGGTCGAGTCCGCCGAGGGCAAGGCGGAGATCCTCAACCGCCAGCTGGCGCACTTCCAGCCGGAGACCCCGGACTTCCGGGTGGTCCCCGGCGCCAACGAGCTCGGCCGGCTGCTGCCCGGCCTGCGCGGGCTCCGCCTGACCGTCCGCGAGGTGCGCGCCAAGTTCAAGTACGACGACAAGAAGCCGCCCGAGGCCCAGTACGCGATCGCCGAGCGGCTCGCCGACCGCGCCGCCGCCCCACGGCAAGGACGCGACCAGGACGCCGCCGCCCGCACCCAGCTGCTGCGCCGCCACGAGCGGCGCAGCGGGGGGACGGGGGGCGCCTCCGGTGCGGTCGGCGCCCGGCGCACGCCCCGGGCGCGCGCCACCGGCTGACCCGGTGTCACCCGATCGGCCCTCAGCACGGGCAGGTCGACCGTCGCGCTGCTCGAATGTGAGACGAGTCCTGCCCAGCCGTCAGAACGGGCCCGTCCACCTCGGGGAGCGCGCGTGTCCACAGTCCACAGTCAACGGGCGTCCGGCGAGGCCCACCTCGGGCACGTCATCTTCATCTCGGCGGCCGCCGCCATGGGCGGCTTCCTGTTCGGTTACGACAGCGCCGTGATCAACGGCGCGGTGACCGGCATCCAGAAGCACTTCGGAGTGGGCAACGGCACCACCGCCTTCGTGGTGGCCATCGCGCTGCTGGGCTCGGCCCTCGGCGCGGTGGTCGCCGGCCGGCTGGCCGACCACTTCGGCCGGGTCCGCACGATGCTGCTGGCCGCCGTCCTGTTCGCGGCCAGCGGCATCGGCTCGATGTTCCCGCCGAACATCGAGGCACTCGCCTCCTGGCGCGTGGTCGGCGGCATCGCGATCGGCATCGCCTCGGTGATCGCCCCCACGTACATCGCCGAGGTCGCCCCCACCGCCTACCGCGGTCGGCTCGCGTCCTTCCAGCAGATGGCGATCGTGCTCGGCATCACCGTCTCCCAGCTCGCCAACTGGGCGCTCAACCAGGCCGCCGGCGGCGAGTCCACCGGTCACCTCGGCGGCATCCAGGCCTGGCAGTGGATGCTCGGCGTCGAGACCATCCCGGCCCTGGTGTACGGCCTGATGGCGCTGGCCATCCCGGAGTCGCCGCGCTACCTGATCGCCGACCACCGCGAGGCGCAGGCCCGCAAGGTGCTGGTCGAGGTCGAGGGCGAGGACGTCGACCTGGACGCCCGGGTGGCGGAGATCCGCGCGGTGCTGGCGTCCACCCACAAGCCCCGGCTCAAGGACCTGCGCGGTGGACGCTTCGGCCTGCTGCCGATCGTCTGGGTCGGCATCGGCGCCTCGGTGTTCCAGCAGTTCGTCGGTATCAACGTGATCTTCTACTACTCGTCCTTCCTCTGGCAGTCGGTCGGCATCAACGAGTCCAACTCGCTGCTGATCAGCCTCTCCACCTCGATCATCAACGTGATCGGCACGGTGATCGCGATGGTCCTGGTGGACCGGATCGGCCGCAAGCCGCTGGCCCTGGCCGGCTCCGCCGGCATGGCGCTCGCGCTGGGCACCGCCGCCTGGGCGTTCTCCTACCGCAACGGCACCGGCGACACCGCCACCCTCGACAACACCCACGCCACCGTCGCCCTGATCGCCGCGCACGTGTTCGTGCTCTGCTTCGCCTTCTCCTGGGGCGTGGTGGTCTGGGTGCTGCTCGGCGAGATGTTCCCCAACCGGATCCGCGCGCTCGCCCTGTCGGTCGCCGCCTCGGCCCAGTGGATCGCCAACTGGGCGATCACCGTCAGCTTCCCGGACCTCGCCGACTGGAACCTCTCCGCCACGTACGTCATCTACGCGGCCTTCGCGCTGCTCTCCATCCCGTTCGTGGCCTTCTGCATCAGGGAGACCAAGGGCCGCGCCCTGGAGGAGATGGGCTGAGCGAGCGCCCCCGCACACCCACGCCGCACGCGGCCCGACCCACCGAGAGGAAGCCATGCCTGACCAGGGCGGCTCCCGGCAGAACGTCAGCTTCCCGAGCAACGGCCGCACCGCGCACGGGTACCTGGCCCGCCCTCCGCAGGGGGGCGGCCCCGGCCTGGTGGTCGTGCAGGAATGGTGGGGGCTCACTTCCCACATCGCCGACATGGCCGACCGCTTCGCCGCCGAGGGGTTCACCGTCCTCGCCCCCGACCTCTTCGGTGGCGCCACCACCCACGACAGCGCCGAGGCCGCCCGGCTCAAGCGCGAACTCCCCGTGGGGCAGGCCGTCGAGGACCTCTCCGGCGCGGTCGACTTCCTGCTCGGGCTGGACGGCGTGGTCGGCGACGCGGTCGGCGCGGTCGGCTTCTGCATGGGCGGCGGCTTCGCCCTGGTGCTGGCCGCCCGGGCCGGCGACCGGGTCGCCGCCGTGGTCCCGTTCTACGGCCTCCCGCCCGACCCGGACTTCGACTACCGCGGCCTGACCGCCCACGTCCTCGGCCACTTCGGCGAACTCGACCGCGCGAACCCGATGGACGCCGTGGACGAGGCCGCGATCCGGATCGGCGAGGCCACCGACGTCCGCCCCGAGATCCACTTCTACCCGGCGGGGCACGCCTTCATGAACGACGGGAACCCGCTCGGCACCTACGACCCGCTCCAGGCCCGGATCGCCTGGCAGCGCACCCTCGCCTTCCTCCGGGGCCACTTGGGCTGACGCCACGACCGGCCCGAACCGGCCCGAAATCCAGGTGACACCCGTACGAGCTCCGGCGATAGTCGCTGGGTGCCGACCCCACACCCCCGCCGCCTCGCCTGGGCGAGCCGCAACTTCCGCATCCAGACCGCCGCCACGGTGGTCAGCGGCCTCGGCAACGCCGGTGCCCCCATCGCCACCGCCTTCGCCGTCCTCGGCAACGGCGGCACCACCGCCGAGGTCGGCTACGTCACCGCCGCCCGGCTGCTGCCCACCGTCCTGCTCCTGGTGGTCGGCGGCGCCCTCGCCGACCGGCTGCCGCGCCACCGCATCATGGTCGCCGCCAACCTGTTCAGCGCCGTCGCCCAGGCCGTCCTGGCCGTCCTGGTCCTGGCCGGGAACGTCCGGCTGTGGCAGCTGCTGGTGCTCTCCGCCGCCGGCGGCGCCGGATACGCCCTCTACGCCCCGGCCGCCGGCGGCATGATCATGCAGGCCGTCCCCCAGGAACACGCCAACCGGGCGTTCTCGGTCTTCCGGATGGGCCAGAACGCCTCCCAGATCGGCGGCGCCGCACTCGGCGGAGGGCTCACCGCCGCCTTCGGCCCCGGCTGGGTGCTCGCCCTGGACGCCCTGTGCTTCCTGGTCGCCGCCGCCCTGCGCTTCTTCCTGGAGCCCGAGTCCGCGCCCGCCCCCTCCGGCGGCAGCATGCTGCGCGACCTGCGCGAGGGCTGGCGGGAGTTCTCCTCCCGCCGCTGGCTCTGGGTGGTCGTGTCGCAGTTCGCCGTCCTGGTCGCCTGCATCAACGCGGTCGAGTCTGTGTACGGGCCGGCCGTGGCCGCCGAGCGGCTCGGCGGCGCGGGCGCCTGGGGCCTGGCGATGTCCGCCTACGGGGTCGGCCTGGTGCTCACCGGCCTGCTGATGGCGCGCTGGCGGCCACGCCGGATCCTGCTGGTCGGCAACTGGGGCGTGTTCCTGTTCGGCGTCCCCGCCCTCGCCCTGGCCCTCGGAGCCCCGCTGCCGCTGCTGGTCGCCGCGATGTTCCTCTCCGGGGTCGGCGTCACCGTCTTCGCCGTCAACTGGATGGTCGCGCTCCAGCAGGAGATACCGGAGGAGATGTTCTCCCGGGTCACCGCGTACGACGAGCTCGGTTCCTACTCGCTGGCCCCGGTCGGCACCGCGCTGGCCGGCCCGGCGGCCGTCGCGCTCGGCCTGTCCGGCGCGCTCTGGGCCTGCGCCGCGCTGTGCCTGGTGCTCAGCGCCGTCGTCCTGGTCGACCCGCAGGTCCGCCGGCTCTCCCGCCGCGACCCACGGCGAAGCACCCCGGATGCACCGGTGCCCGCCGTCGAGCCCGCGCCCGCGCCGTGAGCGCCCTGTGCGCCCCGCGTGCGCCCGCCGACGAGCAACCACCGGTACGCGTGGTTCGTCCGACCAGGCAGGAAACACCATCCACCTGGGGGCCCACCGGTGCCTAAGCCACTGTTGTTCCTGGACGTCGACGGGGTGCTGAACCCGGTCTGTCCGCACCCGGACGCCGGGTTCGACTCCCACACCCTGCTCGGCTACGCCGTCCTGCTCGCCGCCAAGCACGGCGCCTGGCTCCGCGAACTCGCCGACACGTACGAGCTGGTCTGGGCCACCACCTGGGAGGAGCACGCCAACACCCACATCGCCCCGGCGATCGGCCTGGACCCGCTCCCCCATGTCCGCTTCACCGGGTACGTCCCCCAGCCCGGCGATCCGCGCGTCCCACTGATGGAACTGTTCTCCGCCGCCAAGTGGGCCCCGCTGCTGCGCTACGCCGGGGGCCGCCCGTTCGCCTGGGTGGACGACGTCATCCCCTCCCGGCTGGTCCGCCGCTCCCTCTGGCGCCGCGACCGGCTGCTGCTGCCGATCGACCCCGGCCAGGGCCTGGAGCGCCGGCACGTCGAGCGCCTGCTGGCCCGGCCGCCGCGCAGCCATTCGCTGCCGGGCTCGCGGGTCAGGGGGTCGGCAGCCAGCTGACGTGCCCGGCGAGCAGCGCGTACCCGACGAAGGCCACCGTGTCGATCAGCGCGTGCGCCGCCACCAGCGGCATCACCCGCCCCCAGCGCCGGTACAGCAGGCAGAACACCGCCCCCATCACCATGTTGCCGACCAGCCCGCCGACGCCCTGGTACAGGTGGTACGAGCCGCGCAGCACCGAGCTGGCCGCCACCGCGGCCGGCCAGGACCAGCCCTGCTGCCCCAGCCGGCGCAGCAGGTAGCCGAGGACGACGACCTCCTCCAGGATCGCGTTCTGCCAGGCCGACAGCACCAGCACCGGCACCCGCCACCACACGTCCGGCAGCCCCGAGGGCGCCACCGTCAGGTTGTACCCGGCTGCCTGCGAGGCCAGGTACAACGCCAGCCCGGAGCCACCGATCGCCGCCGCGACGCCCGCACCCCGGCCCAGGTCCCGCAGCTTCTCCCGCAGGTCGAAGCCCAGCACCCGCAGCGTGACGCCCTCGCGCACCAGCAGGTAGCCGACCAGCACCACCGGCATCAGCCCGCGCCCGACGTAGTACAGCTGCCACACCAGGTCCAGCCACGGCCGCCCGGGCGCCCGCGAGCCGTTCAGCGTGGCGACCTGCTGACCGAGCTGGAGCGGTTCGGTGAGCGAGCCCGCGAAGCTGATCAGCGCGCTGATCCCGCTGGCCCCGAGGGAGAGCCCGAGGACGATCAGCAGTTCCAGGCCGAGCAGCCGTCGGGTGGGCTCCGCGGTCTCCGGCACGGTCGGGCGGGTTGTCACGGGTGCTCCATCGAACGGACGATCGCTCCGGCGGTCGGCCGACGACCGGAGCGATCATCCTGACACAACGGCCCCGTTACCCGACCGGCCAGGTGTGCACCGGCTCGCCGCCGCGCATGTGCTCGGCGTAGCGCCTGGTCATCGCGGCGAGCGCGGCCGGGCGGTCCATCCCGTACTGCTCGCGCAGCCGGTGGAAGGTCGCGCTCTGCCAGGCGGCGCCGTTGGTGCGGCGCAGGCAGCGCTGCTCGATGATCCCCAGGTAGCGGTCCCGGTCGGCGGGCTCCACGCCCCACTCGTCCAACCCCTGGTGGGCCATCGGCAGCAGCTCGTTGAGGACCAGGTCGACGGCCGACACCGTCTGCAGGCCGCCGCCGCGGCCGGCCCTGCCGGGGCGGGGCCACTGGAACACCGCGTCGATGCCGTACCGGGCGCCCTGCCGGAAGTTCTCGTCCGCCCGCTCGAACGGCAGCCGGGTCCAGACCGGCCGGGGCTGCTCGGCGAGCACCCGCACCAGGCCGTAGTAGAAGGCGGCGTTGGCCAGGGTGTCGGCCACCGTCGGCCCGGCCGGCAGCGCGCGGTTCTCCACCCGCAGGTGCGCGACCCCGCCCGCGACGTCGTACACCGGGCGGTTCCAGCGGTAGATGGTGCCGTTGTGCAGCCGCATCTCGGCGAGCCTGGGCGCGCCGCCGGAGGCCAGCACCTTCAGCGGGTCCTCGTCGTCGCAGATCGGCAGCAGTGCCGGGAAGTAGCGCAGGTTCTCCTCGAACAGGTCGTACGCCGAGTCCACCCAGCGCTCGCCGAACCAGGTGATCGGGCGCACGCCCTGGGCCTTCAGCTCCGCCGAACGGGTGTCACAGGCCTGCTGGAAGAGCACCGGACGGGTCTCCCGCCACAGCTCCCGCCCGAACAGGAACGGGGAGTTGGCGCCGAGCGCGAGCTGCGGCCCGCAGATCGCCTGGGCGGCGTTCCACACCGAGGAGAATCGTTCCGGCGTCACCTGGAGGTGCAGCTGCAACGAGGTCGCGGCGGCCTCGGCCACCATGGTGATGGACTCCAGCTGGAGGTGTTCGACGCCCTCGATGTCCAGCGCGATGTCCTCCCCCCGGGCGGCCAGGATCTGGTCGCTGAGCAGGCTGTACCGCTGGTTGTGGCTCATCGCGTCGAGCCCGGTGTGGTCGTGCTCCAGGGTCGGCAGGATGCCCACCATGACGATCCGGGCCCCGGCCTCGGCCGCCTGCCGGTCGGCGTAGCGCAGTCCGGTGTCGATCTCCTCGCGCAGTTCCTCGAAGACGTGCCCGCACAGCCGGTGCGGCACGATGTTCACCTCGATGTTGAACCGGCCCAACTCGGTCTGGAAGTCGCTGGAGCCGATCGCGCTCAGCACCTGGGCGTTGCGCATCACCGGCAGGCCCTGCTCGTCGGCCAGGTTGAGCTCGATCTCCAGGCCCATCACCGCCCGCGGCCGGTCGAAACGGTCCTCGCGCAGCATCCGCCCGAGCGCGTCCAGGCAGGCCTGGAGCTTGAGCCGGTACTGCTGCCGGTCCGCCAGATCCGCCCGAGTCGCCACGACCTTCTCGCCCACGGTCCCCTCCTCCTGAGACACCCGGCCGGTCGACCGTGCCAGCATCATGCCCACCTCGAAGATCGATACCCGAAAGCGCGTACTGGCTTGCAATGCAAGGCAACTGACGGAAATTCAGACCATCTGCAGACTTGCTCGGCGCCACAGCCTGTGATAAACAGATCACCCTGCGCATTTGTTCGATGAGTTCGCTGAGTTCGCACTGCGCTCCGGCCGGTCCGTTCCCGCCCCGCAGCCCCCGTCGAGGGCGGCGACCGCGCCGGCGCCGCGATCCTGCACAACCGGACAAGGCGGGGTCCCGTCACCGAAGACGCACCGCGCCGCGCCGGTATGCCGCACTCGCACGCCGATCTCGTTTGGAGAGGCGGACCCCGCCATGACCCTGCAGACCCCCCAGCCCCCACCGAGCGCCCTGCGTGCGGTCCTGGGCGCGCTCGACTCGGAGACCGCGCTGCGCCAGCCCGCCGCCGCAGCGCTCCGTCATCCGACCGGTCCACTGCTCCCCGCGCACCCGCTCGCGGTGCACGTCCTGGACGGCCCCCACCCCGAACTGCCCGCCGCCCGCCGGACAGGCTGGCGCTTCCTGATCAAGGACGGCCCGGAGGTGGCCGCCGCCGCCGAGGTGGTGCAGAGCGCGGAGGGCCACACCTTCTCCCACTTCACCGCCGGCCCGTATCTCTCCTCCACCGTCCGGGCGCTGCGCGAGGCCTGGCAGCTCGCCCAGGGCTCCCGCTCCCGCCGCCAGCCGCGGCTGCTCACCTTCCCCGGCCAGTACGCCACCGCGCTCTGGTTGCACAGCCCCGACGCCGACCCGTCCGCCGACCTGCTGATCCCGCTGGCCCCGGCCCCGCTGGGCGTCACCGCTCACCGCGCCTACCCGGCCACCGAGCTGCTCCCGCTCCTCGCCCGCGCCCCGCTCGCCGGACCACCGCCGCTGCTGCTCGGCTCCTCCTGACCCGATCGGGGGCCGACGGAACCGACCGAGCCGACGAGGGACCGACCGAGCCGACGGAAACCGCGGGGAGCCGACGAGGAACCGACGCACCATCCAGCCGCACCGGCCGCCGGGCACCCTGCCCGGCGGCCCTTCGCCGTGCACTCCGACGCCCCCGGACGGCCTCACCCGAACGGCCCCCACCCGGACGGGCCACCCGCCATGGCCCCACCGGGCCATGCCCAGGCTGACCCGGCGGTGCGTGTTTTCCCCCGGCCCCCACCTGAACGGGTGATCTCTGCCCGGGAGTTGTGGCGCGTGTCACGAAATGCCTGCGCGCGCGTCCACGGATGCCGACACTGGGAACCAGCGTGGAAGGACCACCTGTCCTACCCACTTGAGCGCCGGTCCACACCTGGCCGGCGCGCGGACAGGATCCGACCACCGCGGCGGCTCCGGACGGCTCGACCTCCGGGGACCGCACCACGGGGAGGATCGCAGAGCGAAGCGAGGGTACGCGTATGTGCCAGCACCGTCCTGAGTGCCCGACGGCCGAGTCCGAGGACCGCGAAGCGGCCGTGCCGGTGGCCTGCCACCCGGAGCAGGGCTGGAGCCTGCTCTGCAACGGCGTCGTCCTGTTCGAGGACACCGGAGAGCTGCTGCCCGACGGCCGGGTGATCGCCCCGCGCCGCCCCGTCGCCCACGCGGCCTGAGCCCACGCGGCCCGCACCCGTACGGCCGGAACCGTACGGCCCGGGACCACCCGGCGGAGGCGGCCACCACCCGACCACACGAAGCACGACGCAAGGGGGCAGGGCCCCGGCGGAGTTCCTCCCAGCCTTCGGCTGGGAGGTGCCCGTCGCTGGGGCCCCTGCCCCCTTGCCGTCCGACCGGGATCAGACGCCGTACTCGTCCAGCGGCGGGCAGGAGCAGACCAGGTTGCGGTCGCCGTACGCACCGTCGATCCGGCTCACCGGCGGCCAGTACTTGTCCGCCGGGTTCACGCCCGCCGGGAAGACCGCCTCCTGCCGCGAGTAGCCGTGCGCCCAGTCGCCGGCCAGCGTGGCGGCGGTGTGCGGGGCGTTGCGCAGCGGGTTGTCGTCGGCCGCCCACTCGCCCGAGCCGACCTTGTCGATCTCGCCGCGGATCTCGATCATCGCGTCGCAGAAGCGGTCGATCTCGTGCAGGTCCTCGGACTCGGTCGGCTCGATCATCAGCGTGCCGGCCACCGGGAAGGACATCGTCGGCGCGTGGAAGCCGTAGTCGATCAGGCGCTTGGCGATGTCGTCCACCGTCACGCCCGTCTCCTTGGTCAGCGGGCGCAGGTCGATGATGCACTCGTGCGCGACCAGCCCGCCCGGGCCGGTGTAGAGCACCGGGAAGTGCGGGGCCAGGCGCTTGGCGATGTAGTTGGCGTTCAGCACCGCGACCTGGGTCGCGTGCTTGAGGCCCTCGCCACCCATCAGCCGGACGTACGCCCAGGAGATCGGCAGGATCGCCGCCGAACCCCACGGCGCGGCCGAGATCGGGCCGACACCGGTGGCCGGGCCGGCCTCCTCCTGGAGCGGGTGGTTCGGCAGGTACGGCGCCAGGTGGGCGCGCACCGCGACCGGGCCGACGCCCGGGCCGCCGCCGCCGTGCGGGATGCAGAAGGTCTTGTGCAGGTTCAGGTGCGAGACGTCCGCGCCGAACTTGCCCGGCTTCGCCAGGCCGACCAGGGCGTTCAGGTTGGCCCCGTCCACGTAGACCTGGCCGCCGGCCTCGTGCACCAGGGCGCAGATGTCGGTGATCTGGGTCTCGTACACGCCGTGGGTCGACGGGTAGGTGACCATCAGCACCGAGAGGTTGTCGCGGTGCTGCTCGATCTTGGCCTTCAGGTCCTCGACGTCCACGTCGCCGTCGACCAGGGTCTTCACCACGACCACGCGCATGCCTGCCATCACCGCGGAGGCGGCGTTGGTGCCGTGCGCCGAGGACGGGATCAGGCAGACGTCGCGCTGGGTGTCGCCGTTGGCGTGGTGGTAGGCGCGGACGGCCAGCAGTCCGGCCAGCTCGCCCTGGGAGCCCGCGTTCGGCTGGATCGAGACCGCGTCGTAGCCGGTGACCTCCACCAGCTGCTGCTCCAGGTGACGGATCAGGGTCAGGAAGCCCGCGGCCTGGTCGACCGGCGCGAAGGGGTGCAGCTGGCCGAACTCCGGCCAGGTCACCGCCTCCATCTCGGTGGTGGCGTTGAGCTTCATGGTGCAGGAGCCCAGCGGGATCATGCCGCGGTCCAGCGCGTAGTCCCGGTCCGACAGGCGGCGCAGGTAGCGCAGCATGGCGGTCTCCGAGCGGTGGCTGTGGAAGACCGGGTGGGTCAGGTACTCGTCCTCGCGCAGCAGAGCGGTCGGCAGGGTGTCGGCGGCCTCGGCGACCTCGACCGCGGGTACGCCGAACGCGGCCCAGACACCGGCCAGGTGCTCGCGGGTGGTGGTCTCGTCGGTGGAGACCGAGATCCGGTCCTCGCCGTCCTGGTACACGTTGATGCCGTTGGCGCGGGCGGCGGCGGCGATCTCGGCGGCGCGGCCCGGGACGACGGCGGTGACGGTGTCGAAGAACTCGCCGTGCAGCAGCTCGACGCCGCCGGCCCGCAGGCCCTCGGCGAGGGCGGCGGCGTAGCGGTGGGTGCGGCGGGCGATGTCGGCCAGGCCGTCCGGGCCGTGGTAGACGGCGTACATCGAGGCCATCACGGCCAGCAGCACCTGGGCGGTGCAGATGTTGCTGGTGGCCTTCTCGCGGCGGATGTGCTGCTCGCGGGTCTGCAGCGCCAGGCGATAGGCGCGGTTGCCGTCGGCGTCGACGGAGACGCCGACCAGGCGGCCGGGCAGCGAGCGGGCGTACTCGGCGCGCACGGACAGGTAGCCGGCGTGCGGGCCGCCGAAGCCCATCGGCACGCCGAAGCGCTGCGAGGTGCCGCAGGCGATGTCGGCGCCCAGCGAGCCCGGGGACTTGAGCAGGGTCAGCGCCAGCAGGTCGGCGGCGACGGCGACGATCGCGCCCAGCCCGTGCGCCTGCTCGATGACCGGGGCGAGGTCACGGACCACGCCGGTGGCGCCCGGGTACTGCAGCAGCACGCCGAAGACGCCGCGCTCGGCGATCTCGGCCGGGATGCCCTCGGACAGGTCGGCGACGACGACCTCGACACCGGTCGGCACGGCGCGGGTGTTGATCACCGCGACGGTCTGCGGCAGGGTCTCCGCGTCGACCAGGAAGACGCCGCCCTTGACCTTGGTGACGCGCCGGGCCAGCGCCATCGCCTCGGCGGCCGCGGTGCCCTCGTCCAGCAGCGAGGAGCCGGAGGTGGGCAGGCCGGTCAGGTCGGAGACCAGGGTCTGGAAGTTGAGCAGCGCCTCCAGGCGGCCCTGCGAGATCTCCGGCTGGTACGGGGTGTAGGCGGTGTACCAGGCCGGGTTCTCCATGACGTTGCGCAGGATCACCGGCGGGGTGAAGGTGCCGTAGTAGCCCAGGCCGATCATCGGCTGGAGCACCTGGTTACGGCCGGCCAGCTCGCGCAGCTCGGCGAGGACCTGGGCCTCGCTGCGGCCCGCGGGCAGGTCCAGGGCGGTGATGGAACGGATGGCCTCGGGAACGGCCGTGGCGGCGAGCTCGTCCAGCGAGCCGTAGCCGACGGACGCCAGCATCTTCTCCCGCGCGGCGGCGTCGGGGCCGATGTGGCGGTTCTCGAAGGGGCTGGCCAGCTCAAGCTCGGTGAGGGTCGAGGCGCCGGTGGGGCGTCCCGCGTTCGGCTGGGCGTTCATGGTGGTCGAGGCCTCCTGGTCACGGACCGGCGGGGGTACGCACGCCGGCCGGCCAACGCCGCTGCGGACAGCGGACCGGCCTGGGCGGGCGGACCCGAAAGGCCTCCCCCTCTGTCATCGGGACCTGAGAGCTTCGCCCGCACGTCGCGCTGTGGCGCTCCGTCGGCTTGCACCGTCGGTGAGGGTGGTGATCGCCGGCTCCCGCGCCGGCGGTCCTGCCCTGCTTTCCAGAGTGACCTATCCCGCACGGTACGGATGCCTGAGAGATTCCGGGGAGGAGTTGCTCCTTCGGCGCCCCGACCAGCGGTTTTCACTGTCGGGGACTCTCCCGAGCGGGCTCGGCGGTCGCCGCCCAGGGTACCAGCGGGAGGCCTTCCGATCACGGGTGCGTCTGGTCACTCGAGGTCTACGCGCGTCCCCCGGACGGCCCCCCGCCGACCCGTCCGGCCGCACCCCGGTCGCGTGCGTCCGATTCATGCCTTTTGGTGTGAAGTGGCGGACGGGACGGGCAATCCGGTCGCCGATCTGTGGGACTTCCGCAGGCGCAGCGCACTGGAGGAAAGCGTGCAGACCGAGATCGACCCCCGCGACCTCATCGGCCACAAAGCCGTCGACCGCAACGGAGACAAGATCGGCACGGTCGACGAGGTGTACCTGGACGACGCCACCGGGCAGCCGGAGTGGGCGGCCGTCCGCACCGGCATCTTCGGCCGGGACGCCTTCGTCCCACTCACCACGAGCGAGTTCTCCGGCGAGGAGCTCCGGGTGCCCTACGACAAGTCGCTGGTCAAGGACTCACCGGATTTCGGCGTGGGCCAGCACCTCTCACCCGCCCAGGAGCTCCAGCTCTACCGCTACTACGGCCTCGACATCCGGCTGGACGGCCGCCCGGCCGCCGGAGAACCCGACCTGACCGCCCAGCCCGACCTCGACTTCGGCACCCGGTCGGCCACGCCGCTCGCCTTCCACTCCCCGGAATCCGACCCGACGTTCACCACCACCAGCACCGCCCCGGAGGCCCCCGCGCAAGCGCTCAGCACCCCCGCACCGCCCGCCGCCGCCTTCGAGCCCAGGCCGCAGGCCGAACCGTCCGGCGCCTTCCCGACCGCGGCCACGGCCGGCACCGCCGACGCCTCGGCGCCCAGCAAGCCGATCGAGATCACCTGCCGCGCGGAGCGGCTGGACATCACCACCGAGTGGCACATCCTGGGCACCGCGAAGCTGCGCAAGTACGTGACCAGCGAGCAGGTCGAGCGCCGCGTCCCGGTGGTCCGCGAGCGGATCCGGGTGGAGCGGATTCCGGTCAGCGACGCCGAACGCGCCTCGCTCACCGAGCAGGAGATCGCCGAAGCGGTGGAGGAGGTCACGCTCCGTGAGGAGCGGCCGGTGGTCCGCAAGTACCTGTCCCCGATCGAGCGGGTCCGCCTGGTGATCGAGCGGTATACCGAGGAGGAGGTGATCCGGGACGAGCTCCGCCGCGAAAGCGTCGAGGTTCACGGCGACACCCCTGCCGCCACCGCGCCGCACCCGACGAACGGCCAGATGAGCACGGCCTCCGACGGCTCCCGCCCCGCCGCCCGGCGCCCCCTGGTCTGACCGCGCCACCTCCATCAACGCTGCTCAAGGGCCCCGGTCCCCCCGATCCGGGGCCCTTGTCACGCCCTCATGTCCCGGCCGAGGGCAGGCAAACCTTTCAGCTTTGCCAAACCTTAACCACTCGATATTTGACACTCTGAAGTATCTACCGGCAGAGTTACTTCAGTTCATTCACTATGTACGGGAGGAAGCAACCGTGAGTGAGGCACCACAGCCCACCACCGCGGCCGAGAAGCAGAGCAACGCCCGGGTCCTGCCGGCCCTCATCCTGGCGATGCTGTCGTTCAGCGTGGTGCAGACCGCGGTCGTCCCGATCCTGCCGTCGCTGGCCAAGGAACTGGACGTCTCCGGCTCCAACATCACCTGGCTGATGACCGCCAACCTGCTGTCCGCCGCCGTGCTGACTCCCCTGCTGGGCCGCTTCGGCGACCTCCGGGGCCGCAAGCCCATGCTGCTGATCTCGCTGGCCGGACTGGTCGCCGGTTCGGCCCTGGCGGTCAGCACCCACTCCTTCACCTGGCTGGTCGTCGCCCGTGTCCTCCAGGGCGCCGGCGGTGGCGTGATGCCGCTGGCGATCAGCATCGTCCGCGACGAGCTGCCCAAGCAGAAGGTGACCGGCGGTGTCGCCGCCATCAGCGCCTCGATGGGCGTCGGCTCCGGCCTCGGCCTGGTCGCCACCGGCCTGCTGCTGGAGCACTGGAACTACAAGTCGATCTTCTGGATGGGCCTGATCTTCGGCCTGATCGCGGTCGCCCTGGTCGCCTTCCGCGTCCCGACCGACCCGGTGACCGACAAGGAGGGCGGCGCCGACCCGCTCGGTGCCCTCACCCTGGCCGCCTGGCTCTCCGCCCTGCTGGTCGCGGTCAGCCAGGGCAACCACTGGGGCTGGACCTCCACCAAGACCCTCGGCCTGTTCGCCGTCGCCGCCGTGGTGGCCCTGGTCTGGGGCGTCATCGAGACCAAGGTCTCGCACCCGCTGGTCGACCTCAAGATGATGTCCCGCCCGGCCGTGGCCTTCACCAACCTGGCCGGCCTGCTCATCGGCTTCGGCATGTACGGCTCGTTCATGGTCATCAGCAACTTCGCCCAGACCCCGGAGAAGCTGGCCCACTACGGCTTCACCGCGACCGTCCTGCACGCCGGTGTGATGCTGCTGCCGTCCGCCATCGGCTCGATGGTGGCCGCCCCGGTCGGCGCGCTGCTGATCGCCCGCCGCGGCCCGCGCCTGCCGCTCGTCCTCGGTGGCGTCCTGGGCGCGGTCGCGATGGCCTACCTGGCCCTGCGACACAGCCACGAGGGCGACATCTACACCGCCTCCGCCATCTTCGGCCTCGGCATCGGCCTCGCCTTCGCCGCGATGCCGGCCTTCATCAACGGCGCCGTCCCGGTCGAGCAGAGCGGCATCGCCAACGGCATGAACTCGGTGCTGCGCACCGTCGGCGGCGCGATCGGCACCGCCGTGATGACCGCCATCCTGACCGGCGACACCATGAAGTTCCCGATCAAGCTCCCGGTGCTGCTGCCCACCCTGGACGCCTACAAGCACGCGTTCTGGACCACGGCCGTCGTCTGCGTCATCGCCGGCGCCGTCCCCTTCCTGATCCGCACCAAGCCGGCCGCCGCCGTCGGCGGCGGCTCGGCCCGCCAGGACTCCAGCCCCGAGCTGGCCAAGACCGACGCCTGACGAGGCGTCCGGCCCGCGCGCTCAGGGACAGGACGCGCGGGCCCCGGTCTCCGCTCGGTCGCGAGGGCATCACGACCGTCCGGAGTCCGGCACGGTATGCGGCCCCACCCGGTACTTCCACCGGGTGGGGCCGTTCCGCGTTCCGTTCCCCTTCCCCCCGTTCAGACCCCCTCCGCGCCGGGTTCCTCGGCCTTCCGCAGCGGCAGCGGCCGGGCCGGCTCCAGCGCCGGATCGTCCACCGCGAAGGTCCGCACCCGCCCCGGCCCGCTCCACGGCGTCTCGAACCGCACGGTCACCCGCCCGACCCCGCTGCCCTGCACCCAGCCGGGCCCCAACTCGGCGTGGTGGACGTCCTGTCCCGGCATCCAGCGGCGCACCACCGGTTCCTCCGGCTCCTCCTCGGCCACCGCCGCCTCGGCCGCCTCGGCGTGCTCCGCCGCCTCCTCCCGCAGCGCCTGCGCGAACAGGTCCTCCTGGGTGTAGTCGGCCAGTTGGGCCACGCCCACCCCCAGCAGCCGGACCCCGCCGGTGATGTCCACCTGCTCGGCGAGGCGCCGCGCCGTCGAGGTGATCACCGCCTCGTCGTCGGTCGGCCCGCCCAGGGTCTCCGAGCGGGTCAGCGTCGAGAAGTCGAACCGCCGGACCTTGAGCACCACCGTCCGGCCCGAGCGCCCGGCCGCCCGCAGCCGCCGCACGCAGCGGCCGGCCAGCGACTCCACCTCGCGCAGCACCCGGTCCCGGTCGGCCAGGTCCACCTCGTAGGTGTCCTCCACCGAGACCGACTTGGCGTCCTGGTCGGCCACCACCGGCCGCTCGTCCAGGCCTGTCGACATCTGGAAGATCCCGGCGCCGTGCGCCCGCCCGAGCAGCTGGACGAGCTCCGCCTCCCCCGCGTCCGCCAGGTCGGCCACCGTGCTCAGGCCGGCCCGCCGCAGCACCTGCTCGGTGGCCGGCCCGATCCCGGGCAGCGCCCGGACCGGCATCGGGCCGAGCACCGCCCGCTCCTGCCCCGGCTCGATCAGCACCAGCCCGTCCGGCTTGGCCTGCTCGGAGGCGATCTTCGCCATCAGCTTGGAGCCCGCCGCCCCGACCGAGCCGGTCAGCCCGGTGCGCCGCTGGATGTCCGCCCGCAGGTCCTCCGCCAGGGCGAGCACCAGCCGCTCCCCGGTCTCGTGGTCCGCCTCCGCCAGCACCGGGCCGTAGGGACCGGCCTCCAGGTCGACGAAGGCCTCGTCCAGGCTCAGCGGCTGCACCAACGGCGACAGCTCGCGCAGCAGCCCCATCACGATCTCGCTGTTCTGCCGGTACGCCTCGAAGCGCCCGGTCAGGAAGGCCGCGTTCGGGCACAGCCGGCGCGCCTGCGCCATCGGCATCGCCGAGTGCACCCCGAACCTCCGCGCCTCGTACGAGGCCGTGGAGACCACCCCGCGCCCGCCCAGCCCGCCAACGATCACCGGCTTCCCGCGCAGGCTGGGCTTGGCCGCCTGCTCCACCGCCGCGAAGAAGGCGTCCATGTCGAGGTGGATGATGCTCGGCAGAGATCGCACCCGCCGATCATCGCGCACGGGTCCGACAGTGCGTACGAACCCGGCCGACGCCCCGCCCCGCCCTACTGCTTCGCGGCCTCCGCCAGCGCCTTCGGGATGCCGTCCTCCTTGGGGCCGAGGAACACCGGATCCGGCCGCAGCCAGACGTTGACGGCCGCCTTGCCCGCCCCGGCGACCTCCCGCAGCCCGCCGTACAGCCAGGTGGTGTCGTGCGGCTCCGGCACGCCGACCGCGTACGAGCGGATCCCCGCCGCCTCGCACAGCGCCAGCGCCCGCCGGACGTGGAAGTCCTGGCTGACCAGCACCGCGCGGTCCACCCCGAAGATCCGGTGCGCCCGGGTGCAGGAGTTCCAGGTGTCGAAGCCCGCGTAGTCCCGGACCACCCGGTCCCCCGGGACCCCGTGCTCGGTCAGGTACCGGTACATCGCGTCCGGCTCGTCGTACTCGGTCCGCCCGTTGTCCCCGGTCACCAGGATCGCCTTCACCTTGCCCTCCCGGTAGAGGTCCAGCGCCGCCACCAGCCGGTGCTCCAGGTACGGCGACGGCCTGCCCTGGTCCAGCCCGGCGCCGAAGACCACCGCCACCGGCGCCGACGGCGCGCTCTCCACCGTGCCCACCCGGTCCCCCGCCTCGAGCCACAGCCAGGCACTCGGCGCCAGCGCCAACGAGCACAGCAGCGTCGTCACCTGGAACACCCTGCGCTGCGTCCGGCGCTCCCGCAGTCGCGCCCGCAGCCCCCCGGCCCGGCGCCGCAGCAACTCCGATATCCCGGTGCCAGCCTCCACGTGCCCCTCCCTTGATCGCTTCACCAGGCAACACGACGGGGCCGTGGCCCGGAACGGTTCCCCGTTCCGGGCCACGGCCCCGTCGAAACGACCGCTCGGTCAGACCGCCCGGTTGCGCCGCTGCGCCAGCTCGTCCGCCGGATCGTTCCCCACCAGCGTCTCGCCGGTGTCGGTCCGCTCCGCGTGCAGCCGCCCGAGGGTCAGCTCCAGCTCCTGCCAGACCGCTCCCACCGCGATGCCGAACACCCCCTGACCACCCTTCAGCAGATCGACCACCTGCTGCGGCGTGGTGCACTCGTACACCGTCGCACCGTCACACATCAGCGTCAGCCCGGTCAGGTCGGCCTGCTCGGCGGACTGCAGATGGGCTACGGCCACCCGGATGTTCTGCAGCGAGACGCCCGCGTCGAGCAGCCGCTTCACGATCTTGAGCAGCAGGACGTCGCGGAAGCTGTAGAGCCGCTGACTGGTCGCCGGGTACGCGGTCCGGACGCTGGGTTCCAAGAGCCCGGTGCGGGCCCAGTAGTCCAACTGGCGGTAGGTGATGCCGGCCGCCGCACAGGCCGTCGGGCCGCGGAAACCGAGCAGTTCGGACGTCGGGGCCAGCCGCTCGATCGCGGGCTGGCCCGGCTGGACGGCCGGGAACCTGCTCATCCTGGGCAGGTCCGATACGGTGCGAGCGGTGCGCGGCATGTGCACGGCGCACAGGCCTCCCACGGCCGCCTCATCGCCGGTGCTGCTCATGCCTACCTCCGTCCGCTCGTGCTGCGGGCAACCCGACTGCGGGCATCGGCCACCCGGACAGCCACTCCTGACGGTAGGCAGTCCCCTATGACCCGTCAACGATCGCCACGCCGGGTCAGACAAACCACGTCACTCAGGAGAGTGGTTTTTCGTGCCCCCAGTGTGGGTAGATGGACGGTTTTTGGCAAAACGGCGCGCTAAAAGGCTGACCGAACCGTCCGCACTACTGCGGACCGCCACCGCCGAAGTCCTCGGGCGACACCTGGTCGAGGAACTCGCGGAACTTCTCGACCTCGTCCTCCTGCTCGTCCGGGATCGCGATGCCCGCCTCGGCGAGCACCTCCTCGCTCCCGTAGATCGGCGTGCCGGTGCGCAGGGCCAGCGCTATCGCGTCGGACGGCCGGGCACTCACCTCGACCCCGCCGGCGAACACCAGCTCGGCGTAGAACACACCCTCCCGCAGGTCGGTGATCCGGACCTCGGTGAGCTGCTGGCCGAGCGCTTCCAGGACGTCCTTGAACAGGTCGTGCGTCAGCGGGCGCACCGGAGTCATGCCCTGCTGGGCGAAGGCGATCGCGGTCGCCTCGCCGGGGCCGATCCAGATCGGCAGGTATCGATCTCCCCCGACCTCCCGCAACAGCACGATCGGCTGGTTGGAAGGCATCTCCACTCGGACACCCACGACGTCGAGCTCATTCACACAGGCAACCCTATGGCTCCGACCCCGGATATGAAAGCGCAGGGCCGACGCCGCTGGTCAGCGCGGTGCACCGGTCGCGCCGCGGACGCTCCGGGGGCCCTTCAACGGGTGCGCAGCCCGGCCTGGACCATGGCGGCGTGCAGCCGTACGGACAGCGTCGCCAGCTCCCGCGCGGTGGCCTCCGCGTGCGCCCGGGTCTGCGGGTTCCGGTGCCGCCGCAGCGGCGCCACCACCTGCTCCACCAGCGCGATCTCGCGGTCCGCCGCCGCCTTCATGGCCCTCAGGTGCCGCGGTTCCAGTCCGTACCGGCCGAGCTCGGCGACCAGCCGGGCCACCTGGAGCGCCTCCCCGTCGTACCCGCCGTCCGGGCCCGGCGCGACCAGCCCGTACGACTCCCACTCGGCCAGCTCCTGTTCACCGGCCTCGGCCGCGGCCAGCAGCTCGGCCCGCCCCAGGCGGACCCCGGAGGCGATGTCGGCCGAGGCCACCATTTCGCGGTCGGCCTCCTCCAGCGGGCCGGGCCGGGTGTCGGCCGCGGGCGGCAGCGCGGGCGGGGCCTCTCCGCGCTCGATCGCGTCCAGGTGTTCGCGGATCACCCGCAGCGGCAGGTAGTGGTCCCGCTGCATCCGCAGCACGTACGCCAGCCGCTCGACGTCGGACGGGCTGAACTTGCGGTACCCCGAGGGGGTGCGCTGCGGCTCGACCAGCCCCTCCGCCTCCAGGAAACGGATCTTGGAGATGGTCACTTCGGGGAAGTCGTCCCGCAGGAAGGCCAGCACCGCGCCGATGCTCAGCAGTTCGTCACCGCCGCGCCGCCGCCCGGCGGGCCGGTCCGGCTGTCTGGGACCCGCGACCACCCCGCGCCCGCCCCGGTCCGCCTGCGGACCGGAGGATGACGCAGGGTTGGCCGCCCCGAGAGAAGAGGAAGGGGTATTCGTATTCACTCGGGCTCCCGCCGATGTTGGTTTCAGTACCCCCGGTTGTGGCCGGCGAAGAACACCAGCCGGTACTTCCCGATCTGCACCTCGTCGCCGTTGTTCAGCGGCACCTCATCGATCCGCTCCCGGTTGACGTAGGTGCCGTTCAGGCTGCCCACGTCGGCGACGCTGAAGCCGGCCGTGGTGCGGCGGAACTCCACGTGGCGCCGGGAGACAGTGACGTCGTCCAGGAAGATGTCACCCTGCGGGTGACGACCCGCCGTGGTGACGTCCGAGTCCAGCAGGAACCGGCTGCCCGAGTTCGGGCCGCGCTGGACGATCAGCAGGGCCGAACCCGGCGGCAGCGCGTCGATCGCCGACAGGACCTCGGCCGACAGGGCCGGAGTGGTACCGGTGCCCGTCGTGGCGGAGGGGTCGTAGGACTCCAGGCCGGAGATCGAGATGGTCGACGTGGTCTCCGCCGCCCCCTCGGGCAGCAGGCCGCCTCGCAGCGCGGTGCCGCAGTTGGAACAGAAGCGGGCCGCGGCCGGGTTCTGGTTGCCGCACCTGGGGCACGGAGTGGGGCCAGCCATGTTCACAGCCTCCTGGCGCGGCACACCCGACGGGTTGTGCCCGGCGTACGGGTCCGGTGCGAACCCTCCACCAGAGCTTGAGGGTCCTGACGGGAAACCTATGCGCGGGTCGCCGGAGGGGTCAACCGACGCGCCGTAGCCCGCCGGATTCCCGGCGTACTGGGCGGCGCCGTCCCGGTACAGCTGCTGTCCGGCGTAGGTCCCGGCCTCGGGAGCGGTACGCATGCCCGGCACCGCGGGCTCGTCCTCCGCCCGGCGGTGCCGCGCGGTCGGCGCCTCGACGGCGGCGGCGTCACGGCCCTTGTTGCGACCGAACAACTTCGAGAAGAAACTCACGGGCGAATCCCCTTGCGTGTGACAGACCCGCCCGCGGGGCAGGGTGAGAACCTCGGACAGGCTGCGGGCCCGGTTGCTGCCCGGGCCCGCTGGAGTGGTACTCCGACGGTTGTTGCTGCGGTTGGTGCTACGGAGCGTACTGGTGCGAACCAGTCTCTCCCACGCGACGACGGCGCCCCGCACCGGGTGCCGCCCGCCCTTGACGGGCCGTTCGCCGAGCGCCCCGTCACTTCGAAGCCGGCTTGGCGTACTGCGGCGACTTCAAGTCCACGAGGGCGTCGACGACCACCTTCTGCTGCTCGGTGATCGTCGCCCGCGCCTGGTGGCTCTCAAGGGTACGGACGACGCCTCCCGGGATGTTCAGCGCGGGCGTCAGATCCTGCGGGTTCCCCACGACGGTGAACCGGTACGGTGGCGAGACCTTCTTCCCGTCGATCTGCACCCCACCGCCCGACAGGTCGGTGAAGTAGGTGTTGACCACCACGCGCACATCGTTGATCTGAATCGCCTCCGCCCCCGCCGCTCGAAGTTCCTGCAAGGTGTCCAGCAGCATATCTGCCTTCACCAGCCCTTGGGGATCGTCGACCGTGAGTACGATGCCCGGGCCTGTGGCTTTGACCGTACCGGCCAGCACGCCCAGTTCCGTCATCTTCTTCCTGGTCTGCTCCTGGGCCTCCTTGGCCTGGTTGGAGCTGTTCTCCAACTTGCCCAGGGACTGCTCGAGCTCCGCCTTCTCCTGCTGGAGACGCTGCTGACGACTGTCCAGTTCGTCGAGGATCCGGACCAGGTCCTCCTGCCGGGCTCCGCGCAGCTGGTTGTGGTGGTCGTTGGTCGAACGCACCTGGATTGCCAGCGCCAGGCCGAGCGAGAACAGCAGCAGGGCCACCACCAGTTGCCCGCGCGACAGCCGCGGCGGCCACAGTGCCGCCTGCAGCCGCCGCCGACCGGCGTTCCGGTCCACGCCGGGCCGCTCCTCGGCGGCCTCCGGCTCGGCGGGCTCCGGCGGTTCCACGGCCTCGGCCGGCTCCTGCTCGAGCTCAGCCGCCTTCACGAGCGATACCGGCGGCTCCGGCTCCTCCGAGGCGACCTCAAGCTCAGCCTCAGCGTCAGGCTCCTCCGGCTCCGCCTCGACCTCGGCTTCAACCGCGGCTCCAGCAGCCTCCTCGACCGACTCGGCCGCCCCCGGCTGCTCCGGCTGCTCCGGCTGTTCCGACTCCTCCGGAACGGACGCCTCGGCCGGCTTCGCCGCGGTCTCATCGACCACCGGCACCGCCGCCTTCTTCCCTTCCTCCTTCGCCGCCTCCTCGCGGCGCGGCTCAGGCCCGGAAGACATGGCGCCGGATCGCGGCCGCGTTGGAGAAGATGCGGATGCCGAGGACGACGACCACACCCGTGGACAACTGCGAGCCGACGCCGAGCTGGTCACCCAGGAAGACGATCAGCGCCGCGACCACCACGTTCGACAGGAACGAGACGATGAAGACCTTGTCGTTGAAGATCCCGTCCAGCATCGCCCGGACGCCGCCGAACACCGCGTCCAGGGCCGCCACCACCGCGATCGGCAGGTAGGGCACGACGGCGTCGGGCACCTCGGGTTGGACGAAGAGGCCGACGACCACCCCGATCACGAGACCCAGTACGGCAATCACGGTCTAGCTGCTCCTGTCCCTGTGGTGGTCTTGGCGGATCCGCCGGTCGGGCGCCGCTTCGCGGTCGGTCCGCCGCTGGTCGCGGACGGTGAAACGGACGCTCCGGGACTCTCCGAGGTTCCCGGGCCACCCGACGGGCTCCCGCTCGGGCCGGTCGTGGAGGCGGCCGACGAGGTGGCCGAGGACGTCGCCATGGGCGAGGGCTCCGGGGTGACCGGCTGGGCGGTCCGCAGCGTCACGCCCACAGCCGCCGGCAGCGTCAGGCTCTTCTGCGCGGAGAGCGTCGACCTGATGCCGTACTTCTCCACCAGCAACCGCAGGTACTGCCCGGCCATGTCGTTCTCGAAGGCGGTGAGGAGCTTCGGCCCGTCCCCGATCGCCTGGATGTTGTACGGCGGCACCAGCGGCCGGTTGTCCACCAGCACCGCCTCGCCCGCCGCGCGGATCGCCGACAGCGCGGTCAGCCGCTGCCCGTTGATCGAGACGGCCTCCGCGCCGGAGCCCCACAGCCCGTTCACCACCAGCTGAAGGTCGCGGTCGCGCAGTCGGCCGCTGTTCGAGAAGCCCTGTCCGGCCCGCGGGTCGACGTTGCCCCCGCTCCCGGTGCCGACGGCGTCCTCCAGGACCAGCTTCACCCCGGGCCCGGTGACCTCTCCCAGCCCCACCTGGTCGGTCAGACCGGCCGCCCCGCCGTCCCCGGAGGCGAGCGCCTGCTGGGTGTCGTCGACCTTGCGCCGCAGGTCCTGGACCTCCTTCTGGAGGTGGTCCGCCGAGCCGTTGCTGTCGTTGATCCGGTGGATCAGCGCGTCCCGCTCCTTGGCCAGCGTCGGCTCCGCCTTGTGCGCGTTCACCGCGCCGACCGTCACCACCGCTCCGACCAGCGCCAGTCCGGCGCCCAGCGTCAGCAGACCCCTCAGGGTCCGGGGTATCCGGCTGTCGTGGTCACCGCCCCGGGCCGCGGCCGCCTCAGCGTAGCCCTCGTCCAGGCTGTGGTCCATCACATTGGTCAGCAGGGACATCGAGGCGTCCGGACGGTTGTACCGTCCGTTCGGGGCACTCGGCGTCGGCGTCGCTGGCATGCGGACCATCGTCCCATGACGGCCGAGGGGCCCGTGCACGGCCCCTGAACTGCACACACGCCGCACACATCGACGGAAAGTGATGGACCGTTCCGAATGATGTGAAAAAGGACAACGGGGCGCGCGGACCACACCGCACGCCCCGCCGTTCAGAGGGCTGCTCCGCTCAGGCCGTCACCGCCCCGCGCCCTCGACCACGGCCGCCCACTCGTCCAGCAGCGCCTCGGTCGCCTCGTCGTCCGGGCCCTCGGCCCACAGGTGGGTGACCGCCTCGGCCGGGTCCGGCAGGACCAGCGTCCAGCGCCCGTCCGCCTCGACCACCCGCACGCCGTCCGTGGTGTCCAGCCGTCGGCTTCCGGCCGCCTCCACCACCGAGCGCATCACCATGCCCTTCGCCGCCCACGGCGTCGCGATGTCCCGGCGCCGGATGTGCGCCTGCGGGATCCGCGCGTCGATCTGGCTCAGCGTGAGCTGGGTCCGGGCCACCAGGCCGACCAGTCGCACGAAGGCCGCGGCACCGTCCAGCACGCCGCTGAACTCGGGCACCACGAACCCGCCACGTCCGTCCCCGCCGAACACCGTGCCCTCGGCGGAGGCCGCCTTCGCGAGGTCGTCCGGCGTCGTCGTGGTCCAGATGACCTGCGTGCCGTGGTAGGCGGCGACCTGCTCGGCGATCCGGGTCGTGGTCACCGGCAGTGCCACCTGACCGCTGCGGCGCTCGGCCGCGACCAGGTCCAGCAGCACCAGCAGCGCCCGGTCGTCGTCGATCACCCGGCCGAGCTCGTCCACGAACGCGACCCGCTCGCCGACCGGGTCGAACCGGACGCCGAAGGCCGCCCGCGAGGAGGCCACCAGCTCGCCGAGCCTGGCCAGCCCGGCCCGCCGGGTCTCCGCGTCCTCGGTCGGCCGCGCCTCGTCCAGGCCGGTGGAGACGGTGAGCGCTTCCACCCCGAGCCGGCCGAGGATGCTGGGCAGGACCAGCCCGGCACTGCCGTGGGCGGTGTCCACCACCACCTTCAGCCCGGCCTCCCGGACCCCGGTGATGTCGACCGTCCGAAGCAGGTTGCCCGCGTAGGAGTCGAACACGCTGGACGGGAAGGTCAGGTCCCCGATCTCACCCGGGAAGGCCCTCCGGTACTCCTGGCGCGCGTAGACCCGGTCGAGCTTGCGCTGCCCGGCCTGGGACAGGTCCGCCCCGCGCTCGTCGAAGAAGAGGACGTCCAGCGAGTCCGGCACCCCCGGCGTGGTCCGCAGGAAGATCCCTCCGGCACTCCCCCGTGCGGTGTGCTGCCGGGCCACCGGCATCGGCACGTTCTCCAGGTCGCGGACGTCAATCGCGGAGGTCTGCAGCGCCGAGATCATCGCCCGTTTGAGCGCACGCGCACCACGCGAGTGGTCACGCGCAATGGTGACGGTCGCGCCCTTCTTCAGCGTCGTGGCGTAGGCACCGGCCAGCCGGACGGCCAGCTCCGGGGTGATCTCGACGTTCAGGATGCCGGAGACGCCCCGGACACCGAAGAGGTGTTCCTGGCCGCGCGACTCCCAGATCACCGAGGTGTTGACCACGGCGCCGGCCTCGATGGTCTTGAACGGGTAGACCCGGACGTTGGCGCCGATGATCGACTCCTCGCCGACCAGGCACTCGTCCCCGATCACCGCGCCGTCCTCGATCCGCGCGGCCCGCATCACATCGGTGTTCTTGCCCACCACACAGCCCCGCAGATTGCTCTGCGGGCCGATGTAGACGTTGTCGTGCACCACCGCCTTGTGCAGGAACGCACCGCGCTTGACCACCACGTTGCTGCCGAGCACGGTGTGCTCACGGATCTCGACGCCGGCCTCGACCTTGGCGTAGTCCCCGATGTACAGCGGCCCGCGGAGCACGGCCTCCGGGTCCACCTCCGCGCCCTCGGCCACCCAGACGCCCGGCGAGATCTCGAAGCCCTCCAGCTCGACGTCGACCTTGCCCTCCAGGACGTCCGCCTGGGCCTTGCCATAGCTCTCGTGGGTGCCCACGTCCTCCCAGTAGCCCTCGGCGACGTATCCGTAGACCCGCTTGCCCTCCTTCAGGAGCTGGGGGAAGACGTCGCTCGACCAGTCGACGGACTCACCCGCCGCGACGTAGTCGAAGACCTCGGGCTCCATCACGTAGATGCCCGTGTTCACGGTGTCGGAGAAGACCTGCCCCCAGGTCGGCTTCTCCAGGAAACGCTCGACGCGCCCCTCCTCGTCCGTGATCGTGATACCGAACTCCAGCGGGTTCGGCACCCTGGTGAGACAGACCGTGACCAGTGCGTTCTTACTACGGTGAAACTCGATCAGTTCAGAGAGATCGAAATCGGTCAGCGCGTCACCGGAGATCACCAGAAAGGAATCGTCCTTGAGCGCGTCTTCGGCGTTCTTGACACTCCCCGCAGTGCCGAGTGGCGTCTCTTCATGGGCATAGGTGAGATGCATGCCCAGTTCCTCACCGTCACCGAAGTAGTTCTTGACGAGAGACGCCAGGAACTGGACGGTGACGACGGTGTCCGAGAGGCCGTGCCGCTTCAACAGCCGAAGCACGTGCTCCATGATCGGCATATTGGCGACCGGAAGCAGCGGCTTCGGCATGCTGGAGGTCATCGGGCGGAGTCGGGTACCCTCGCCCCCTGCCATGACTACGGCTTTCATTACGGGTGCGTCCTCCTTCGCGGTGGTGGACCAACAGGTCCATCAAACCGTTCCAGAGGGTTCTCTACCCGGAAGGTCTCGTCCGACGCACCGGGACGGCGTGGGACTTCTCTCAGATCACGTCTCAGGTTGTGGACGCCGAGCCCGCAGCGGCACCCTTGATGATCTGCCGCGCCTGAACCGCGTAAAGAATCGCCGACCACCAGTACAGCGTGGTCCCCCACCAGATGAAGGCCCAGCTCACCACCTCGGCCGGCCGCGCGATCCAGCTGTCGATACCGCCGAGCAGCAGAAGCGGAAACGCGTACATCAGGTTGAAAGTCGCGGCCTTCCCAAGAAAGCTCGTCTGCAACGGCCCGTAACCGTGCCGGTTCAGCATGGGCAGCAGTGACGCGATAAAGACTTCCCGGGCCAGCAGAATCGCCGTCACCCACCATGGCAGGAACTCACGCCACGTCAATCCGACCAGCGTGGACAGCACATAGAGCCGGTCGGCCAGAGGGTCCAGCAGCTGCCCCACCCGACTGATCTGCCCCCACCGCCTGGCAAGCTTTCCGTCGAGGTAGTCACTGACCCCGCTGAGCGCGAGGATCAGCAGCGCCCAACCGTCGTTCTTGGGCCCGCCGAATGCGGGCCACAGGATGAGCCAGAGAAAGAGCGGAACGCCGACCAGCCGGCCCATGCTCAGCAGGTTGGGGATGGTGAGGACGCGATCGGTCTGGACCCGCGTCTCCTGGACCTCCACCCGGGGGCCCTCCTGTCCTGTGTCACGACAATGCCTGTTGACCTTACAACAGAGAAGCCCCCGTCCGGTTCACCCGGCGGGGGCTTCTCTCGAAGAATTGTTCGGCGGCGTCCTACTCTCCCACAGGGTCCCCCCTGCAGTACCATCGGCGCTGTGAGGCTTAGCTTCCGGGTTCGGAATGTAACCGGGCGTTTCCCTCACGCTATGACCACCGAAACACTATGAAACTGTCGACCCGCCGACAGGGCGGTCGTTGTTTCAGAACAACACAGTGGACGCGAGCAACTGAGGACAAGCCCTCGGCCTATTAGTACCGGTCAACTCCACCCCTCACAGGGCTTCCATATCCGGCCTATCAACCCAGTCGTCTACTGGGAGCC
>NZ_JBIRJC010000008.1:0-287337 GCF_044329365.1 Kitasatospora sp. NPDC017646 | reverse complement strand
GCCGACCGCGTCGTCTTCCTCGCCGACGGCCGCATCGTCGACGAACTCCACGCCCCCACCGCCGACACCGTCCTGGACCGCATGCGCCGCTTCGAGGCCAAGGGCCGCACCAGCTGACACCCGGCCCACGAGCCCAACGCCTCCGAACCTCCCCAGGACACCTCATGTATCGCACCGCACTGCGCAACGTGCTGGCCCACAAGGGCCGACTGCTGATGACGGCGCTGGCCGTCATGCTCGGCACGGCGTTCGTCGCCGGCACCATGGTCTTCTCCGACACCTTCGGCAAGGCCCTGCGGGACAGCAACTCCAAGAGCTACTCCGACATCGCCGTCCAGGTCGTGGACCGCTCGGCCGGCTCCGGCGCCTCCGCCAAGGAGAAGAGCGAGGGCGGCTCCGCCACGCTCACCGACGAAACCGTCCAGCAGCTGGCCTCGCTGCCCGGCGCGGTCGGCGCCCGCGGCGTGGCCGGCGGCTTCACCGGGGTCGCCGACAAGAAGGGCGACCTTATCGGCCAGGTCTGGGCCGCCAAGGGCGCCAACTTCGCGCCGGGCCAGGACGGCAAGGACCCGCGCTACCCGATGGCCGAGGGCCAGGGGCCGAAGAGCGCCAAGGAGATCGCCCTCGACCGCAAGACCGCCGACAAGGCGGGCTACAAGGTCGGCGACACCGTGCGGGTGGCCGCCAACGGACCGGTGGTCGAGGCGAAGCTCACCGGCATCTTCACCACCGACGACCCGGTGGTGAGCACCGGCGGCACGCTCACCCTGTTCGACAAGGCCACCGCCCAGCAGACCCTGCTGGAACCGGGCCGCTACAGCAGCATCGTGCTCACCGCGAAGCCCGGCACCTCCCAGGACGCGCTGCTCGCCCAGGTCGAGTCCAAGGTGTCCGGCCACCAGTTCGACGTCGAGACCGGCGCCAAGCTGCAGGCGGACGAGCAGGCCCAGATCACCCAGGGCACCGACAGCATGCGCACCATGCTGCTGGTCTTCGCCTTCATATCGCTCTTCGTCGGCATCTTCATCATCGCCAACACCTTCACCATGCTGGTCGCCCAGCGCACCAAGGAGCTCGCGTTGCTGCGGGCGATCGGCGCCAGCCGCAAGCAGGTGACCCGCTCGGTGCTGATCGAGGCGCTGGTGATCGGCACCGTCTCGGCGGCGGCCGGTCTGCTGGCGGGCATCGGGATCGGCGCCGGGATGCAGTCCCTGATCGGCTCGCTGGACGAGAACATGCCCAACGGCTCGCTGGTGATCAACCCGCTCACGGTCGTGGTGACCCTCGCGGTCGGCATCCTGGTGACGGTCCTGTCCGCCCTGCTGCCGGCCGTGCGCGCCGCCCGGATCGCGCCGGTGGCGGCGATGAGCAGCGGAGACCAGCCGACCAGTCAGAAGAGCCTGGCGGTCCGCAACACCATCGGCTCGGTGCTGGCCGGCGGCGGCCTGGCGCTGATCGGCTACGGCGCCTCCACCGGCAACGGCAGCGGTCGGCTGCCGGTCGGCGCGGGTACCTTCCTGGCCCTGATCGGCGTGTTCGTCCTGCTGCCGCTGCTCTCCCGCCCGGTGGTCGCCCTGGTCGGCCCGCTGCTGCGGATGCTGGGCGGCACCCCGGGCAAGCTCGCCCAGCAGAACGCGGTGCGCAACCCGCGCCGCACCGCGGCCACCGCCGCCGCGCTCACCATCGGGCTGACCCTGGTCACCGGCCTGACCGTGATCGGCACCTCGGTCGGCGACACCATCGACCGGGCCGTCACCAAGTCGATGAAGGCCGACTACATCGTCTCGGCCGCCAACGGCATGAACCTGTCCGGACAGCTGCCGGCCCAGATCGCCAAGGCCCCCGGGGTCGCGGCCTCCTCGCCGATGACCTCCGCCTACTGGAAGCTCGACGGCACCTCCAAGGCGATCACCGGCCTGGATGCGGCCGCCTTCCAGCAGCTCGCCGAGATCAAGCTGACCAGCGGCTCCGCCGACGCGCTCGGCAAGGGCCAGCTGCTGGTGGACCAGGAGGTCGCCGCGAAGTCCGGACTCACCGCCGGTTCGACGATGACGGCCACCTTCCCGGACGGCTCCACCGGCCCGCTCACCGTCGGCGGCGTGTACGAGAAGGGCGGGATGCTCGGCCCGGTCCTGCTGGCCAACAGCGAGATCGCCAAGCACGACCCGAAGCCGTACGTCGCCGACGTGCTGGTCAAGGGCAAGGACGGCGCCACCGCCGAACTCAAGCAGGCGCTCAAGGACGCCACCGGCGCCAACCCGGTGATCGAGGTCAAGTCCAAGCAGGACGTCCGGGACGACTTCAGCCAGGTCATCACCTTCGCGCTGAACCTGATGTACGGCCTGCTGGGCATGGCGGTCCTGATCGCCGTCCTCGGCGTGATCAACACGCTGGCCATGTCCGTCTTCGAGCGCAAGCGCGAGATCGGGATGCTGCGGGCGATCGGCCTGGACCGCCGGGGCATCAAGCGGATGGTCCGGCTGGAGTCGGTGGTGATCTCGCTCTTCGGCGCCGGGATCGGCCTGCTGCTCGGCTGCTTCATCGCCTGGGCGATCAACGGGACGCTGAAGTCCAGCCTGGCCGGGCTGACCACCGTCCTGCCGTACGGCCAGCTGGCGCTGTTCCTGGGCCTGGCCGGACTGGTCGGCCTGGTGGCCGCGATCTGGCCGGCCCGCCGGGCCGCCAAGCTGGACATCCTGGCGAGCATCAAGACCGACTGACGCACGGACACGGCAAGAGCCCCTGCCGGAGGGTTTCGGCAGGGGCTCTTCTACTGCTGTACTCCGCCCGGTCGTACGGCCGGCTGAGCACCACGGAGGTCGTGGTCCGGCGACACTGCCGGGCGGAGGGCCTCCGACTCATACCCCGGCGCTCCCACACCGGGGTCCAGTCGCTTACTTGCTGGCGAGCTCCTTGTCGGCGGCCGGCTTGGCGGCCTCGACGGGCTTGGTGGGCGGCGTGACCTCCTGGATCGGGAGCTGCGGCTTCTCCATCTGGGAGAGGCCGACCATCTCGCGCTTCAGGAACATCGCGAGGGTCCAGTCGGTGAAGACCCGGACCTTGCGGTTGAAGGTCGGCACCATCGCACCGTGGTACAGGCGGTGGAACCACCAGGCGGGACGGCCCTTCAGCTTGTACTTGCCGAAGAGGATCGCCACGCCCTTGTGCAGGCCGAGACCGGCGACCGCACCCAGGTTCTTGTGCTTGTACTCCTTCTGCGGGAAGCCCCGCATGCCGGAGATGACGTTGTCACCGAGGACGACGGCCTGGCGGCACGCGTGCTGGGCGTTCGGCGGGCACCAGGCGCCCTCGCCGGCGGCGAGGTCCGGGACCTGGGCGTTGTCGCCGGCGGACCAGACGTAGTCGAAGCCCTGGACCTGGAGGGTCGGCGCGGTGTCGACGTGGCCGCGCGGGCCCAGCGGCAGGCCGAAGTTGGCCAGCACCGGGTTCGGCTTCACGCCGGCCGTCCACACGATGGTGGCGGCGTCCATCTCCATGCCGTTCTTCAGCATGACGTGGCCGTCGATGCAGGAGTCCATCGAGGTCTCGATGTAGACCTCGATGTTGCGCTCCTCGAGCTTCTCCTTGGTCCACAGACCGAGGTCCGGGCCCATCTCGGGGAGGATGCGGTTGGCGGCCTCGACCACGACGAAGCGCATGTCGTCGCGGCTGACGGTCTTGTACAGCTTCGACGCGTCGCGCGCCATGTCCTCGATCTCGGCGATCGTCTCGATGCCGGCGAAGCCACCGCCGATGACGACGAAGGTCAGGGCCTTGCGGCGGACCTCCGCGTCCGTGGTGGACTCGGCCTTGTCGAGCTGAGCCATGACGTGGTTGCGGAGGCCGATGGCCTCCTCGACCGTCTTCATGCCGATGCCGTTCTCCGCCAGACCCGGGATCGGGAAGGTGCGGGAGACCGAGCCGGTCGCGACGACCAGGTACTCGAAGGGCAGCTCGTAGCTGTCGCCGGCCGCGGGCTGGATGGTGGCGACCTTGCGGGCGTGGTCGATGCCGGTGACGGACCCGGTCAGCACCTCCGCCTGCTTGAGGGCGCTGCGCAGCGGCGCGACGAGGTTGCGGGGCGCGACGTTGCCGCCGGCCGCCTCGGGGAGGAAGGGCAGGTACGTCATGTACGACCGCGGGTCCACGACCGTGACGGTCGCTTCGCCGTAGCGCATCTTCTTGAGGATGCGCATCGCGGCATACAGGCCGACGTAACCACCGCCGACAATGAGGATGCGAGGACGCTCCGTGGTGCTCATATCCGAAAGTATCCAGCACCGTCCGGAGCAGCCTTCGTGAGCCCGGTCACAAGCTCGTGGACACCCCGTGCTACACTCCGCGCCCACAAAAACGGCCACGACGCAGGGGCTCACGGGCCCCGACAACCCCTCGTGAACGTGCGCCGGAGCACCACCCGGCTGAGCAGCAACGATCCGTACAGTGCCCGGGTTCCCGCTTGTGATTTCGATTTTCAAACCTCAGCCGAGGCCTGACCTGCGATCCAGCGGGCCCCACCGGCGGCATGCCTTCGGTCCCACATTTCGGACGTAGCGGGCGGCGAGGTGGAGCGAATGACTGGATCGTCATGTGAAGAAATTCACGAACTTTTCCGCCCGCGCCCGGGCGCGCCCCGGCCCCGGCACCCGCAACGGGGCGCCGGGGCCGGTTCGGTAAGCCGTGCGGTCCGTCAGGAGGCCGTACTCCAGGCGATGCCGTCCAGGATGTCGTGCTCGCTCACGACCAGCTCGGCGGCGCCGGTCCGGTCCATGATCTCCAGCAGCTCCAGCGCGCCGGCCGCGATCACGTCCACCCGGCCCGGGTGCATCGACGGGATGGCCGCGCGCTCGGCGTGGGTGGCGGCCAGCAGCTCGCGGGCGATCCGAGCGACCCGCTCACGGCTGAGCCGGGAGTGGTGGATCCGCTCGGAGTCGTACTCGGGCAGGTCCTGGGCGATCGCGGACACCGTGGTGACCGTCCCCGCCAGGCCGACCAGGGTGGCCGCGCCGGTCAGCGGGACGACCTCCTCGGCCTTGTCCAGCTCGGCCCGCACGTGCGCCCGGGCCTGCGCGATCTGCTCCTCGGAGGGCAGCTCGGCCCCGCCGAAGTGCCGCTCGGTCAGCCGCACGCAGCCGATGTCCACGGAGCGCGCCGCCTGGACGTCCGACCCGCCGAGCACGAACTCGGTGGAGCCGCCGCCGAGGTCGAACACCAGGTAGGGAGCGGGGAACTGACCTCCGGCCAGCTCCTTGGTGGCGCCCACGAAGGACAGGTGCGCCTCCTCCTCGCCGCTCACCACCTCCGGCTCGACGCCCAGGATGTCCCGCACGCCCTTGACGTACTCGTCGCTGTTCTCGGCGTCCCGGGAGGCGCTGGTGGCGACGAAGCGGGTGCGCTCCGGGCCGACGCCGAAACCGGTGATGATCTCCCGGTACTCCCGGCAGGCCTCGAAGGTGCGGGCCAGCGCGTCCGGGTGCAGCCGCCCGGTCCGGTCCACCCCCTGGCCCAGCCGGTTGATGATCATCCGGCGGTCGAGGTCGGTGATCTCACCGGTCTCCGGGTCGAGGTCGGCGACCAGCAACCGGATCGAGTTGGTGCCGCAGTCGATCGCGGCCACGCGGGTCGTGCTCACTCGGACTCCTGCTCCGCCGCGGACGCTGCGGACTCCTCGGCGGCGCGCTTGGCGGCCCGCTCCGCGGTCTTCTGCTGCTTGGCCGCGATCACGGCCTCGTGGTCCTGCTCCTTGGCGCGGTTGCGGGCGACCCGCTCACCGGCGGCCTGGACCTCGGCCGGGGAGACGCACGGGCCCTTGGCCCACCAGTCCTCCAGCATGCCGATCGCCTCGTCGCCGAGCGGGTTGACGCCCTCGCCGGCCGCCAGCGAGTGGCCGACCAGCACGTGCAGGCACTTCACCCGGTCCGGCATGCCGCCGGCGCTCGGGAAGCCCTCCAGCACCTCGATCGCGTCGCGACGGGCGATGTAGTCCTCGTGCGCCTTCTGGTAGGCGGCGGCCAGCTCCGGGTCCTCGGCCAGCCGGGCGGTCTGGTCCTTCATCACGCCCTCCGCCTCCAGGGTGCCGATCAGCGAGGCGGCCTTGGGGCAGGTCAGGTAGTACAGCGTCGGGAACGGCGTGCCGTCCGGCAGGCGGGGGGCCGTCTCCACGACGTCGGGGTTGCCGCAGGGGCAGCGGTGGGCCACACCGCGCAGGCCGCGCGGCACCCGGCCGAGCTGGGCGGCGATGGCCGCGACGTCGGCGTCGGAGACGGCGGGGTGGTTCTCAGTGGTCATGGGGGGTGGGGTCTCCAACGGAGGACGGTGGGAGCGGACGGGGGGTCGCGGGGGCCAGCGCGGCGGTGTCGGCGGCGTCCACCGAGTCCCAGATGCCGGCGTACCAGGGTTTGGCGGCCTGCGGCCGGCCGGCCGCCGCGTCGGCGGACGGGCTCGCCGGGGTGGCGGAGGCGGACGGCTGGGCCGGCGCGCCGGACGGGTCCGCCGCGATGTACGGGGTCTCCCCCGGCACCGCGTAGTGCAGCCGGGCGCGGGCCTGCGCCTTGACGTACTCCGGATCCTGCCAGCGGGCCTTGTCCCGGCGCAGCTGCTCGACCTGCTGGCGCGCGTGGTCGGCCTTCGCCCGCTGGGCGGAGATCTCGGCGCGCTGGGAGATGAACTGCCGCGTGGGGTAGGCCAGGATCGCCACCAGCGAGCAGAGCACCAGGACGAGGACGGTCGCCCGGCTCGTGAACCGAGGCCGGGCCGCCAAGCCCGGGATCCTCCAGCCAGCCATCTCCCGTATCCCCTCCTGGTCGCGACGGTGCCCCGCCGTCCACCCTACGGGGTGTGCGGCGGGGCACCGGTCAGGCGTGCGCTGGTGCGGCGTCTCAGCCCTCGTGCTTGAACCGCGGGAAGGCGCCGCGGCCGGCGTACTCGGCGGCGTCGTCGAGGATCTCCTCGATGCGCAGCAGCTGGTTGTACTTGGCGACGCGCTCGGAGCGGGCCGGGGCACCGGTCTTGATCTGGCCGCAGTTGGTGGCGACGGCCAGGTCGGCGATGGTGACGTCCTCGGTCTCGCCGGAGCGGTGCGACATCATGCAGCGGTAGCCGTTGCGCTGGGCCAGCTCGACGGCGTCCAGGGTCTCGGTCAGCGAGCCGATCTGGTTCACCTTCACCAGCAGCGCGTTGGCGGTGCCGGTCTCGATGCCCTTGGCCAGGCGGGCCGGGTTGGTGACGAACAGGTCGTCGCCGACCAGCTGGACCTTGTCGCCCAGCTTGACGGTCATGGCCTTCCAGCCGTCCCAGTCCGACTCGTCCAGCGGGTCCTCGATGGAGACCAGCGGGTAGGCGTCGACCAGCTCGGCGTAGTACTCGATGAGCTCGGCGGCCGAGAGGGCCTTGCCCTCGAACTGGTAGGCGCCGTCCTTGAAGAACTCGGAGGCGGCGACGTCCAGGGCGAGCGCGACGTCGCGGCCCGGCACGTAGCCCGCCTTCTGGATGGCCTCGGTGATGAGGTCGAGGGCCTCGCGGTTGCTGTCCAGGTTCGGCGCGAAGCCGCCCTCGTCGCCGAGGCCGGTGGACAGGCCGCGCTCCTTCAGCACGCCCTTGAGGGTGTGGTAGACCTCGACGCCCCAGCGGACGGCCTCGGAGAAGGACTCCGCGCCGATCGGGGCGATCATGAACTCCTGGATGTCGACGTTGGAGTCCGCGTGCGAGCCGCCGTTGAGGATGTTCATCATCGGGACCGGCAGGACGTGCGCGTTCGGGCCGCCCAGGTAGCGGAACAGCGGCAGGTCGCTGGCCTCGGAGGCGGCGTGCGCGACGGCCAGCGAGACGCCCAGGATGGCGTTGGCGCCGAGCGAGGACTTGTCCGGGGTGGCGTCCAGGTCGAGCATGGCCTGGTCGATCAGGCGCTGCTCGGTGGCGTCGTAGCCGACCAGCTCAGGGCCGATCTGCTCGATGACGGCCAGGACGGCCTTCTCCACGCCCTTGCCGAAGTAGCGGTTCTTGTCACCGTCGCGCAGCTCCAGCGCCTCGAAGGCGCCGGTCGAGGCACCCGACGGAACAGCGGCACGACCCGTGCTGCCGTCGTCGAGGCCGACCTCGACCTCGACCGTGGGGTTGCCGCGGGAGTCGAGGATCTCACGGGCTACGACGACATCGATGGACGGCACGAGGCATCTCCTTGCGGAAGCAGGGTCCGGCTGACGGTGGCGCTGTCGGCCGGAGGATTGCGGAGTCGTTACGACCAGAGCCTAACCGCCCGGGCTCCCGGGACCACGTCGACCTCGGCTCCGTCTCAGCGTGTGGCCCCGCTACCCACCGGTAGTTCACCTGCTTGTCCCAGCTTGTCCCACCGGGACGGGCGAAGGCGGACGAAGGGGCCGCCCGGTCGGCCGGCCCCTTCGTCAGGCCTCAGCCGAGGTGCAGGACCTGGCCCGGCACGATCAGGTTCGGGTCGCCGCCGACGGTGCCGCGGTTGCCGTCGTACAGCGCCTGCCAGCCGCCGGACACGCCCTGGGCGGCGGCGATGCCCGACAGGGTGTCACCGGAACGGACGGTGTAGTCGTGGCCGGTCTGCGCGGCCGGGGCCGGCTGGGCGGCGCGCGGGGCGGCGTGCTTCGGGGTGTACTGCTGGACCGGCTGCTCGGCGGGCTTCATCGGGGCGGCGTGCTTCGGCGCGTACTGCTGCACCGGCTTCGCGGCGGCCCTGGGGGCCTGCTGCTTCGGCGCCTGCTGCTTGGGGGCGGACTGCGCCTTGGTGTCCGAGGAGGTGTCCACGGCCGCCGGGGCGCCGCCCTTGCTCAGGCTGCCCTTCTGGGAGCAGACCGGCCAGGCGCCCGGGCCCTGCGAGGCGAGCACCTTCTCGGCGACCGAGATCTGCTGCGCCCGGCTGGCCTGGTTGGCCTGCGGCGCGAAGGCGGTGCCGCCGTACGCCTTCCAGGTGCTGGAGGTGAACTGCAGGCCGCCGTAGAAGCCGTTGCCGGTGTTGATGCTCCAGTCGCCGCCGCTCTCGCACTGGGCGACGGAGTCCCAGGAGGAGGCCGGGGCGGCGGAGGCGCCGGTGGCGGTCAGGAGCGGCAGCGCGAGTCCGACGCCGGCCACCCCGGCGACGGCGATGGCCTTCTCGGTCTGGGTGCGACGACGATGACGGCCGTTTCCAACGAGCAGCATGAAGAGGTCCCTCTCCGCACGCCTGCGAGGTGAGCTGTCGGGTTCGGACCGGGAGGTGGCCCGGCCGCCGTCGGCGGAAACGATTCCGCTTGGGCGGCTTCACCCCAAGCCGTGGAGGAACGGCAACAAACCTGGTTCCCCCGCCCCTGCCCAGGGTCTGGTCGGTTTCCCGTGGCGCGGCGGGCAGGATTCGGCGTTCCGCGCACGGGGTCCGCAGCTGCGGACTCCAGGGAGACTAGACAGATCCTCAGACCGATCACAAGCTCATATCGTCGACATCACACCAGAATTACGGCCCGTGTTCGATCGCCTACCAACGGCGGGGCTTTGTCCGGTTTGATGGGCGTTCACACCGGCGTCAGCGCGCTGTAACCGATGCCGGATCAGCGTGTCGGAGCCTCAGGAACGGCGTGCGGGGAGCGACGCTCCGGACTGAATTCGACCGGAAGTTCGCGCAATCCACGCATGATCAGGCCACCCCGCCAGCGCAGGTCGTCCGGGCTTTCGGCCAACCGCAGATCGGGCAGCCGGGAGAGCAGTGTGGCCAGCGCGGACCGCCCCTCCAGCCGGGCCAGCGGGGCGCCGATGCAGTAGTGGATGCCGTGCCCGAAGCCCAGGTGGGGGTTGTCGCTCCGGGCCAGGTCGAGGGTGTTCTCGTCGGCGAACCGGGCCGGATCGCGGTCCGCCGCCGCCAGCACCACCAGCACCGGGTCGCCGACCGGGATCTCCACTCCGCCGATGGTCAGTGGCGCGGTCGCGAACCGCCAGGTCGCCAGCTCCACCGGCCCGTCGTAGCGCAGGAGTTCCTCGATCCCGGTCTCCAGCAGCGCCGTCTCGCCGCGGGCCACCGACTCCTGCAGCAGCGCCCGCTGGTCCGGGTTGCGCAGCAGCGCGTACGTCCCGTTGCCGATCAGGTTGACCGTCGTCTCGAACCCGGCGAAGAGCAGGATGAAGGCCATCGCGGCGGCCTCGTTCTCGGTCAGGTGCTCGCCGTGGTCGCTCGCCCGGATCAGGCCCGAGATCAGGTCGTCGCCGAGGTCCGCCCGCTTGCGGTGGATCAGCTCCAGCAGGTAGGCCCGCATCCGCTTCACCGCCCGCCCCACGCCGCCGCGTTGGCTGCCGCCGTGGCCCGGCTTCGTGTGCCGCAGCATCATCCCGGCCCAGTCGCGGAAGTCGTCCTGGTCCTCGGCCGGCACGCCCAGCATGTCGCAGATCGCGTAGATGGGGAGAGGGAAGGCGAACTCGTGGATCAGGTCCGCCGAGCCGCGCTGCGCGAAGCCGTCGATCAGCCGGTCGGTCAGCTGCTGCACCCGCGGCTCGAACTCGGCCACCCGGCGCGGGGTGAACGCCTTCGACACCAGCCGGCGCAGCCGGGTGTGGTCCGGCGGGTCGATGTTCAGCAGGTGGGTCATCAGGTCCGCCTGCCGCTCCCCCGGGATGCCCACCCGGCCGGTGCGGTGCGCCTGTTCGCTGTGGTGCGCCGGGTTCTTCGACAGCCGGCTGTCCGCGAGCGCCTGCCGGGCGTCCGCGTACCTGGTCACCAGCCAGGCCTCCACCCCGCTCGGCAGCTTGGTGCGGTGCACCGGGGCGTGCTCGCGCAGCCAGGCGTAGGCGGGGTACGGGTCGGCCGCGAACTCCCAGGTGAAGAGCTGCAGGGCGGGGTGGGCGGCGGGCTGGGCGCCGTCGGGCTGAGCTGGCATGGGTCGACCGTAACCGCTGGACCGGGGCCGCCCGGCCGACCTCCGGGACGCCGCCGCTCCGTCACCGGTTCGCGAACCGTTTGTGAACGGCGGGCCGGCGGCACACCAACACCGCGTGGACGCCCCGTGGACGCCCGGTGGACGGCCCTTGGACAGCTCTTGGCCGGGCGGCAGGCGTGAGCCTGGTCACCTGCGGGGTAATCCCTGTTGCGGAGGGTCAGGACGTGCCTACGATCCTCCGCAGTACGCGTGGGCGCCGGTGCGGTGTCGCCCACAGGGAGGAGCAGACCATGCGGGTCAGCGGAGCAGTCGTCGTCATCGCGGTACTCGACGGCGGTTCGGGAGCCGACCTGGCCCGCCGGCTGACCTCGGCCGGCGCCGCCGGGATGCTGATCGCCGACCAGCACGTCGGGATCGCCGAGGACCTCGCCGCCGAACTCGACCGGCCGGGCTGCCCCGTGGTGGGCGTCTGCGGCGACATCCGTCGGCCCAGCGACGTCGCCGCCCTGGTCGACACCGCCGAGAAGCACCTCGGGCCGATCGACCTCTTCTGCGTCGCCGGCCCGAAGGGCGAGCGGATCGTCTCCCTCGCCGACCTGCCCGACCACCTCGACCTCGAACGCCTCGCCGAACTGGTCGCCCTGATCGGCGAGGCCATCGGCGAACTTGTGCCGCCGCAGCGGCGCCCCGTCGAGAGCACCGCCACGGCCGCCTGAACCGCTACGCGGGCTCGAGCCCCTCGGCCGCGCGCACCGCGTCCCGGTAGCCGCGCGCGGCCGAGCGCAGCGCCGCGTCCACGTCCACCCCGGCGTCGTGCGCCCGCTGCGCCACCGCGAGCAGCAGCCGGCCCGCCGACTCCGCGGTCAGCTCGGCCGGCAGCTCGTACGGCTCGTCCGGCACCTCCGTGAAGCCCGCCCGGCGCACCCGGGACACCAGCTTCGCCGCGTACGCCAGCGCGGGCAGACCGGCCGGCACGCCGTCCAGGACGGACTCCCGGTCCGCCTTCTCGGCCGCCTTCAGCTGCTCCCAGTTGGCCTCCACCTCGGCGGCGCCCCCGGCCTCGACGTCCCCGAAGACGTGCGGGTGCCGGTACACCAGCTTGTCCACGATGTCCCCGGCCACGTCGTCGATGGTGAACGGCCCGGTGGGGTGCTCCTCGGCGATCCGGGAGTGGAAGAACACCTGGAGCAGCACGTCGCCCAGCTCCTCGCGCAGCGTGTCCCGGTCCCCCTCCTCGATCGCCTCGACCAGCTCGTAGGCCTCCTCGACCAGGTACTTCACCAGGCTCTCGTGGGTCTGCTCGGCGTCCCACGGGCAGCCGCCGGGCGAGCGCAGCCGGTCCATCACCGAGGCGAGGTCCAGCAGCCGCGCCCCTGGCAGGTCGTAGGAGCCCGGCAACACCTCGATCTCCGGCACCTCGCCGGCGTGCTCCACCGCGAGGCGGGCCAGCGCGTCCGTCAGCCCCGGGTCCCCGTCCGGACCGCCCAGCCACACCGTCGGCCCGGCCCCGGCCGGCTGCCCGGTCAGCAGCCGCGCCAGGGCCGGCGCCGACCCGGCCGGCACCGCCTCGACCGTCACCCCGGCCTGCCGCACCGCCGCCACCTGCGGATGCGCCTCGTCGGCCACCAGCACCCGCCCCGCGGAGCGCAGCGCCTCCCAGGCCGGCCACGCCAGCAGCCCGGGGGCCACCCGGTGGGTGGTGGTGAGCAGGATCAGCTTCGCGCCCGGAGCGTTCGCCGGCACAGCATTCGTCGTCACACCTCGAACCTACCCGCCGCGACCGTGCCCGGCCCTGCCGATCCCGGTACGGCAACGGCGGCCCCGGGCCGCAGCCCCGGACCGCCGCTCCGACGGGTGCTACTTCCTGGCCCCCGCCAGGTCGTCGAACATCGCCGACAGGAACTCGGTGCACCAGCCCAGCAGCTCCCGGCCGACCAGCGGCTTGCCGCCGATCCGGCCGGTGCTCGGCCGCGGCACCAGCAGCTGCTGGGCCGCCGCCTTGACCTGGCTGCGCGGGTAGAGCCGGTTCAGCCGCAGCTGCTGGGACTCCCGCAGCTCCACCGGGCCGAAGCGGACGTTCGGGCCCTGGAGGGTGATGTCCGAGATCCCGCACCGCCGGGCGTACAGCCGCAGTGCGGCGACCAGCAGCAGGTTCTCCACCGGCTCGGGCAGCTTCCCGTAGCGGTCCACGAGTTCGTCCCGGACCTGCTGGATGTCCGCCTCCGAGTTGACCGCCGCGATCGAACGGTAGGCCTGCAGCCGCAGCCGCTCACCGGGCGCGTAGTCGTGCGGCACGTGGGCGTCGACCGGCAGCTCGATCTTCACCTCCAGCGGCTCCTCCTCCGGCTCCGCGCCGCCGTTGGCCAGCGACTCGCGGAACTCGGCCACCGCCTCGCCGACCATCCGCATGTAGAGGTCGAAGCCGACCCCCGCGATGTGCCCGGACTGCTCGCCGCCGAGCAGGTTGCCGGCGCCGCGGATCTCCAGGTCCTTCATCGCGACGTACATGCCGGCGCCCATCTCGGTGTGCTGGGCGATGGTGGCCAGGCGCTCGTGCGCGGTCTCGGTGAGCGGCTTCTCCGGCGGGTACAGCATGTACGCGTAGCCGCGCTCGCGGCCGCGGCCGACCCGGCCGCGCAGCTGGTGCAGCTGGGAGAGGCCGAAGGTGTCGCCGCGCTCGACGATCAGGGTGTTGGCGTTGGAGATGTCGATGCCGGACTCGACGATCGTGGTCGACACCAGGACGTCGAACTCCTTCTCCCAGAAGTCGACGACGACCTTCTCCAGCTGGGTCTCCCCCATCTGCCCGTGCGCGGTGGCGATCCGCGCCTCGGGCACCAGGTCCTTCAGCCGGGCGGCCGCCTTGTCGATCGACTCCACCCGGTTGTGGATGTAGAACACCTGGCCCTCGCGCAGGAGTTCACGCCGGATCGCGGCCGAGATCTGCTTCTCGTCGTACGGCCCGACGAAGGTCAGCACCGGGTGCCGCTCCTCCGGCGGGGTGGTGATGGTGGACATCTCGCGGATGCCGGTGACCGCCATCTCCAGGGTGCGCGGGATCGGGGTCGCGGACATGGTGAGCACGTCCACGTTGGCGCGCAGCTTCTTCAGCTGCTCCTTGTGCTCGACGCCGAAACGCTGCTCCTCGTCGACGATGACCAGGCCCAGGTCCTTGAACCTGGTCTCGGAGGAGAACAGCCGGTGGGTACCGATGACGACGTCCACCGAGCCCTCGAACAGCCCCTCCAGGACGGCCTTGGCCTCGCTGTCGGTCTGGAAGCGGGACAGCGCCTTCACGGTGACCGGGAAGTTGGCGTAGCGCTCGGCGAAGGTGGAGAAGTGCTGCTGGACCAGCAGCGTGGTCGGCACCAGCACCGCCACCTGCTTGCCGTCCTGCACCGCCTTGAACGCCGCACGGACCGCGATCTCGGTCTTGCCGTAACCGACGTCGCCGCAGATCAGCCGGTCCATCGGGACGGACTTCTCCATGTCCGACTTGACCTCGGCGATGGTGGTCAGCTGGTCCGGCGTCTCCGCGTACGGGAAGGCGTCCTCCAGCTCGCGCTGCCACGGGGTGTCCGGGCCGAAGGTGTGGCCCGGCGCGGCCATCCGCGCCGAGTACAGCCTGATCAGGTCGGCGGCGATCTCCTTGACCGCCTTCTTGGCCCGCTGCTTGGTCTTCGCCCAGTCCGCGCCGCCGAGCCGGTGCAGCGTCGGGGCCTCGCCGCCGACGTACTTGGTGACCTGGTCGAGCTGGTCGGTCGGCACGAACAGCCGGTCGCCGGGGTGGCCGCGCTTGGCGGGGGCGTACTCCAGCACCAGGTACTCGCGGGTGGCGCCCTGGACGGTGCGCTGCACCATCTCGACGTAGCGGCCGACGCCGTGCGCCTCGTGCACCACGTAGTCGCCGGCCACCAGGGCCAGCGGGTCGATCGCGTTGCGGCGCCGGGACGGCATCCGGCGCATGTCCTTGGTGGAGGACTTCTGGCCGGACAGGTCGGTCTCGGTGATGACGGTGAGCTTGAGTGCCTCGTCGACGAAACCGTGCTCGATGGAGCCGCAGGAGACGTGGACGACGTCCCGGGTGGGCGCCTCGGCGAGGTCGGCGACCAGCCGCGCCGGGATGCCCTCGTTGCCGAGCACCTCGGCCAGGCGGGAGGCGGGCCCGTGCCCCTCCGTCACCATGACGACCCGCCAGTCGGCGGCCAGCCGCTCCTTGGCGTCGGCGATCGCCCGGGCGGTGTCGCCCCGGTAGGCCTCGACGGCGTGCATCCCGAGGGTCAGCGTGTTGGCGTCGAATTCGAGGATGGTGTCGACCGAGGACTCGCTGGTCGCGAACGGGCTGACGGACCACCAGGGCAGTCCGATCTCGGCGGCGTGCTCGCGCACCTCGGCGAGCGAGCGCAGCGAGGCGGCGGAGACGTCGATGGTCTCCAGGTCGATCGGCCGGTCGCCGCCGGCCGCCGCGGCGACCCAGGAGGCCTGGAGGAACTCCTGGCTGGTGGCCACCAGGTCGGCGGCCCGGGTGCGGACCCGCTCGGGGTCGCAGACCACCGCGACCGAGCCGAGCGGCAGCACGTCGAGCAGCAGCTCCATGTCGTCCACCAGCACCGGCGCCAGCGACTCCATGCCCTCGACCGCGATGCCCTCGGCGATCTTGTCCAGGATCTCGGCCAACCCGGGCTGCTCGGCGGACAGTTCGGCGGCCCGGGCGCGCACCTCGTCGGTCAGCAGCAGTTCACGGCAGGGCGGGGCCCACAGGCCGTGCTCGGCGACCTCCAGCGAGCGCTGGTCGGCGACCTTGAAGTAGCGGATCTCCTCGACGTCGTCGCCCCAGAACTCCACCCGCAGCGGGTGCTCCTCGGTCGGCGGGAAGACGTCCAGGATGCCGCCGCGCACGGCGAACTCGCCGCGCTTCTCGACCAGTTCGACCCGCGCGTAGGCGGCCGCGGCGAGCCGGCGGGCCACCTCCTCCAGGTCGTGTGACTCCCCGCGCCGCACGGCCACCGGCTCCAGCTCGGCCAGCCCCTTGACCTGCGGCTGGAGCACCGAACGGACCGGGGCGACGATCACCTGCACCGGCCCGGCCGCCGGGTCGTCGGCCCGCGGGTGCACGATCCGGCGCAGCACGGCCAGCCGGCGGCCGACGGTGTCCGAACGGGGCGACAGCCGCTCGTGCGGCAGGGTCTCCCAGGCCGGGTACTCGGCGACCGCGTCGGGGGGCAGCAGCGAGCGCAGCGAGGCGGCCAGGTCCTCCGCCTCCCGGCCGGTGGCGGTGACGGCGAGCACCGGGCGGCCCCGGTCACCGGCGGCCCGCCCGGCCAGCGCGCGGGCCAGCGCGGCGATCGCGAACGGCCGGGCGGCGGGCGGTCCGACCAGGTCCAGGTGGCGGCGGCCGCCGGCCGCGGCTCCGGTGGCGGTGGCCGCCTCGATCGCCTCGGCGAGCGCCGCGTCCCGCGCGACGACATCGAGAAGTCCGGTCAGGCTCATCTGGGTCTCTTCTTCGTCCCGTGGCTGGTGCTGCCTCCGGGCGGCGAGGAGCCCGCCGGGGCAACGCGAACGGCCCGGCACGCCGAGCGGCCGGGGGTCTCCAGCCTACGCCGCGGCGCGGACGGGCACGCGGCGTACGAGCCCGGCGGGACCGCGCCGTCAGGGCGCCGGACCTCGCGGGGGACGAACCGGCGGGCGTACCCGGCGCACTGTCAGGGACACGACCGCAGACGAACCACTGGACGGAACACCGGCCGACCGGTGGGCGAACGGGCCGGGCACCGGGCCGGGCCGGGCTCCGCCTTCCGCCACGAACTGGACATACTCCGGTCACTGGCCGTCCATGGAGATCGCGCACCATGGTGAACGTGCCCGTCGCACCCAACCGTGGGGGATGGCTGTGGCGGCACCGTCGCACCCCCGATGGGGGTCGGAGGTGCGAGGCCGGGCGACCCTGGGTGGGGGCGCCCGCCCAAGCGCCGGGAACCGTGGTGCCCTTTCCTGGAGGGCGCCACGGGTCTCGGCCTCTTCGCTTCGTCCACCCGCTCCGCGCGCCACGCCGGACGTCCGCACCCGTCCGGTCGGCGGGCACGGCTCGCGGCCGGCCGCTAGCGGCGGCGGTAGGTCACCGTGTTGGGGGCCGCGTAGCCGGCGCCGTCGTCCACGATGATGATCTTCGGGACGATCCGGGTCTCCTCGGCGCCGTCCGCACCGGCCCCGCCCCCCGCGTCGTCCCGCTCGACCGCCGACGGGGGCGGCCCGGCCGGCTTCGGCGGCACCGAGGCCGGGACGACCGGACCGGTCACCACCTCCGTGTCCTCGGTGTCCCTGGCGTCGGCGACCCTGGAGAGGGCCGAGCAGCCGCCGACCACCGGCGGCCGCCCCGCCGTCGTCTTCTGCTGCTGCTCCGGGGCGTCCGCCTCGGTCCCGGCCGACGCCGCCTTCCGCAGGTCCGCCACCGGGATCTCCCCGGTGTCCGCCTCGGAGTCCACCGGCGCCACGTCGGCCGCCGCGTCCACCGGCGCCACATCGGCCGCCGCGTCCACCGGCGCCACATCGGCCGCCGCGTCCACCGGCGCCACATCGGCCGCCGCGTCCACCGGGGCCGCGTCGGCCCCGGCGGCGGCGAGCACCTCGGGCTCGATCTGCCCGACCGCCGCGCCGGTGAGCGAGGCCAGGGTGGCCTTGATGTGGTCCAGGTGCTGCTGCACGGTCTCCAGCCGGGCGTCGAACGCGCGCTGCTCGCGCTCGCTCTCCGCGTTGATCTCCTCGGCCTCCCGGCGGGCCCGCTCGATCAGCTGGTCGGCCTTGGCCTGGGCGTCCGTCTCCAACTGCTTGATCCGGTTCAGCACGGTCTCGCGGTGCTGCTCGGCCTCCTTGACCCGGCGCTCGGCGGTCGCGGAGACCTCGGCTTCCTCGGCGTCGGCCTTGGCCTGGGCCGCGGCGAAGGCCTCGTCGGCCTGGCGCCGCTTGGCGGCCAGCTCGGCCGCGGCGTGCTCGCCGGCCTCGGCGGCGGCCACCCGGACCTTGGCGGCGTAGGCGGTGGCGCCGTCGCGGGCGGCGCGGCTCTCCCGGTCGGCGTCGGCGCGGATGCCCTCGGCCTCGGCACGGGTGCGCTCGTCGGTGCGGCGGGCGGCCGCGTCGGCCTCGGCGCGGAGGGTGGCGGAGTACTCCTCGGCCGCCTTGGCGAGCGCCTGCCCCTGCTCGTACACCTCGTCGCGTAGGTCCTCGGCGAAGCGCTCGGCCTTCTCCTTGACGGCGCGGGCCTCGTTCCGGGCCATCTCGGCCAGCCCGGCGGCCTGCTCGCTGAGCACCTGGTAGTCCGGCTCCGGGGCCTCCTCGGCGGCGCGGCGGATGGCCTCCAGCCGGGTCTCCATCTGCCGGATCCCGGCTCCCAGGACGCTCAACCGTTCCCACGCCTCGTCGCGCTGGGCGGTCAGGGCGACGAGCGCCCGGTCGACCTGCTCGGGCGCGTAACCGCGCCGGGCCTGGGTGAAGCCGTACTGGGGGACGGCGTCGCTCATGGGCTCTTCCCCTCGTTTCGCGGGCTGCGGAGCCCATGATCGGACGGAACGGCCGGATCCGGAACCGGTTGGGAGACCGGGGCCGGATTCGACCGTCGTGCGGACCGGAATACGTCGAGGACCGGACGGATAGACCCATCCTCTTGACCTATTTTGCGCAGATCCGGACGAAACCCCAACGAGGCACAGCTGCCGGGACGTGCCGGAGGGGTCGTTCCGGACACCGGGACGACCCCTCCCCACCTGCGAGGATCCGCGACGGTCCGCTACAGCAGACCGTCCCAGAACTGCTCCAGCAGCACGGCCCACCAGGTGTCCGTGGACTGCAGGGCCGCCGGGTCGATCGCGGCGAGCTCCGCCTGGAAGTCGGTCGTCCAGCGACCGGCCTGCTCCGGCGTCAGCCCGTACCGCAGCCGCCACATCCGGCCCAACAGGGCCAGCGAGCGGACGAACTCCGGTACACCGGTGTTGACGAAGCGCGGCGGCTGGCCGGTTCCGTCGACGTCCACGGCGACCACGTTCGCGGTGCCGTACTGGACGCACAGCTGACGGCCGTAGTCGTTGCCGAGCACCAGGTAGCCGCCGAAGTCCGCGGCCGCGGGCAGGCCGCGCTCGGCGGCCAGCTCGGCCAGCGTCGGGATCGGCCGGCCCTCCTGCGCCTGGGCCCAGAAGAACGGCCCGAAGTCGCGCGGCAGCCCGGCCCACATCAGGGTCTGCGACACCGGCTCGGGCACGCCCTGACGGGAGACGGCGCGCTGCTCGTAGCGGAACAGGTTCTGCCCGAAGGCCGTCCCAAGCTCCTGGGCGAGCTGCTGGGGCGGCAGCGGGGGCAGCGGCTGGACCGACCCGGGCGCGGGCAGCGGGGCCCGGAACGGGCGGACCCGCTGGGCACCGGAGGCCAGCTGGTGCAGCTCGTCCAGGTGGTCCAGGAGCTCGGCCATCCCGGCCTGCCGGGAGGCGTGGTCACAGCCGTACGGGGCGGTGTGGGTCAGCCGCACGTTCGGCCAGGAAGCCGCGATCATGCGGTTGCAGTAGCCGCCGGGCAGATCGCAGGACTCCAGCTCGGTGTAGAGCTCCAGCACCTGCTCCGCGGGGACGTTCAACCGGCGCAGGTCCTGGAGGATCTTCCACTCCGGGTGCGGGGTGCCGGGCTCGCTGCGGTGCAGCAGCTTCTGTTCCGAGCCGTCCGGGCCCCGGTAGCTGAGCGCGGCGAAGTAGCCCGGGCCCACCGCGGGCACCCCGGGCGGCACCGGCGCGCCCGGCGGCGGGCCGGTGACCGGGGTCGGCGGGACGACGCCGGGCGCGGCGCCCGCGTTCGGGTAGCCGTACCCGGCCGCGGGCGCGGCGGGGGCGGCCGGTCCGCCGGGCGGCGGCGGGACGGCGGGGCCGCCGGACGGCGGGGTGCCCGGGTCCGCCGGTCCGCCGAGCAGTGCCGGGTCGATCGCACCGGCCAGCTGGGTCGCCTCGTACGCCACCCCGGCGGGCGGGGCGGGCGCGCCCTGCGGGGCCGGAGCCGGGGCCGCACCGGCACGCAGGCCCGCCGGGGGCGGGGGCGGCGGGGTCGAACCGGCCGCACGGCCGCCGGGGCCGGAGGCGGGCACGCCGGAGCCCGGCGCGTGCCGCAGCTCGGCGGGCGGGGGCGGCGGCGGGGCGGACCCGCCGGTACGGCCCAGCCCGCCCGCGCCGGACGAACCGGACGGGCCGGCCGCACCACCGCGCAGCGCACCCGGCGGGGGCGGCGGCGGGGCCGAGCCCGGGCCACGGCCGAGGCCGCCCTGGGCCGCGGCGACGGGCGGGGCGGCGGGGCCGGGGGCGCCGGGCAGGCCGGCCAGCCCGCCGGCCGAGGCGAGCATGGTGGGCGCCTGCTCCACCGGGGCTCCGCCGACCGGCGGGGCGGGCGGGGTGCCGGGCGTGGCGAGCATGGTGGGCGCCTGCTCCACCGGAGCGCCGGGCGGGGCCGCCGGGGCACCCGGCAGGCCCATCAGGCCGGGCATGGCGTCCGGCGACGCGAGCAGCGTCGGCGCCGGTTCGACGGCCGCGGCGGGTGCCGGGGCCGGCGGGGCGGCGGGCGGCGCGGTCGGGGGCTGGGCGGTCGGGGGCTGGGTGCTCGGGGGCTGGGCGCCGACCGGCGGGACCGGGGGCATGCCGTAGCCACCGCTACCCGGGGGCATCAGCATGGTCGCGGCCTCGGCCCCGGCGGGGGCGGGCGCGTCGGGCAGGTCCGAACCGGAGGTGCGCAGGCCCTCCGGCATCAGGACGGTCGCCGCCTCGGCACCGGCCGGGGCGGCCGGCGGCACGGGGGCGGCCGGCGGGTTCGACGCGACCGGCGGCACCGGCGCGGCGACCGGCGGCCGCGGAGCGCCGAGCGGCTCCTCGCCGGGCGGCGGGGCCAGCATGGTCGGCGCGTCCCCGGCGGGGCGGTCGGAGACCGGCGGTTCGGTCAGCACGGCGGGCGCGGGCGGCGCCGCGGCCGCGTGCGGCACCGGAGGGACGGGCGCGGGCGGCACCGGAGGGACGGGCGCGGGCGGCACCGGCGCGGGCCGCTCGCCGGCGGTCACCGGAGCAACCGGAGCGGGAACCGCGGCAGGCGGAGCCTGGGCAGCGCCGCCGCCCAGCTTCTCCGCCTCCGCCGCGATCGCCGCCGCCCCCGCCTCCTGCAGCCACTGCGGCGGGCTGAGCAGGAAGGAGGTGGCCTCCACCGGCCCCGGCGCGGGCTTCGCCGCGCCGACCGGGTTGGCCGCGACCGGCCGCCCGTACACCTCCTCGTACTGCCGGACCACCTCGTTGACGGGCAGCGCGGGCCACAGCGTGCTGGCACCCGAGTCGCGGGCGATCACCAGCCGCGCCTCACCCGAACCGGAGCCCGAGCCCGACCCACCGTCGGCACCGGCACCGGCGGGACCGGCCGCCGCCTCCGCGGGCGACACCGCCCAGCAGACGAAGCCCAGGTCGAACTCCCGGACCCGCACCTCGCGCTGCTGCGCGTGCGGCACGCCGCCGTTGATCCACTCCTCGGCGAGCTCCTGCGCCTGCGCGTACGTCACCACGCCCGGTTCACCCCTGTCCCCGTCGTCCCCACTCGTTCCCTCAACGCCGTTCCCGCGGTCACGTCAGTCCACCGGGACGGCCCGGGCGAACCCGCCGTCCACCATCAGCTCCGCGACCGTCTCCAGCTCCGGCGGGCTGCCGGCCAGCCGCAGCAGGAAGGCGTCGAAGTCGTCCCCGCAGGGCAGCAGCAGCCGGGCGCAGCGCTCCTCCGGGGCCTCCGGCGCGCCGGAGTCGCGGGCGTCGTCGTACAGGTGGAACCAGACCGAGCCGGTCCGCTCGCCGCGCACCTTGAGCGCGATGATGCCGCCCTGCGCGTAGGCGATGCCCAGGTAGTCCTTGGTGAGGTGGTCGCGCAGGCACTTGTTGGCGTACACGACGTCCTCGGTGCCGTACTCCTCGGTGAGGGTGAGGAACGGCTGGTCGAGCAGCATGCCGAGCTCGGTGTCCAGCGCCACGCCGACCGGGCCGCGGCCGCCGCCCAGCTTGAGGAAGGTGCGGTAGGCGCCGGGCAGCCGGTAGCCGAGGCGCTCCTCGGCGCGCTGCACCAGGTCCTCGGGGACGCCGATCGGGTCCGCGCCGTCCTTGGCCAGCGAGAAGTGGACGGGCCGGCGCTCCTGGAGCGGGCGGGTGCCGCGGCGGGAGTGGTCGGCGGGCGAGGTGGCCAGGCCGCCGTGGTGCCGCAGCAGGGCCTTGACCTCGACCGGGACGAGCTCCATCCGGCGCCAGCCGGGGGCGGCCCGGCCGACCGCGTGGTGCCAGGTCCAGCCGGGCGGGGTCGCCACGGCGGTCTCCAGGTCGGCCCAGAGCGGGTGGCCCTGGGTGAACAGCGCGACGTTGGCCGAGACGTAGTCGGTCAGCCGCAGTTCGTCCACGCCGAAGCCCTCCGGCGGGTCGGCGACCTCGGCCGCCGCGGCGGCGTACGGGCCGAAGTCCGGGTAGCCGGACTCGTCCACCCGGACCCCGGCCGGGTGCCGCTCCGCGCGGACCGGGTCCGGGAACTGCACCACCTGACCTGCGTACGCCGCGTTCGGTGCGGCGGCGACGCCGGGCCGACCTGTCGTCATCTGGGAGCCCCCACTGGCTGCTGCAAATTCTTCGGTGCGCTTGCTGGGCACCAGCCTATTGGTTCACCCGCCCGCCCGATCCCCCGCGTCCAGGGCCCGTTCCAACACCTCCACGACCCGCAGCTGCTGTGCCTCCGTGAGGTGCGGGTGCAGCGGCAGGCTGAGCAGTTCCCGGGCGGCCCGCTCGGCGACCGGGAAGGAGCCCTCGCGGTGGCCGAGCCGGCGCAGCGCCGGCTGCAGGTGCACCGGGACGGGGTAGTGCACCCCCGCGCCGATCCCGGCGGCGTGCAGCGCGGCGAGCACGGCGTCACGGCCGCGGGCGATCCGCACCGGGTAGAGGTGGCGGACGTGCTCGTTGCCCGGTGCGGTGCCCGGCCGTACGACCCCCTCCACCCCGTCGAGCAGCGCGTCGTAGCGGGCCGCGGCGGCGCGGCGGGCGGCGTTCCAGTCGGGCAGCCGGCGCAGCTTGGCCCGCAGCACCACGGCTTGCAGGGCGTCCATCCGGGAGTTGAAGCCGAACCGCTCGTGCCGGTACTTGTCGCGCGCGCCGTGGTCACCGATCAGCCGTACGGCGCCGGCGAGTTCCGCGTCGTCGGTGAGCACCGCCCCGGCGTCGCCGTAGCCGCCGAGGTTCTTGCCCGGGTAGAAGCTGGTCGCCGCGATCCGCCCGTACGCACCGCGCCCGTTGCGCCGGGCGCCCTGGGACTGCGCCGCGTCCTCCACCACGGGACGGCCGTCGGCCAGTTCCAGCAGCGCCTCCATCGGCGCGAACTGGCCGAACAGGTGCACGGGCAGCAGCGCCACCGCGCCGGGCAGCGCGTCGGCGGCCCGCTCCGGATCGATCAGCAGGTGCTCGGGGTCGACGTCGACCGGCACCGGGCGCAGCCCGGCCCGCAGCACCGCCTCGGCGGTGGCGACGAAGGTGTTGGCGGGCAGCACCACCGCGCCGCCGGGCGGCAGGTCCAGGGCGCGCAGGGCCAGTTCCAGGGCGTCGGTGCCGTTGGCGGCGCCCACGCAGTGCCGTACCCCCACGAAGGATGCGTACTCCCGTTCGAAGGCGGCCACTTCGGGGCCCTTGACGAAGGCGCCGCTCGCCAGCACCCGGTCGAAGCCGGCCCGCACCTCGGCCTCGACCTCGGCGTGCGCGGCCGCCAGGTCGACCAGGGGGATCGCCCCGGTCACCGGACGGCCTCCCGGTCGCCGACGCCCACCGGCACGGTGATGCCGCCGAGTTCGAGGCTGAGCGAGGCCGCCTCCAGCAGTTCCAGGACCCGCACCCCGGCCCGTCCGTCGGTGAGCGGGGGCCGGCCCTCGACGATGGCGGCGGCGAACTCGGCCATCACGTTGCGCAGCGCCTCCTGTTCGACCAGCGCGGGCGCGACCATCTCGCCGACCCGGTAGGAGATCAGCGCCCGGTGCCGGACGGCGTCGGTCAGCTGGTCGGGCGGGGTGAGGTCGACCCCGCGGTCGTGGACGGCCAGCCGGGCCTGCGGGTTGAGGTCGTCCCAGACCAGGGTGCGCCGGGAGCCGCCGATCAGCGTGGTGCGGACCTTCGTCGGGGAGAGCCAGTTGACGTGGCAGTGCGCCAGCGCGCCGTTGCTGAGCCGGACCGTCAGGTACGCGACGCAGGCGCGGCCGGCCCCGATCGGGTCGGCGCCCTGGGCGGACACCCCGACCGGGACGACCCCGGGCGGCAGCACGAAGTCCAGGATCGCCAGGTCGTGCGGGGCGAGGTCCCACAGCACGTCGACGTCCGGCTGCACCAGGCCGAGGTTGATCCGCACCGAGTCGAAGAACTGGACGTCCCCGATCTCCCCGCCCTGCACCAGCTCGCGGATCCGGCGGACCGCAGGGGTGTAGCAGAAGGTGTGGTCGCACATCAGCACCAACCCGCCGCGCTCGGCCAGTTCGACCAGCTCGGCGGCCTCGGCGGCGGAGGTGGTGATCGGCTTCTCCACCAGCACGTGCTTGCCCGCCTCCAGCGCGGCCCGCACCAGCGGGTAGTGGGAGCCCGCCGGGGTGGCCACCGCGACCGCGTCGACCCGCTCGTCCGCCAGCACCCGTTCGTACCGGCCGCTCGCTCCGACGGTGCTGTACTCCCCCAGCACGGTACGGGCCTTGGCCTCGTCCAGGTCGCACAGCCAGTGCAGCCGCAGCGCCGGGGTTTGCTGGGCGTTGCGGACCAGCTTCGGCCCCCAGTAGCCGGCCCCGACCACCGCGAGGCCCACCGGCCGCTCCGGCACCGGCCGGGGCGGCTCGCCCGGGGTGGGCACGTGCCCGCCGGGCGCCTGGTTGGCGGCCTCGGCCGTCCACTGCTGCGACGTCATCGCTCGGGCCCCCTTCACGGGAGGGTCCGGCGGGACCCCCCACGGCTCCGGCGCCGGGACGGGCCCGCGCCCGCTCCGGCGGCCTCAACGTCCGGCGCGGGCAGCTGACCCGGCCCGGTCGGCACCCGTCCCGGTGACCGTCCGCACGGCCGTCCGCGCCCCTCGGCTCGCTGCCGGAACGGTACCGGCCGGGGACCGGGGGCGGGGGCGGTTCCGGTGGATCGGTGGACAAGTCATGACGAGGCTGTGCGGACCGGGCCCGGGTGCGGCCAGGATGCGGTGGGGCGCGGGCGCGATCCGCCGGGAACCGCACGGGTGTTCGCCCGGCCCGCACCCCGGTTGTGCGGTTGTCGGTGTCGAATGACAGGCTTGCCCCGGACCCCACGGGGACCGACAGGAACCGGACCGCCAGGAACGAGGAGGAGGGCACCGCATGACCACCGGTGAGCCGGCGGGCCCGCCCGTGCTGCGCCACCACCGCGACAGCCTGCTGCCCGCCGTCGCCGCCGCGCTGTCGCTCAAGGGCGGCGAGGTGCACACCCTGGCCGGCGACAAGGACGACCGGCGCCCGGTCCTGCACCCGCTGGTCGGCGAGTTCCTGGACGCCCTGCCGGCCGAGGCCCGCGAGCGGTTCACCGGCCGCTGCCCGGAGGCCGTCCTGCTCTCCCAGTACCTGACCACGGTCGACGGGAAGCGCTCCAAGCGCGCCGCCCGCAAGCCGATGAGCCTGCACGAGGCCCGCAAGGCGCTCAAGGGGGCCCGGATGACGACCCTCCGGATCCGCGAGGAGGGCGATCCGGCGCACGGCACCCACGCCCCGCCGTGCCGCTCCTGCGCCCCGATGCTGGAGCACTTCACCGTGCTGAGCGTCGCCGTCGGGCCGCCGGCGCGCTGAGCCGTCCGCACGCCGGACGCCCGCCCCCGCAGCCCCTCGTACGCCCCCCGTCCCCGAGCCCTCGGAGCACGCCCTGAATCCGCCCAGCCCGCCCCCGCCCGCACCGGCCACGCTCGCCCCGGGCACCCCGCCCGCGGTCGGCGGCGGGCGGACCCGCCCGCGCTTCCCCGCCGACGTCGCCGCCGAGCTCAAGGCCTCCGGCTGGCACCCCGGCCGCTGGCAGATCCGGCAGGCCGAGGAGTGGGCCGACACCCTGACCGGGTACGGCGGTCCCGGCGGCGTCCCGCACGCGGTGTTCCCGGCGGCCGTGGAGGCCTGGGCCGAGTTCGGCGGCCTCGCCTTCGACCTGTCCGGCCCGGGCCGCCAACTGGCCCGCACGCCCTTCCTGATCGACCCGATGTGCGGCCTGCACCAGCCGCGCACCCTGTTCGACCTCGGCCGGGCGCTGGGCACCCAGCTCGCCCCGCTCGGCGAGGAGGCGTACGGCCAGGCACTGCTGGCGGTCGACGAGGAGGGCCGGGTCTACAGCCTGGACCACACCGGCGAGTGGTTCCTCGGCCACGGCATCGACCAGGCGATCAACACCCTCGTCCTGGGCACCGCCCCGGAACGGCTGCGAACCGCCGAGGAGTACGGCTAGCCGCTCGGCCGGGGAGTACGGCGGGCCACCCAGCCGGGGGCACCTCCGGCCGCACCGCCGAGCCGGCCGTTCAGCCGAGCCGGTCGCTCCGGACGGCCAGTCGGGACGGCAGCACCGCCTCCACCCGGAACCCGCCGTCCGCCTCCGGCCCGGCCGAGAAGGTGCCGCCCAGCGCGATCACCCGCTCCCGCATCCCGACCAGCCCGTTACCGCCGCTGGGCAGCTGCGCCGCGCCCCGGTCCCCGCCCGGGCAGGCGTTCACCACGCCCACCCGCACCCCGTTGGGCGCGTACGCCAGCAGCACCGACACCTGGGCGCCGCCCGCGTGCTTGTGGGCGTTGGTCAGTCCCTCCTGGACGAGCCGGTAGGCGGTCTGCTCGGCCTCGCCGGTGAACTCCTGCCGGCTGCCGCTGACCGTGAGCGTCACCGCCATCCCGGCCGCCCGGGACTGGTCCACCAGCCGGGGCAGCCCGGCCAGTGAGTCCGGCTCCGGCTGCCGCTCGTCGTCCATCCGCAGCACACCGAGGATCTCGCGCAGCTCGTTGAGCGCCTGCCGCCCCACCTCGCCCATCAGTCTGGCGCTCTGCGCGGCCTTCTCCGGGTCCTTGCCGGCTATTCGCTCCAGCGCCCCGGCGTGCACCACCATCAGCGAGACCCGGTGCGCCACCACGTCGTGCATCTCCCTGGCGATCCGGGTGCGCTCCTCCAGCCGGGCCCGGCGGGCGCGCTCCTGGGCCTGCTCGGCCAGCAGGTCCAGCTCGGTCTCCAGGCCGTGCGCGCGGTCCTTGAGCGACTCGATCAGCCGCCGCCGCGCGCCCACGTACAGGCCGGTCACCACCGGGGCGACGGTCAGCCCGACCGCCACCAGCAGCGAGAACAGGATCTGGATCCACAGCGGCGGCTGCTCCACCGGGGAGTCGCCCGGCAGGATCAGCGTCACCGCGATCACGGCCGCCGCCTCGGCGAAGGCCAGCCCGGCCAGCGCCACCACCCGGCGGCGCCGGGAGGGCCACTCCCAGGTCTCCGCCAGCGTGTACAGCGACACCACCAGCAGCACCACGCCCAGCATCCCGGGCGTCACCAGCAGGGTCGCCAGCACCGGTACGGCCGGCCAGCGCCGGCGCACCACCAGCGAACCGCCCGCCAGCGTGCCGAGCACCGCGATCCCGACCGCGCCCGCGAGGCTCACGTGGATCCGGGCGGAGAGGAAGGCGATCGTGCTGGCCGAGCACTCGACCGCGGCGAGCAGCGCCAGCCCGACGTCGAGGAGGGCGCTGCGCCGCCGCTTCCACCACCAGAACGACCGGACCGGCACGCGCTCCCCAGGCGACTTGCTCATGCCCCAAAGATTAAGCGGCAACCCCTGCCCTTCCCCACCGGGATTGCCCGGTACGCCCCCGGCACCCCCAGAGTGGTCCAGACCACAGGTGGTTTTCGGCAGCCCTGTCCGCCATCCGGCCACCTCTCGGACAGCAACCGCCCCGCCACCTATGCTGGTCGCGTCGGACAGCGCGGTCCGCACGCGTCACACCCGCCGCACTGCGCGTGGACCTGTGACGATGAGCCGTTGCCGAACCCCACCACCACAGGGAGCCAGCCGTGACCGCTCCGGTCCCCACCCCGGCGGACAGCCCCACCGTCCTCGCCGCCGGCGCAGCCGCAGACAACTCGGCCCTGCGCGCGGACATCCGCCGCCTCGGCGACCTGCTCGGCGAGACGCTGGTCCGCCAGGAGGGCCCCCAGCTGCTGGGCCTGGTCGAACAGGTCCGGCTGCTCAGCCGCACCGACGGGGAGGCCACCGCCGAACTCCTCTCCGACATCGACCTGGACACCGCCGCCAAGCTGGTCCGCGCCTTCTCCACCTACTTCCACCTCGCCAACGTCACCGAGCAGGTGCACCGCGGCCGGGAGTTCGCCACCCGCCGCGCCCGCGAGGGCTCGCTGCTCGCGCAGACCGCCGACCAGCTCGCCGACGCCGACCCCAAGCACCTGGAAGACACCCTGGCCCACCTGGCGGTCCGCCCGGTCTTCACCGCCCACCCCACCGAGGCCGCCCGCCGCAGCGTGCTCAACAAGCTGCGCCGGATCGGCGAACTCCTCGACCGCATCCACCACGAGGAGCTCGCCTCCGGCCTGGCCGCCGCCGACCCGGCCCGCACCAGCAGCGCCAAGCGCTCGGCCGACCGCCGCCTCGCCGAGGTCATCGACCTGCTCTGGCAGACCGACGAACTGCGCATCGCCCGCCCCGAGCCCACCGACGAGGCCCGCAACGCCGTCTACTACCTGGACGAGCTGTACCGCGAGGCCGTCCCCGAGGTCCTGGAGGAACTGCACGAGGAGCTCGCCCGGGTCGGCCTCGAACTGCCCGACGGCGTGCGCCCGCTCACCTTCGGCACCTGGATCGGCGGCGACCGCGACGGCAACCCCAACGTCACCCCGCAGGTCACCTGGGACGTCCTCAACCTCCAGCACGAGTACGGGATCAAGGACGCCCTCGCCGCGATCGACGACCTGCGCAACACCCTCTCCACCTCGGAGCGGCTGGCCGGCGCCTCGGTCGAACTGCTCGCCTCGCTCAACACCGACCTGCACCGGCTCCCCGAACTCAGCCCCCGCTACAAGCGGATGAACGCCGAGGAGCCCTACCGCCTCAAGGCCACCTGCATCCGGCTCAAGCTGGAGAACACCCGCGAGCGCCTGGCCGGCGGCACCCCGCACATCGAGGGCCGCGACTACCTCGGCACCCGCGAACTGGTCGCCGACCTGCGGCTCATCCAGGACTCGCTGCGCGCCCACCGCGGCGAGCTGATCGCCGACGGCCGCCTCGCCCGCGCCATCCGTACCATCGAGGCCTTCGGCCTCCAGCTCGCCACCATGGACGTGCGCGAGCACGCCGAAGCCCACCACCACGCCCTCGGCCAGCTCTTCGACCGGCTCGGCGAGGAGGCCTGGCGCTACGCCGACATGCCCCGCGAGTACCGGCAGAAGCTGCTCGCCAAGGAGCTGCGCTCGCGCCGCCCGCTAGCCCCCACCCCGGCCCCGCTGGACGAGGCCGGCACCAAGACCCTCGGCGTCTTCAACACCATCCGCCAGGGCTTCGAGCGCTTCGGCGACGAGATCGTCGAGAGCTACATCATCTCCATGTGCCAGGGCGCCGACGACGTCTTCGCCGCGACCGTGCTGGCCCGCGAGGCCGGCCTGATCGACCTCCACTCCGGGATCGCCAAGATCGGCATCGTCCCGCTGCTGGAGACCACCGAGGAGCTCCAGCAGGCCGACCGCATCCTGGACGAGATGCTCTCCGACCCCTCCTACCGGCTGCTCGTCTCGCTGCGCGGCGACGTCCAGGAGGTCATGCTCGGGTACTCCGACTCCTCCAAGTTCGGCGGCATCACCACCTCCCAGTGGGAGATCCACCGCGCCCAGCGCCGGCTGCGCGACGTCGCCCACCGCTACGGCATCCGGCTGCGCCTCTTCCACGGCCGCGGCGGCACCGTCGGCCGCGGCGGCGGCCCCTCGCACGAGGCCATCCTGGCCCAGCCCTGGGGCACCCTGGAGGGCGAGATCAAGGTCACCGAGCAGGGCGAGGTCATCTCCGACAAGTACCTGCTCCCCTCCCTCGCCCGGGAGAACCTGGAGCTGACCCTCTCCGCCACCCTCGCCGCCTCCGCGCTGCACACCGCCCCGCGCCAGGCCCCCGAGGAACTGGCCCGCTGGGACGCCGCGATGGACCGGGTCTCCGAGGCCGCCCACACCTGCTACCGCGCCCTGGTCGACCAGGAGGACCTGCCGAAGTACTTCTTCGCCTCCACCCCGGTCGACCAGCTCGCCTCGCTGCACCTGGGCTCCCGCCCGTCCCGCCGCCCCGACTCCGGAGCCGGGCTGGACGGCCTGCGGGCCATCCCGTGGGTGTTCGGCTGGACCCAGTCCCGCCAGATCGTCCCCGGCTGGTACGGCGTCGGCTCCGGCCTCGCCGCCGCCCGCGCGGCCGGCCTCGGCGACGTGCTGGACGAGATGTACGGCCAGTGGCACTTCTTCCGCAACTTCCTGTCCAACGTCGCCATGACGCTGGCCAAGACCGACCTGCGGATCGCCCGCCACTACGTCGAGCAGCTGGTGCCCGCCGAGCTGCGGCACATCTTCGACCAGATCGTCGTCGAGCACGAGCTCACCCTGCGCGAGGTGCTGCGGCTCACCGGCGAGAGCGAACTGCTGGAGCACAACCCGGTGCTGAAGCAGACCTTCACCGTCCGCGACGCCTACCTCGACCCGATCTCCTACCTCCAGGTCGCGCTGCTGCGCCGCCAGCGCGAGGAGGTCGCGTCCGGCCGCCACGAGGACCCGCTGCGCGCCCGCGCACTGCTGCTCACCGTCAACGGCATCGCCGCCGGCCTGCGCAACACCGGCTGACGCGGGAACACCGAGGGCCGGTGCCTCCAGGTGGGGGCACCGGTCCTTCGCGTGCGTCTCAGCGGCTCTAGGGCCGGACCTCGACCACCAACCCGCCGTACTGCGCGAGGAGTTCCTTCCGGGCGCTCTCCGCCTGCGGGGTCCCGACGATCAGCCCGGCACCGTCGTTGGCGATCTGGACGGACCGGATGTGCACTCCGTAGGTCGCCGCCCAGTCCCCGGCCTCGGACCGGATCTGCTCGGCGAGGGCGAGCTGCCGGGGGTAGCCCGCCGCGGCGTCCCTGAACTCCAGCTTCACGCCGGGCCATTCGGCCACCAGGTGCGTCACGGCGGCATCGAGGCCGGTGCCGTGGACCCGCATCACGTACAGCGTGCGGGTGCTCGCGTCCCGGCAGGTGGCGAAGTAGTCGTCGGCGTAGTGCTCGCGTGCCAGCTTCTCGACCGCCTCCCCGGCCCGCGCCAGCTCGGCCTGGCTCGACTGCTCCGGTGACAGCGAGGACGGCGCCCCCGTCGTCCTGGGCGCGGAGCCGGCCGGCGGCGTCAGGCCCGTCGAGGGACCGCCGGACGACGGCACCCGCGACGACGAGTACGGCGCCCCCGTCGCCCCGCCCCCGCCCGGAGTCCGCAGCGAGGTCGGCCCGGACTGACAGCCCAGCACCGTCTTCACCAGCCCGTCGGCGTCCGCCCCCCTCGACCCCGGCGTCCCCGCCCCGGCCGACGGCGCGACGACCGTCCGGAGCGCCGCCGGCCCGGTAGCCGAGCCCGGGCTCCCCCCGCCGCCCAGCTGCGTCAGCGCCCCCGCGCCGACCGCCAGCACCGCCACCGCCGTGACGGCCCGCACGGCCCCCTGCCGCCGGGCCCGCCGGCGTCCCGCCTCGCGCAGCTCGGCCAGCGGCGGGCTGCCACCGATCCCCGCCGCGCGCGCCCCGAGCCGGACGGACAGCTCCTCCTCGAACCCGTCCTCAGCGTTCACGCCCCACCAACTCCCTCGCCGGTACCAGTTCCTGTCGAAGCGCCTTGATCCCCCGCGCCAGGTGGGTCTTCGCCGTCGTCACCGAGCACCCCAGCTCCACCGCCACCTGTGCGACGGACAGGTCCAGGTAGTAGCGCAGCACCACCGCCGCCCGCTGCCGCCGCGGCAGCCCGGCCAGCGCCGCGGCCAACTGTCCGTCCCACTCGGCCTCCTGGACCGCCGGGCCGTCCGGCAGGGCGGACGTCAGCACCTCGCGTCTGGTCCGGCGCCACCGCGAGACGTGCGTGCGGACCATCGTCCTGCGGACGTACCCCTCGGCCGCTCCGGGCTCCCGGATCGCCGACCGCTTCGGGTACACCCGTGCCAGGGCGTCGTGCAACAGGTCCCGGGCGTCGTGGACATCCCCGGTGATCAGGTACGCCCCCCGCAGGAGGGCCTGGTACCGCGCCGCGACGAACTCGTCGAACGGGTCGGATCCGGAACCCCCCGGGCGCATCGATTCGCGCTTCATACCCCCATGACGCGCCGGCCGCCGGAAACGGACGACAACGGATGACAAGACGGCGAGGGGCCGGTGCCCACTCCCGTGGACACCGGCCCCTCACTTCACGTTCCTACTCCGCGGACTCGCCCTCGCGCCGGCGCTTCAGCCACAGCGCCGCTCCGCCGGCCACGACCACCAGGCCGCCGCCGACCGCCAGCAGCCCGGCGTCCGGGCCGACCGAATCGCCCAGCACCGGGCTGAACTGCGCCGCCGCGGGCTCCGGCGTGACCGCCGGATCCGGCTCGGCCACCGGCTCGGCGTGCGCCACCGCACCGCCGGACAGCAGCACTCCGGCCGCTCCCAGCGCACCGGCGGTGCCCATCCGTCGTCCGAGCTGCTTCAGCCGGACCACCCGGAGCCGCCGCAGTCGGCGGACCGGACGCAATCTCCGCATCGAGAACTCCCCAGGACCCGTTCGCGTACCAGGCCGACGCTATCGGATCCCGCACAGGCTTCTCACACGGATTCAGGTTTGACGGCCAAGCGTTGTACGACTGTTGTGTACCGGGCACTCCGTGCACATGACGGAGCGTCAGGAGTTGTACGAGCCCTGCGCCCGCTCCAGCCCCTCGGACAGCAGCGCCTCCACCGCGTCCGCCGAGCGGTCCACGAACCACTCCAGTTCCTTGCGCTCGGTCGAGGAGAAGTCCTTCAGCACGAAGTCCGCGACCTCCATCCGGCCCGGCGGACGGCCGATCCCGCAGCGCACCCGGTGGTAGTCCGGACCCAGCGACTTGGTGATCGACTTCAGCCCGTTGTGGCCGTTGTCCCCGCCGCCCAGCTTCAGCCGCAGCGCCGCGTAGTCGATGTCCAGTTCGTCGTGGACGGCGATCAGCGCCGAGGCCGGCACCTTGTAGAAGTCCCGCAGCGCCGTCACCGGCCCGCCCGAGAGGTTCATGAAGGACATCGGCTTGGCCAGCACCACCCGCTTGCCGGCCAGCCGCCCTTCGGCCACCTGCGCCCGGCTCTTGTGCGCCTTGAACTTCGCGCCCATCCGCTGCGCCAGCAGATCCACCACCATGAAGCCGATGTTGTGCCGGTTCCTGGCGTACTGCTCCCCCGGGTTGCCCAGCCCGACCACCAGCCAGGGCCCGTCGTAATCCTCGGCCATGTCCCTCTCCTTCGCGCTCGACTCGGCGCTCGACGTCATCATCCCGGACGCACCGCTGCCCCGGCCGCTCCAGGGGAGCGACCGGGGCAGCGGTCGGAAGCTGTGCAGCGCTACGAGGCTCAGGCCTCGGCGCCCTCGGCCTCGGCGGCCTCGTCCTCGACCGGGGCGGCCTGGGCGGCGATGACCTGCAGCACGACGGCGTCGGCGTCGACGGCCAGCGAGACGTTGGCCGGCAGGGCGATGTCCTTGGCGTGGATGGAGGCGCCGGCCTCCAGGCCCTCGACGGAGACGGTGACGGCCTCGGGCAGGTGGGTGGCCTCGGCCTCGACCGGCAGGGCCTGGAGGACGTGCTCCAGCAGGTTGCCGCCGGGGGCCAGCTCGCCCTCGGTGTGGACCGGGATCTCGACGGTGACCTTCTCGCCACGCTTGACCAGCAGCAGGTCGACGTGCTCGATGGTGCGCTTGATGGCCTCGCGCTGGACGGCCTTCGGCAGGACGTACTCGTCCTTGCCCTCGATCGGAACGACCAGCAGGGCGTTCGGGGTCTTGAGGGCCATCATCAGGTCGTGGCCGGGCAGGTTCAGGTGAACCGGGGTGTGGCCGTGGCCGTAGACGACACCGGGGACGAAGCCGGCGCGGCGGGCGCGACGGGCGGCACCCTTGCCGAACTCGGTACGGGTCTCAGCGGCAAGGCGGATCTCGGACACGACTGCACTCCTCGTGAAGACTGGCGCGGGGGTGCAGGCAACGCGAAAAACCGCCGGGACCACACCCTCAGTACGTTCGGGGGTCACTCGGCGGAAACGGCCTCTGCCGGCGGACGGAATCCGCTACCGGCAGCGCGTCGATCACGGTGACGGTGCCCGTCGAGCAGGCACACGGCATCCCTCGCCGAGCAGTTTCACGAGTCTAACCGCACCGGCCCCCTCCCGCGAAATCGGCCCCTCCCCGGGAAACGGCGGCGGCCCCGGACCGTGGACGGTCCGGGGCCGCCTGCGCGGGGCTTCGTCAGTGCACGCCCTCGAAGAGGCTGGTGACCGAGCCCTCCTCGAACACCTCGCGGATCGCGGCGGCGATCGACGGGGCGATGGAGAGGGTGGTGATCTTGTCCAGCTGGAGCTGCGCCGGGGTGGGCAGCGTGTTGGTGAACACGAACTCGCTCACCCGCGAGTTCTTCAGCCGGTCCGCGGCCGGGCCGGAGAGCACGCCGTGGGTGGCGGCCACCACGACGTCCGCGGCACCGTTCTCGAACAGCGCGTCGGCCGCGGCGCAGATCGTGCCGGCGGTGTCGATCATGTCGTCGACCAGGACGCACACCCGGTCCTTGACGTCACCGACGACCTCGGCCGACAGGATGGTGTTGGCCTGGGTGATGTCGCGGCGCTTGTGGATGATCGCCAGCGGGGCGTCCAGCCGGTCGCACCACTGGTCGGCGACCTTGACCCGGCCGGCGTCCGGCGAGACGACGGTCAGCTTCGAGCGGTCCACCTTGCCGCCGATGTAGTCGGCCAGCAGCGGCAGGGCGAACAGGTGGTCCACCGGGCCGTCGAAGAAGCCCTGGATCTGCGCGGTGTGCAGGTCGACGGCCATCAGGCGGTCGGCGCCGGCCTGGCGCAGCAGGTCGGCGACCAGACGGGCCGAGATCGGCTCGCGGCCCAGGTGCTTCTTGTCCTGACGGGCGTAGCCGTAGAACGGCAGGATCGCGGTGATGCTCCTGGCGGAGGCCCGCTTCAGAGCATCGATCATGATCAGCTGCTCCATGATCCACTGGTTGATGGGAGCCGTGTGGCTCTGCATCACGAAGCAGTCCGCGCCGCGGGCCGACTCCAGGAAGCGGACGTAGATCTCACCGTTGGCGAAGTCCAGGGCCTTGGTCGGGACCAGCTCGGTCCCCAGCGCCTCGGCAACCTCCTTCGCCAGTTCCGGGTGGGCACGGCCGGAGAAGAGCTTGAGCTTCTTCTCACCCGACGTCGTGATCCCGCTCACTGCACCGTCTCCTCGCGTTGCGGACGCTGAATCCCCACTCCCGAGGAGGGCAGGCGCAGCCCGCACCCACGGGGGATCAGGGAATTGTCGGTACGCCTGGACACGGGCGGTAGGCCCAGTGGCGCACGTATGTCCCCAAGGTTACGCGCCCGCGCAGAAACCGTCCGCCCCGGGACCGTCCGGCCGGGCCGCGCCCGCCGCTCAGGCCTCCGCGCTGCCGTCCGTGGCGGCCTTCGCGGCCTGCGCGGACACCGTCCCGGGGCGCTTGCGCTCGACCCAGCCCTCGATGTTGCGCTGCTGCGCGCGGTTCACACCGAGTGCGCCGGGCGGAACGTCGGTGGTGATCACCGAGCCCGCGCCGGTATAAGCGCCGTCACCCACGGTGACCGGTGCGATGAACATGTTGTCCGACCCGGTGCGGCAGTGCGCGCCGATGACCGTGCGGTGCTTGTTGACCCCGTCGTAGTTGACGGTGACCGAGGCCGCGCCGACGTTGGTGCCCTCGCCGATCGTGGCGTCGCCGATGTAGGAGAGGTGCGGCACCTTGGCGCCCTCGCCCAGCTCGGAGTTCTTGATCTCGACGTAGGTGCCGACCTTCGCCTTGCGGGCCAGCTTGGCCCCCGGCCGCAGGTAGGCGTAGGGGCCGGCGGCGGCCAGCTCGCCGATCTCGGCGCGGTCGGCCGTGGTGTTGCTCACACGGGCGCCGGCGCCGACCAGGGTGTCCTTGAGGGTGGAGTTCGGGCCCACCTCGCAGCCCTCGCCGAGGTGGGTGGCGCCCTGCAGCTGGGTGTTCGGCAGCACCACGGCGTCCGGCTCGTACGTCACCTGGACGTCGACCCAGGTGGTGGCCGGGTCCACCACGGTGACCCCGGCGCGCATCGCCCGCTCCAGCAGGCGGTCGTTCAGCAGCCGGCGCGCCTGCGCCAGCTGGACCCGGTCGTTGATGCCCAGGATGTCCCGGTGGTCCTCGGCGACCACGGCGCCGACCCGGTGCCCGGCCTTGCGCAGGATCTCCAGGGTGTCGGTCAGGTACTCCTCGCCCTGCGAGTTGTCCGTGGTGAGCTCGGCCAGCGCCTCGGTGAGCAGCTTGGCGTCGAAGGCGAAGACGCCCGAGTTGATCTCGGCGATCGCGCGCTGGGTGTCGGTGGCGTCCCGCTCCTCGACGATCGCGGCGACCGTGCCGTCCTCGTCGCGCAGGATCCGGCCGTAGCCGAAGGGCTCAGGGACGACGGCGGTCAGCACGGTGACGCCGTTCTGCTGGGCCTCGTGCGACGTCGCCAGCCGGCGCAGGGTGTCCCCGGTCAGCAGCGGGGAGTCCCCGGCGGTGACGATCACCGTGCCGTCCAGCGTGACGCCGTCGGCGGCCAGCGCCTCCAGCGCGGTGCGCACCGCGTGGCCGGTGCCGTTCTGCTCCTCCTGCACCACCGGGCGCACACCGGGGTGGTGCGCCGCCAGGTGCTCCTCGACCTGCTCGCGCTGGTGCCCGACGACCACGACGAGCTGCCCGGGCGTCAGTTCTCCGGCCGCCGCCACCGCGTGACCCACCAGCGAGCGACCGCACACCTCGTGCAGCACCTTGGGCAGCTTGTTCGACTTCATCCGGGTCCCGCCACCGGCGGCGAGCACGACAACGGCGGCAAGCGAATTGGCACCCATGCGGGGAGGCTCCTCATTAGGTTCACAGAGAGGGCAGAGCAGGCCAGAACGCGGGTCCGCACATGTGCTCTGGCAGTTCGAGGATAGTGCGGGGCAGCCGACCGGAATGCCAGCGGCCCGGCCCGCGCATGCCCGCCCGCGGCCGTACTCAGTGCTCCCGGAGGAGGATTCGAACCCCCATAAGCTGGACCAAAACCAGCTGTCCTGCCCTTAGACGATCCGGGACCGGAGCTCCCGCCGCCGGAGCCCCGACGGCGCGCTGGGCCAAGACTACGGGGTAGCGCGCCTCACATCCACCACCTGTGCCGACCGTCCTGGCCCGTCCGATCCCGGCACGGCAGCGGTCCGAGGTTCATCCATCCAGTCGGGTGAATTCACCCGAGCGCCGCGCGGCCGTGTGTTCCGCTGGCCACGGAGCGCAACCTACGATGCCGTAGGTTACGCCAACGTAGGTTCCGCTTGTCCCGGCTCCGGGACGCCGCGAAGGGACGCTCATGACCATCCAGGCCGGTGAGGAACGCGCGGGGGCCGCCGCGCATCCCGATCCCTCCTCCGATCCCTCCGCCGACGCCGCCACCCGGCTGTCCGCCACCCGCGGCGGGGAGAAGCAGGGTCTCGCCGAGCGGATCGCGCTCGCCCTGTTCATCCTCGTGCCGTTCGCCGCCCTGCTCGCCGCCGTACCGGTGGCCTGGGGGTGGGGACTCGGTTGGACGGACGCGGCGGTCACCGTCGCCATGTACTTCCTCACCTGTCACGGCATCACCATCGGCTACCACCGCTACTTCACCCACGGTGCCTTCAAGGCCTCCCGCCCGATGCGGCTGGTCCTGGCGATCGTCGGCAGCCTGGCGGTCGAGGGCCCGCTGGTGCGCTGGGTGGCCGACCACCGCAAGCACCACCGGTTCAGCGACAAGGACGGCGACCCGCACTCGCCGTGGCGCTACGGCGAGAGCGTCCCGGCACTGATCAAGGGCCTGTGGTGGGCGCACATGGGCTGGATGTTCGACGAGGAGCAGACCCCCCAGCTCAAGTACGCGCCGGACCTGGTCCGCGACCCGGCCCTGCGGCGGATCTCCCGGCTGTTCTGGCTCTGGACCGCCATCTCGCTGCTGCTGCCCGCACTGGTCGGCGGCCTGGTGAGCCTCTCCTGGGAGGGCGCGCTGTCCGCCTTCTTCTGGGGTTCGCTGGTCCGGGTCGCCCTGCTGCACCACGTAACCTGGTCGATCAACTCGATCTGCCACGCCGTCGGCCGACGCCCGTTCCGCTCCCGGGACCGCTCCGGCAACGTCTGGTGGCTCGCGGTGCTGTCCTGCGGCGAGTCCTGGCACAACCTGCACCACGCCGACCCGACCTCGGCCCGGCACGGAGTGCTGCGCGGGCAGATCGACTCCTCGGCCCGGCTGATCCGCTGGTTCGAGCTGGCCGGCTGGGTCCGGGACGTCCGCTGGCCGGACGCGCAGCGGATCGCCGCCCGCCGCGCAGCATGAGGCGGCGCTTCCAGCATGATGTAGGGGTGAACGGGAGCAGCGCAGACAGCACAGGCGGTCACCACAGCACGCGGACGGACGCGGCGCCCGGAACGGCGCCGGCCCGTCCGCGGGCCGCCGCTGCGGCCGGCGCGGCCTCCAGCGGCGCAGCCTCCAAGGGAGCTGGCGAACGGGGTGCGGAACGCGCCGCGGACGGGGCGGCGGACGGAACCGCGGACGCACCGGCCCCGCGCCGCCGGGGCGGCCGGGTCCGGATGACCGGCAAGCAGCGCCGGGAACAGCTGCTGGAGATCGGCCGGACGGTCTTCGCCGAGCGCGGCTACGACGGCACCTCGGTGGAGGAGATCGCCGAGCGCGCCGGAGTCTCCAAGCCCGTGGTGTACGAGCACTTCGGGGGGAAGGAGGGGCTCTACGCGGTGGTGGTGGACCGCGAGATGCAGCTGCTGCTGGACATGGTGACGGGGGCGCTCACCGGCGGGCACTCGCGCGAGCTGCTGGAACAGGCGGCGTTCGCGCTGATGGACTACATCGACACCTCGACGGACGGCTTCCGGATCCTGGTCCGGGACTCGCCGGTGGCCCAGTCGACCGGCACCTTCGCCTCGTTGATCAGCGACATCGCGACCCAGGTGGAGGACATCCTGGGCCTGGAGTTCAAGTCCCGGGGCTTCGACGCGCGGCTGGCCCCGATGTACTCGCAGATGCTGGTCGGGATGGTCGCGCTGACCGGCCAGTGGTGGCTGGAGGTCCGCAAGCCGGACAAGGCCACGGTGGCCGCGCACCTGGTGAACCTGGCCTGGCACGGGCTGGAGGGCCTGGAGCGGCACCCGAAGCTGGTCGGCGACCGCAGGGCCTGAGCCCGGCCGCCGCCCCTACCGCTTCCCCCGGCCCCCACTGCCTCAGCCGGCCCTCGCTGCTTCGCCCCGGCTCTCACCGCCTCACCCCGACCGCGAAGATCCGCCGGAACGGGAAGACCGTCCCGTGCGGCCCGGCCGGGTAGGCCTCGCGCAGCAGCCGCCCGTACTCGGCGAGGAAGGCGGACCGGTCGGCCGGGTCGGTGAGCCTGCCGAGGACCGGGCGCAGCGCGGTCCCCTTGACCCACTCCAGCACCGGGTCCGGCCCGGGCAGCAGGGTGCTGTAGGTGGTCTCCCAGACGTCGACGGCGCAGCCGGCCCCGGCGAGGGCGTCGAGGTACCGCTCCGGCCGGTGGACGCCGCTGCGGACGGCGTCGGTGCCCAGGGCGTCGCGCCAGCGGGGACTGCGGCGCAGTTCGGCGAGCAGGGTGTGGCTGGGGGCCTCGAAGTTGCCGGGCACCTGGAAGGCGACGACCCCGCCGGGCTCAAGTGCGTCCGCCCAGCGCGCCAGCACCGCCAGGTGTCCGTCCACCCACTGGAGGGTCGCGTTGGAGGCGATCAGGTCGGGCCCGGCCGCGGCCGGGTCGTAGTCGCGGGCGTCCGCGAGCAGGTAGTCGGCGGTGGGCTCGCCCTCGGCGCGGGCGGCGTCCAGCATCGCGACGGAGTTGTCGACTCCGGTGATCCGGGCCAGCGGCCAGCGTTCGCGCAGGACGGCGGTGGAGTTGCCGGGGCCGCAGCCGATGTCGAGGATGGTCGCGGCGGGCTCGTTCGGCAGGGCGGGGACGCGGGCGAGCAGGTCGCGCAGCGGGCGGGTGCGTTCGTCGGCGAAGCGCAGGTACTGCGCCGGGTCCCAGGCGGGGCTGGTCATCGTTCACCTCGCAGGTATCTCGACGTCAAGATATCTCCTGTAGCCTCACTGGCACATTTCTCGATGTCAAGAGACTTCACATCGACACATCCACCGATACACTGATCGTCATGGAGGACGAGGTCGACAGGCTGGTCGCAGCGTGGCGCCGGGAGCGCCCCGACCTCGACGTGGAGCCGCTGGAGGTACTCAGCCGGGTCAGCCGGCTCGCCCGCCACCTGGACCGCGCCCGCCGCACCGCCTTCGCCGAGCACGGCCTGGAGCCCTGGGAGTTCGACGTCCTGACCGCCCTGCGGCGGGCCGGCTCCCCCTACCAGCTCTCCCCCGGCCAGCTGCTCACCCAGACCCTGGTCACCTCCGGCACCATGACCAACCGGATCGACCGCCTCACCGGCAAGGGCCTGGTCAAGCGCCTGCCCGACCCGGACGACCGCCGCGGCGTGCTCGTCCGGCTCACCGACGACGGCCGCGACCGCGCCGACCAGGCGCTGGCCGGACTGCTGACGCACGAACGCGAACTGCTGGCCCAGCTCAGCTCCGGCCAGCAGGGCGAACTCGCCGCCCTGCTGCGGCTGCTGGTCGCGCCGTTCGACAACATCCCGGGCTGAGCCTCCCCGGACTCCGGCTACGGGGCCGAGGCGATGGACGGCGGCACGACCGGCTCCGCGGGACTGACCCCGGCCCGGCGGGCGACCGCGACGGCGGCCAGCGTGGAGTGCACCCCCAGCTTCCCCAGGACGTTCTGCATGTGGGTGCGGACGGTGTGCGGCGACAGGTACAGCCGCTCCGCGACCGCCTGCCGGCCCAGGCCCGCGACCATGCAGCGCAGGATCTGCTTCTCCCGCGGTGTCAGGGTGTCCACCAGCCGTTCGCTCTCCGTACGGTCCCGCCGGGCGGTGGTCAGCTCGCGGATCACCCCGGTGAGCAGCGCGGGCGGCAGGTGCGTCTCGTCCCGCAGCACCCCGCGCACCACCGCGAGCAGCCGGGCCAGCGAACTCTCCTTCGCCACCCAGCCGGTGGCCCCCACGTGCAGCGCCCGGGCGGCGCGGTGCGGGTCGTCGGCGGTGGCCAGCACCACCGCGCGCAGCCCCGGGTGGGCCCGGCGGAGCCGGCCGAGCAGGGTGATGCCGTCCGGCGGCGGGGCGGCGGGCCTGAGCTGGTCGGCACGGGCCTGGTCGGCGCGCTCGTGTTCCGCACGGAGCTGCTCCGCGGGGCGGGGGCCGGCCCCCGGGACCGCGGGCCCGGTACCCGGCCGGCGCGGCGGCGGTACGGCCGGGGGCGGGACGGCCGGGGGCGGGCGGCGCCGGGTCTCTTCGGCCGGTTCGCCCCCTGGTCTGGCCCGGGCACCCGGCCCGGCGGCCCCGGCCCCGAGGTCGGCGTCGATCAGCGCCACGTCGTAAGCCCGCCCCTCGGCGGCGGCGCGCTCCAGCGCCCGCTCGGCGGCGGCCGCGCTGCCGGCCGCGCCCACCTCCACGTCGGGCTCGGCGGCCAGGGCCGCGGCCAGCGCCTCGGCGAAGATCCGGTGGTCGTCGACCACCAGGACCCGGATCCGCCCCATCGTCACTACCCCCTGCTCAGAGCACCCGAGCCCGGGAGCGGGGACCGGTCCGGCGTCCGCGTTCCGGACCCTCCGCTCCGCCCGCCCACCGGTGGCCGGTGAGGCCGAAAGGGCGCCGGCCCCCACCGGTACCGCACTCAGCGTACGGGCCGGGAAACGCTCCCGTGGCGGTTCGGTGAAGTTTCGCCAGGAGTGGCACGAGTGGCGCGGCCGGCCAGCCGGACGGCTTGCGAGATCTGTCCAACTGACCGGCCGCAACGGGCGGTTGACCGTCGCGGGCCGACCTCTAGTTGCCGTTCTTCTCCAGGGCGAACTTCCAGGCGTCGGCGACGATGTCGTCCAGGCTCGGGCGGCGCGGCGTCCAGCCCAGCGCCTCGTGGGCGCGCTCGGCGGAGGCCACCAGCACGGCCGGGTCGCCGGCCCGGCGAGCGGCGACCTGCACCGGGATCTCCCGGCCGGTGACGCGCTTGACCGACTCGATCACCTCGCGCACCGAGAAGCCGCTGCCGTTGCCCAGGTTGCAGATCAGGTGCTCGCCGGGCTTGGCGGCGTCCAGCGCCAGCAGGTGGGCGTCGGCCAGGTCGGCGACGTGGATGTAGTCGCGGATGCAGGTGCCGTCCGGAGTCGGGTAGTCGTCGCCGAACACCGCGATGTGCGGGCGCTGCCCGAGCGCGGCCTGGAAGACCAGCGGGATCAGGTGCGACTCGGGGTCGTGGCGCTCGCCGTAGGCGCCGTAGGCCCCGGCCACGTTGAAGTAGCGCAGCGAGACGGCGGCCAGGCCGTGCGCGACGGCCTCGCTGGTGATCATGTGGTCCATGGCGAGCTTGCTGGCGCCGTAGGTGTTGGTCGGCGAGGTCCGGGCGGTCTCGGCGATCGGCACGACCTCCGGCTCGCCGTAGACGGCGGCGGTGGAGGAGAACACCAGCTTGCGCACACCCGCCGCGCGCATCGCGGTGATCAGCTCCAGCGAACCGGCCACGTTGTTGCGCCAGTACTTCTCCGGGTCCACGACCGACTCGCCGACCTGCGAGGAGGCGGCGAAGTGCAGCACGCCGTCGAAGGAGCCGTCCAGCACCTCACCGGCCTCCTGGATCCGGCCCTCGACGAACTCGGCACCGGTCGGGACGCCCTCGCGGAAGCCGGTCGAGAGGTCGTCCAGGACGGTCACCCGGTGACCCGCCTCCAGCAGGTGGGCGGCCACCACGCTGCCGACGTAGCCGGCGCCACCCGTGACCAGGTACTTACTCATGATGAGACCTCCAGCGGGCGATGGTCCGCCCGGTCGGCGGCGCCATCGACGGAATGCGAACGACTGGGGTCAATTGTCCCTGCCCGACGGGGTGCCCCCGACCACCCGGGCGGTCGCTCCCGGGCATTCTCACCCAGTCCTCAGCCGACCTCCACAGGCGCCGCGGCCGTCCCCGGCGACCCGCTCCGCTCAGCCGCCGGCCATCCGCTCCAGCAGGCCGGTGCGCGCGGCCACCGCGGCCGCCTCCAGCCGGGTGCGGGCGCCGAGCTTCATCAGCACGCGCTGCACGTGGGTCCGGGCCGTGCTCGCGGCGATCCGCATCCCGGCGGCGATCGCCGCGGTGTCCTCGCCGTCCGCGATCCGGGCCAGTACCTGGACCTCACGGCGGGTCAGCAGCCGCAGCAGCCGGACCGCCTCGTCGTCCGGTTCGGCCACCGGGCGCAGCAGTTGGTCGAAGGCCCCGCGCAGGACGTCCACCGCCACCGCGGCCTCGCCCGCCCGGGCCCGTCCGATCGCCCGCTCGACCACCTCGATCCGCTCGTCGCTCGGCACGTACCCCGCCGCTCCGGCCGCGAACGCGCCTGCCACGCCGCGGAGTTCGCCGACCGGCCCGAGGACGATCACGGCCACCTCGGGCCGCTCCCGGCGGATCCTGCACAGTCCGTCGAAGGCGCCCGGATCCCCCGGCGCGGACACCCCCAGCAGGCACACCTCGGGCCGTCGCCCGGCGACCAGGTCGGCGGCGACGCCGGCCGGGGAGCCGACCGCGAGCACCCGGTGGCCGCGCAACTGGAGCGCGGTGGCCAGTGCCTCGGCCAGCAGCCGGTGGTCGTCGACCACCACGAGTCGAACACCCATGACGCCCTCCCGGTCGGGGCCCGGCTCGCGCCCGCACCTGTCGGGCGGGCGGCCGATGACGCACCATCACAACGCATTCCGTACCCGACCCGCTAGGCCACCGCGTGTCGCCGGCCCGGGGCCGCGCCCGGCCCGGGGAACGCGAAAGACCCCCGCCGGGAGGCGAGGGTCTTTCAGTGGAGCCCCCATGCGGAATCGAACCGCAGACCTTCTCCTTACCATGGAGACGCTCTACCGACTGAGCTATAGGGGCTTGCCGGGTTTGTTTTCCCGGGCCGGTCGAACAAGGAAGACATTACACGGCCGTCGACCCGAAAGGGAAATCGGCTCCGACCGGAGCCGACCGGGGCCGATCCGCTCCCGCCCAGCCCGTCCGCCTGTCCGTCCGTCCACTATCGGGACCCTTCGGGGTGCGCCGCGTCGAACTCCTCACGGGCCGCGAGCATCTGCAGGGCCCGCCGCTCCGTCCACTGACCGAGCGGGGAGAGCAGCTCGGCCAGCTCCCGGCCGAGCGGCCGCAGGTCGTAGACCACCCGCGGCGGCGTCTCCGGGAAGACCGTGCGGAGCACCAGGCCGCTGCGCTCCAGGTTGCGCAGCGACTGGGTGAGCATCTTGCGGCTGACCCCGCCGATCCCGCGCTGGAGCTCGGAGAAGCGCTGGGGCCCGCAGGCGGAGAGGCTCATCAGGATCAGCATCGACCACTTGTCGGCGAACCCGGCGAACATCTCGCGGCTGGGGCAGAGCTGCGCGAAGACGTCGAGCTCCTGCTCCCCCTGCGCCTCCCGCTTCCTCCGCTCCTCCTGCCGTCCGGCGCCGGTCCGGGCCGTTTCCTCCGTCGTCATGCCGTCCAGGGTAGACCCGCGGTCTCCGATCCACCCCTGGTCTTCATTCCACTCTTGGTCTCCAGAAGAGACCTGGTCTATATTGGAGACCGAACGACGAGGGCGATGCCCCCGCCTGCTTCGCCCCCGTACCTCCGCCCGTACCTCTCCCCGCACAGGAGTGCCCCGCATGACCGCCATCCGCCCGACCGTCGCCCTCGCCTACCACTCCGGCTACGGCCACACCGCCGTGATAGCCGAGGCCGTCGCGCGCGGCGCCGCCGCCGCAGGTGCCGAGGTCGTCTCGATCGCCGTCGACACCATCACCGAGGAGCAGTGGGCCCAGCTGGACGCCGCCGACGCGATCGTCTTCGGCTCCCCCACCTACATGGGCACCGCCTCCGGCGCCTTCCACGTCTTCGCCGAGGCCACCAGCAAGCGCTGGTTCACCGACGCCTGGAAGGACAAGGTCGCGGCCGGCTTCACCAACTCCGCCTCCAAGAGCGGCGACAAGGCCAGCACCCTCGGCTTCTTCCAGACCCTCGCCGCCCAGCACGGCATGAACTGGGTCAACCTCGGCCTCAAGCCGGGCTGGAACGCCACCACCGCCAGCGAGAACGACCTCAACCGCCTCGGCTTCTTCAGCGGCGCCGCCGCGTCCTCCCCGTCCGACGCCGGCGCCGAGGCCGTCCACAAGGCCGACATCGCCACCGCCGAGCACCTGGGCGAGCGCGTCGCCCGGCACACCGCGATCGTGCTGGCCGGCCGCGCCGCCCTGGCCGGCTGACCGCCCCCCGTCCCGCACGTACGGCTACGCCGCCGGGTCCGCCCCCAGAACGGGCGCCCGGCGGCGTCCGCCGTCCACCGCCGCCAACTCCGCACCGGTGGTGTCCGGCAACAGCCACAAACAGCCCAGGGCCAGCACGCCCAGGGCCGCCATGTACCAGCCGACCGGCTGCGCCGTCCCGTACACCGCGGTCAGCCTGGTCGCCACCAGCGGCGTCGTCGCCCCGCCGACCACCCCGCCCAGGTTGTACGTCAGCGCGGCACCCGTGTAGCGCACCCGGGTCGGGAACAGCTCCGGCAGGAACGCCGCCAACGGGCCCAGCAGACCGCCCAGCACCACCATCGCCCCGGCCAGCGCCAGGAACATCAGCGGCCGGCGCACCGTCTCCAGCAGCGGGAACAGCACCAGCGACCACCCCGCCGCCAGGACCGTCGCCCACCGCAACGTCCGAAGCCGGCCCCACCGGTCACTGTGTGAGGCGCTCAACCACACCGTCACGGCCCCGCCCGCCGCCCCGACCAGCAGCATCGCCAGCACCAGCGTGCTCGCCACCCCGAGGCCGGAGGTCGCGTACGCCAGCGCGTACGTGGTGGTCAGGTAGAACAGCGCGTACCCGATCGTGATCGCCCCGCCGCCCGCCAGCACCGGCCGCCAGTGCTCGCGCAGCACCTCCACCACCGGCGGACGGTCCCGCGACACGTCCGCCCGGAACAGCGGCGACTCCGCCAGCCGCAACCGCACGAACAGCCCCACCGCCACCAGCGCCAGCGAGGCCAGGAACGGCACCCGCCAGCCCCATTCCCGGAACGACCGCTCGTCCAGACCCAGTTGGAGCGCCAGGAAGCCCCCGTTTGCCAGCACGAACCCGGCCGACGGCCCCAACTGCAGGAACCCCCCGTACCGCCCGCGCCGCCCGGCCGGCGCGTTCTCCGCGATCAGCAGCGCCGCGCCGCCCCACTCCCCGCCCAACCCGACGCCCTGGCACACCCGCAACACCACCAGCAGCACCGGCGACCACCACCCCCACACCGCGAACCCCGGCAACAACCCCACCGCCGCCGTCGCCAGCCCCATCAACAGCAACGACACCACCAACATCGCCTTCCGGCCCACCCGGTCCCCGAAGTGCCCGAACACCACCGCCCCCAACGGCCGGGCCAGGAACGCCACCGCGTACACCGAGAACGCCGCCAACAGCGCCCCCACCGCGCCCAGTTCGGGAAAGAACACCGGCCCGAACACCAACGCGGCCGCCGTCCCGTACAGGAAGAAGTCGTAGAACTCGATCGCCGTTCCGATCAACGCCGCAGCCGCCGCACGCCGCAACTGCCCAACCTGCCAAGCACCCTCCGCATCCATACCACCCACCCTCACCACCGCCGGGGCCCCCCACCAGCCCCCACCCGAGTGACTCCAGCGCACGCCCACAACCCCACGCCCCACCCCGCGCTCCGTCGACGCCTACCGCGCGCCCCGCAGCACCACGATCAACCGCCGCACCAGCAGAGCCACGATCACACCCGCCGCCAGAACCACCCCCACGATCACCACAATGGCCACCGGCCAACTGAGGCCGGCGTCCCCGCCACCGGTGTCCACCGCGGCCACTGCGGCCGACGAAGAGCTGGCCGTCGGCGACGCGACCGTCGGCGACGGACCGGCAGGGGTCGCGGTCGGCACCGGCGAGGCCAGGAGTGCGGACGACGGAGTCGGCACAGGCACGTCGCCCGGAAGCGGCGACACATCAGCCGGTCCGGGATCGCCGGGACTCGTCAGTGCGATCCTCGGCCGGACCGCGCCCCACCCTGCGCTGTCCGTACGGCTGTTGCCACCATTTGGTCTGCCGGCCGTGTTGATAAGCACCCGAAGGACCTGATTCGCGGTCCACTCCTTGTGAACCGCCCAGACCAGCGCCGCCGAAGCGGACACCAGAGCCGCAGCAGCAGACGTTCCATGGCGCTTGCAGTAGCCGGTGGAGCCCGTGCAGGCGTCGACCACATCTATGCCGGGGGCCACGAACGCGACGTGCGGCCCCGTCTGAGACTCCTCCGTCACCGTGCCGTTCCGGTCAACGGCTCCGACGCCGACGACGTTGGGCAGCGCAGCCGGGTACATGACGAGATTTCCGTCCTTCGCGGAATTCCCGACACTTGCGACCACGAGCACCCCCTTCGCCCTCGCGGCCGCAAGAATGCGATTCAACTTGGCAACGTTCTCCGGAGTGGCGTTGACCGCCGCGCTCTCCTCCGAAATGCTGATGACCTTCGCGCCCTGGTCAACCGCATAGTTCACGGCCTGACCGACCTCATCAAGGAAGTCGGACGAGATGGAAGCCCCCAGGGACCGGTCCGATCCGTCATTCATCTTCAGGGGAAGAATCTTGACCCCCGGCGCCAATCCGTAGGCACCCGTCCCGCCGCTGCTCTTGCCGGTTCCGGCGATCAGACTCGCCATCTCGGTGCCATGCCCGTCCACGTAGGACCCCACGCCGCCGGGACTACCGCTGAAGTCCTTACCCGGAAGGAACTGCCCCGCCAGATCCGGATGATCGAGCTTGAACCCGCCGTCGATCACCGCAACGGTGATCCCCTCCCCCTTCGAGGTCTTCCACATCTCCGACGCATGCATGGCATCCAGGTGCCACTGCTGCTGCCGAATGGTGTCCTCGGCAACAGCTGGTGCTGCGACAGGGCCAACAACGACTCCCGCCGCCAGAAGCGCTGCAGCAGCAGCCCGCGAACGCACGCGCGCGTTCGTCCGCCCCATCACAACTCCTCGTCATCTCTCCGCCAGCCTGGAAAGCCTGCCCCGGATAGGGCTGCCCCGCCGCTGGGAGAGCCCAGAGGCCGAGCAGACGCTGCCGTGCGGCGTGCCGCAGGCCCAGATCCGACAACCGACTACCGCGCGTACGGATTGTCCTCCGGCGACACCGCCGGCTGGTGCGACGGCGGAGGCGGCAAGGTCACCGCGCCCAGCTGCTGCTGCGGATCCACCGGCGGCACAGCCGCCTTCCGCCGCCTCAACGCCGCGAACACCACCCCAACCACCACCAGCAGCCCGGCCACCACCCCACCCACGATCGGCAGCCCGCTGCCCGACCCGGACGACACCTCAGCCTTCGGCTGCGCAGTCGGCGCGCCGGAAGCCGCTCCAGCCGGACTCGGCGCCGACGACACCGGAACGGACGCACTCGCCGACGGCGACGCGGCAGCCGAAGGCGTCGCCGCATCAGTCGGAAGCGGCGACACATCCGCCGGCCCAGGATCCCCGGGATCCGTCAAGGCGATCCGGGGCCGCACCGCCCCATATCCGCCGTCCTCAGTACGGTTGGATCCGTCTTTCGGCTTGCTGGCCGTATTAATAAGCACCCGCAGAATCTGATTCGCCGCCCAATCAGGGTGCACCGACCACACAAGCGCGGCCGAGGCCGAAGCCACGGCTGTCGCATCCGACGTACCGTGGCCCTTGCAGTAACCCGTCGATTCGGTACAGGCCGCAATCATGTCCATACCTGGCGCGACAAGAGTCACCTGTGGTCCGTGCTCTGACTCGGCGGTAACTGTTCCGTTCCGATCAACAGCACCGACCCCGACCACATTGGGAAGAGCACCCGGATATTCAACCGGATTCCCCGACTGCGCCTCGTTTCCAACGCTGGCAAATACAAGGGATCCCTTGGCTCGAGCCCAGGCTAGAATCTTGTTCAGCTTTTCGACATCTTCGCGGTTGACCAGAGCCGCATTTGTTCCCTGCGAAACATTGATGACCTTAGCGCCTTGCCCAACCGCATAGGTGACGGCTTGTCCGATCTGGTCCATGAATTCAGATTCGAGGACTGACCCTTCATCACCATTGGCGATCTTCAAGGGCAGGATCTTGGCACCGGGGGCAAGACCGTACGCGCCTTTTCCGCCATTGGCTTTACCAGTCCCTGCAATGAGGCCGGCCATCTGCGTGGCATGCCCCTTAACATAGGACCCGACTCCCCCAGAACTTCCACTGAAATCCTTACCTGGGAGGAATTGCCCCACCAGGTCCGGGTGGTCCAGTTTGAACCCGCCGTCGATCACCGCAACGACGATCCCCGCTCCCTTCGAAACCTGCCACATCTCCGGGGCATGCATCGCATCCAGGTGCCACTGATCCTCACGGATCGAGTCCCCTGCGAACGCCGGTGCCGCGACCGGGCCCCCCACGATTCCTGCCGCCAGAAGAAGCGAAGCGGCAGCCCGCCAGTGCCGTCGCCCGTTCGTCCGCCCCATCACAACTCCTCGTCAGTCCTCCCGCAGACCGGGAGAGCGTGTCCGAACAGGCCTGCCCGGCCGCTGGGTAGGCCCAGCGGCCGGGCAGACTTGGCGTCCTACTCAATCACGTCCGGGTTGCTGTGCGGCGTACCGCTGGTCCAGGTCTCCTCGTCCTCGTGGAGGTAGTCCGCGCGGTCGCGGCGGTCGCGGTCCTTCTTGCCGCCGTGGCCGCCTGAGCCCGGGGCCATCATGCCGTTCTGTCCGGACCGGGGGCCGCCCTCGGCAGCGCCCGCTGCAGCTGCACGGTTGCGCAGGCCCGTACCGCCCGGGGTGAACTCCCCACCGGCGGCAGGGCCCTTGCGACCGCCGACCGTTCCACCGGCGGTCGAGGTCAGGCCCCGACCACGCGAGCCGCCGACACCGCTGCCGCCGCCGACACCGTGGCCGCCGCCCATGCCGGGGTGCATGCCCATTCCGCTGCCCATGGACGGTCCGCCGACCCGGCCGCCGCTCGCGGCGCCCTCCCGGCCGAAGACCGTTCCGCTGGGCAGGCCCGGGGTGCCGGCTTTGCCGGGAACCGAGCCGCCGCTGAAGGGGCCGGTGCGGAGGGGCACCGAGCCGCCGCTCTTGCCGGGGATGCCGCCGATCCCCTTGGCCGGGACGGAGCCACCGCTGGTCCCGCCCGGGAAGCCCGCGATCGGCCCGCCGCCCGGCAGGCCGGGCAAGCTACCGGGGCCGCCACCGGGCCCGCTCGGGTAGGTGGAAGTTCCGCTCGGGCCGCTCGGTAGCATGGGGCCGCTCCCGGGGCCGACCGGGGTGGTCTGGTCCGGCAGGGTCGGGAGGCTGTCGAGACCAGTACCTGGCTGGGTGACCGGGCCCGACGGGTGGGACGGCGAGGTGGGGGTGCCCGGGTCCTGCGGCGGCGGAGGCAGCTGGCCGTGGTCGTACGGGGGGACCGGCCCGGTGTGGGTCGGGTTGGACGGGTCCTGCCAGCTCGTTGACGGGTCTCGAGGCCTCATGGTGGCGCCACCGTAGTTGGCACCGGACGGGCTGTAGGAACCTCCGGTACTGCCATCGCTCGTGCGAGCAACGCGGACGGAGCCACCGTAGCTGCCGCCCGAGGCACCGCTCTGCGAATATTCCGACGCATCGCCCTTGTCCTTGGCGGAATCAGGCGTTCCGGGCAACACCACGTTGTCGCCGAGGCCGTTCAGCGTCGTCGTCGCCGCGATATAGGCCTGCCCCAGCTTCTCCATCTGATGGATGGCATCCTGGTGCGCCGTGTAGAGCTCACGCGTTCCGGCCATCGCCTGTGATTCAGTGACCCACGTGTCACCTACGCTTTGCCTCATCGCCGCATCGATTTGTGCGGTGGAGGGGCCGCTGCCGTCCGGATTCAAGGTGGTCAACTTGAGACGGTTGAGCACCTCAGGGTCAGGCTTCTGCGTGTTACGCGTATTCACCCAGTTGAGGGCATCGGACGGCACTGGCGGCATGCCGGACTTGACGGTGCTGAGCGTCTCACCAGCCAGATGCATGGCGTCCCCGGCGCCAGTGGAATACTTAGCCAGCAGCTCGGCCGACTGCTGCAGATTTCCCGCCCAAGTCTTGAAGTTCTCGGCGGCTTGGCCTTCCCAGACAAGGTTGCCGAGGTGCGACTTGAGTGCGTCACTCAGCTCTTTCAGAACGCGGCCAGCCTGCCCGAGCTGGTTGCCACGGCTCAGCACCAACGTGGGATTGGTGTGCTGCACCATGTCAATGAGCTGCTGATGCTTGAAATCGTCGAACTTCGTTTCGCCTGCCATTGCCTACTCCCCGTTTACCCGTACGTCTCTCTCCCCGAGCCACTATCAAAGATCGAAGTTGCTCGGCTTCGGCGCCGAAGCCTGTGCAGTCACGCCCGCACTCTGCGCGATCGCCTTCTGAGCGGCCGCCGCGTTGTCATCGCTGGTCCGGTAAGCGCCCGCCGTCTTCGTGACCGCGTCCTTCATGGCCGTGATCTGGGACAAGAAGTCCTTGTGGAGCTTGACGAGTTCCGTGTGCACCTTGCCGTAGGCGGTCGTGAGGTCCGTCGCCTCCGTGAATGTGGCGCTGGCCAAGTCCGTACCCTGAAGCTTCTGCTCCTTCATGTTGTACGGCGCAGCCGCTGACCCCTCCATCGCTTGGAGCAGGGCCTCGACCTTGTTCGCGAAGACGGTGAGCGTGTCGATCTCGATCTTGACATTCTGCCCGCCAAAGGCGGCCACGAGGTCCTGAGCGCTCGAATAGGTTTGCGACTCGCTGATGGTGGGACCGTACATCTTTGGGTTGGCGGGCAGGGTATACGCGCCGCCGCCAGTCGGGTTGGTCCCCGTCGGCGTCGTCCCCGCGCTCGGTGCACTCGTCGGATCCGTCACAGCAGTCCACCTCTCCCCCGTACGGCCGGGCCCCCGGGCGACCCCCGGGGCCTCCCCGCCGCAACACACCGTCAACTTCTTCTGGTCTTACCGTCCTGGTCGGTTCGACCGCCCTCCCTGGGGGCGGTCGACCTCCTCCGTCATGGTAGCCACCGCCCCTGTCGGACCGGCAGGGACCTTGGCCCGCCCGGGCTCGATCGGTACGAACTTGACACGTACAACCCGCTTCCGGCCGCTGGGTAGACTGACCCGGTACGCCCCATCTGCCGCGCAATGTCGCACAGCAGCGACCCGAGGCCGCAGAACGGACGTGACGGCATGCCTTCGCACGAGCAGATCTCGACCCCCTGGTGGGCCCGTGCCGTGCGGCCGGCGCGGCCGCCGGTGCCGGTGGTGTTGATGGTGCGGGCCGCGGTCGGGCTGGTGGTGCCGCTGGCGGCGGGGCTGTGGGCGCACCGGCTGGGTCTGGGAGTGTTCGCCGGGCTGGGGGCGATGCACGCGACGATGAACGATCGGGTCGAGCCGGCGCTGCTGCGGGCGGCCAGGATCGGGTCCGCGGTGGTGGCTTCGGCCTTCGGGATGCTGGTCGGTACGGCCTTGCAGCACGCGCACGTCGGGGCGGCCGGGCTCGGTGTCGGACTGACCTTGACGGCGTTCGTGTCGGGTGCGGTGAGTGCGACCGGTCCGCGCGGGTCGGCGGCGGGGATGCTGCTGCTGGTGTCGGCCGCGTTGGGCAGTGGGATGCCGTTGCCGGGTCCGTGGTGGGCGGCGGCGCCGATGATGCTGGTGGGTGCCGCGTTCGTCGTACTGTCGGGTCTGCCGGCCGCCCCGCACCGTGACCCGCGCAACCGGGCGTTGGCCGCCGTGTACGAGGCGCTCGGCCACACCCTCGCCGATCTGGGCACCGCGCGGGGCGCGGACTCCCGCCGGGTGCTGACGGCCCGCTTGAACCAGGTGCAGGACCTGCTCCCGAACCGCCGTCCGGCGGAACCCACCGGTCTGCGCCGGATGTACGAGGCCGCCCTGGCCGCGACCGAGGCGGCGACCGGCCTGTTGTGGGCCTGGCGGCCCGTGCCGCCCGAGGTGGCCGCGGTGCCGGGGCTGCTGGCGGAGGCGGTCCGGCGGGGCGGCGGCGAGGTGGCGGTGCCGGACTGGCGGCCGGACACCCCGGCCAGGCAGGCGCTGGACGTGGCGCTGCGGGCCGCCGCCGAGGCCGTGGCAGGCCGCGACGCGCGGATCGGCACCGCTCCGCCGCCCCCGCCGGACCCGTGGCGGCTGCGCGCCGGGCTGTTGTCCGGGCCGTCGGTCCGGTACGGCCTGCGGGTCGCGCTCTGCATCGCGGCGGGTTCGGTGGTGACGGCCGGCTTCCCCCTGAGCAAGAGCTACTGGGTGCCGATGACGATCGCCTTCGTGCTGAAGCCGGATCTCGGTTCGGTGTTCCTGCGCGCGGTGAGCCGTGCGGTCGGCACGGTGCTCGGCGTGGTGGTGACGGCGGCGCTGCTGTCGCTGACCACCGAGGAGTGGGCGCTGACCGCGATGGCGGCCCTCTGCGTCGCCCTGCTGCCGTACGCCACGGCGGCGCACTACGGGCTGAACACCGTGGTGATGACGCCGATGGCGCTGCTCCTGCTCCAGTTGGGCGGGCAGAGCGGCGCGGCCGAGTTCTGGCCCCGGGTGCTGGACAGCGTGCTGGCGAGCGTCGTGGTGCTGCTGTTCGGCTACCTGTTGTGGCCGGAGCGTCCGCGCCACCGGATCGAGCCCCGGCTGGTCGCCGCGACGACCGCGCTGCGCGCCTACCTGGACGCGGTGACCGACCACCGGAGGACGGGCGAGGTGTGGCTGCGCCGTACGGCCTACCGCTCGCTGGCGGACGCCCGGCACGAGGTGCGGCAGGGACTGACCGAGCCGCCGCCGGCCGGTCGGCTGGCCGAGCAGTGGCTGCCGGCGACGGCCGCGCTGGAGCGGCTCGGTGGCGCGGTGGCCGCGTTCGCCGCGCAGGTCCGGTACGGCGGCCGGGTGCCGGATCCGGCCGAGACGGAGCGGGTCCGCCGGGCTCTGGACGAACTGACCGCCGCGGCCCGGGAGCACCGGCCGCCGACCAGACCGGCGGCCCGGCCGAGTGCGCCGCACGACCCGGCGCTCAGTGCGCTGGGCCGTGCGGCGGACGAACTCGAAGTGCTGCTCGGGAGACCGTAGTTCAGACGCAGTGGGCCTCGTGGCTCAGACCTGCTCGGCCAGCTCCAGCCAGCTCATCTCCAACTCCTCCTTCTCGTCCCGGACGGCGCGCAGCTGCCCGTCCAGTTCGGCGACCTTGGAGAAGTCGGCGGCGTGCTCGGCGAGTTGGGCGTGCAGCTTGGACTCCTTCTCGTCCAGCTTGGCGATCTGCCGCTCGATCTTCTGCATCTCCTTCTTGGCGGCGCGCAGGTCCCCACCGGACAGCCCGGAGGCCGTCTCGGCGACGGGGGCCGGAGCTGCCGCGACGGGAGCCGCGGCAGCCGCCATGCGCGCCCGCCGCTCCAGGTACTCGTCCACGCCGCCCGGCAGCATCCGCATCTTCTTGTCGCCGAGCAGCGCGTGGACGACGTCCGTGGTCCGCTCGATGAAGAACCGGTCGTGGCTGATGACGACCATCGAGCCGGGCCAGCCGTCGAGCAGGTCCTCCAGCTGGTTGAGGGTCTCGATGTCCAGGTCGTTGGTCGGCTCGTCCAGGAACAGCACGTTGGGCTCGTCCATCAGCAGCCGCAGCAGCTGGAGGCGCCGCCGCTCGCCGCCGGACAGGTCGCCGACCGGCGTCCACTGCTTGTCCTTGCCGAAGCCGAACTGCTCGCACAGCTGCCCGGCGCTCATCTCCCGGCCCTTTCCGAGGTCGACCCGGGAGCGCACCTGCTCGACGGCCTGCAGCACCCGGGTCTCCGGGTCCAGTTCGGCGACCTCCTGCGACAGGTAGGCCAGCCGCACGGTCTTGCCGACCTTGACCACGCCGGAGGCCGGCTGCACGTCGCCCTCGGAGGCGTACGCGTCCCGCATGGCGCGCAGCAGCGAGGTCTTGCCGGCCCCGTTGACGCCGAGCAGGCCGATCCGGTCGCCGGGGCCGAGCTGCCAGGTGAGGTTCTCCAGCAGCAGCTTGGGGCCGGCCTTGACGGTGACGTTCTCCAGGTCGAAGACGGTCTTCCCGAGCCGGGCGTTGGCGAACTTCATCAGCTCGCTCTTGTCCCGGGGCTCCGGCACGTCCGCGATCAGGGCGTTGGCCGCCTCGATCCGGTAGCGCGGCTTGGAGGTGCGGGCGGGGGCGCCGCGGCGCAGCCAGGCGAGTTCCTTGCGGGCCAGGTTCTGGCGCTTCTGCTCCTCGACGGCCTCGATCCGGGAGCGCTCGGCGCGGGCGAAGACGTAGTCGGAGTAGCCGCCCTCGTACTCGTGCACCTCGCCGTGCTGGACGTCCCACATCCGGGTGCAGACCTGGTCGAGGAACCAGCGGTCGTGGGTGACGCAGACCAGCGCGGAGCGGCGCTTCTGCAGGTGCTGGGCGAGCCAGTTGATGCCCTCGACGTCGAGGTGGTTGGTGGGCTCGTCGAGGATGATCAGCTCCGGGGAGCCGAGCAGCAGCTTGGCGAGGGCGATCCGGCGGCGCTCGCCACCGGAGAGCGGGCCGATGACGGTGTCCAGGCCGTCGGCGAAGCCGGGCAGGTCGAGGCCGCCGAAGAGGCCTTCGATGATGTCGCGGATCCGGGCGTCGCCGAGCCACTCGTGGTCGGCGCGGTCGGCGATGACCTCGTGCCGGATGGTCGCCTCGGGGTCGAGCGAGTCGTGCTGGGTGAGGACGGCCGGTTCGAGGCCGCCGCTCCAGGTGATCCGGCCGCCGTCGGGCTCCTCCAGCTTGGCGAGCATCCGGATCAGGGTGGTCTTGCCGTCGCCGTTGCGGCCGACGACGCCGATCCGGTCGCCCTCGCTCACGCCCAGGCTCACCGCGTCCAGCAGGGCGCGGGTGCCGTAGACCTTCGTGACGGACTCGATGGTGGCGAGGTTGACGGCCACGTGTGCTGCGCTCCTGGGTTCGGCGGTCGCGGGGCGGGCCCAGCCCGCCCCTCTCTCGGGGACACACCCCGATCACCCCAGCCTAGTGGGCCCGCCGTGACCCGAACGCCGTACCTCAGATCACCGAAGCCCCCGGCACCGGCCCGTGCGTGGCGTGGGCGGTCCGGCAGGTGCCGGAGGCCAGCAGGGCCGTGGCGACGGCGGCGGCCGCCTCGGCGTCCTTGGCCAGGAAGGCGCAGGTCGGTCCGGAGCCGGAGACCAGGGCGCCGAGCGCGCCGGCCTCGGTGCCGGCCCGCAGGGTGGCGGCCAGCGAGGGGCGCAGTGAGAGGGCGGCGGGCTGGAGGTCGTTGACGAGCGCGGCGGCCAGGGCGACGGCGTCGCCCTCGGCGAGGGCGGCGAGCAGCGCCGGGTCGGCGTCGGGAGCGGCCACGTCCGCTTCGCTGGAGCCGGTGCCGGCCTCCTCGCGCAGCCGGTCGCACTCGCGGTAGACGGCGGGGGTGGACAGGCCGCCGTCGGCGACGGCGAAGACCCAGTGGAAGGTGCCGGATACGGCGAGCGGCTCCAGGACCTCTCCCCGGCCGCTGCCCAGCGCGACGCCGCCGAGCAGGGCGAACGGCACGTCGGAGCCCAGTTCGGCGGCGAGCTCCAGCAGCGTCTCGAAGGGCGTGCCGAGCTGCCACAGCGCGTCGCAGGCGACCAGCGCGGCGGCGCAGTCGGCGCTGCCGCCGGCCATGCCGCCGGCCACCGGGATGGCCTTGGCGATGTGCAGGTGCACGCCCGGGTCGGCGATCCCGTGGTGGGCGGCGAGCAGCCGGGCGGCGCGGGCGGCGAGGTTGCTGTCGTCGAGCGGGACGGCGTCGGCGTCGGGCCCGGAGCAGCTGAGCGTCACGCCCTCGCCCGCAGTCGCCGTGACCTCGTCGCCCAGCGCGACCGCGAAGAAGACGTTGGCCAGGTCGTGGAACCCGTCGGCGCGCAGTCCGCCGACCCCGAGCTGGACGTTGACCTTGGCCGGTACCCGTACGGTGATCACACGACGTCCTTGGGCTTGTGCTCGGCGATCGCGGCGAACTGTTCCACCGTCAGCATCTCGCCGCGCAGCTTGTGGTCGATCCCGGCGGCCGCGAGCGCCTGCTCGGCCCCGGCGGCGGAGCCGGCCCAGCCGGCCAGCGCGGCGCGCAGGGTCTTGCGGCGCTGGGCGAACGCGGCGTCGACCACCGCGAACACCTCCGTGCGGCTGGCGGTGGTCCTCGGCGGCTCACGGCGGACCAGCGAGACCAGTCCGGAGTCCACGTTGGGGGCGGGCCAGAACACGTTGCGCCCGATCGCGCCGGCCCGCTTCACCTCGGCGTACCAGTTGGCCTTGACCGACGGGACGCCGTACACCTTGTTGCCGGGCCTGGCGGCGAGCCGGTCGGCGACCTCGCTCTGCACCATCACCAGGGTCCGCTCGATGCTGGGGAAGGTCGCCAGCATGTGCAGCAGGACGGGCACGGCCACGTTGTACGGCAGGTTGGCGACCAGCGCGGTGGGCGCCGGGCCGGGCAGTTCGGTGACCTCCATGGCGTCGCTGAACACCAGGTCGAAGGCGTCCGCCTTGCCGGGCATCCGGGCCGCGACGGTGTCCGGCAGGTGCTGGGCGAGCACCGGGTCGATCTCGACCGCCGTGACGTGCCGCGCCACCTCCAGCAGCGCCAGCGTCAGCGAGCCGAGCCCCGGCCCGACCTCCACCACCGCGTCCTGCTCCGTCACCTCGGCGGCCCGGACGATCCGCCGCACGGTGTTGCCGTCGATGACGAAGTTCTGCCCGCGCTGCTTGGTCGGCTTCACGCCGAACGCGGCCGCCAGCTCCCGGATGTCGGCGGCGCCCAGCAGGTGGCTGTCAGGGGTGGGGTCGGTGGTGCTCACGCGCCAAGGATACGGGCGCGTGAGGGGCTCGGAGTTCGACGACCGGGCGAGGTCGATCTCCAAGGGGTACGGCACCGAGGTCCGGGGCGTCCCCCGTGCTGGGCGACGGGCGGGTGGACGCCCCTCTCCTCGTCCCGGTGGAACGCGTCTCTCCTCGTCCCGGTGGAACGCGTCCCGTTCGACCCGCCTCAGTAGCCGAAGGCCCGGGCGGTGTTCTGCGCGACGGCCGTCGACAGCTCGTCCTCGTGCAGTCCCAGGGTGGCCGCCATCGAGCGGACCGTGACCGGGATCAGGTACGGCGCGTTCGGCCGACCCCGGTAGGGGTGCGGGGTGAGGAAGGGGGCGTCGGTCTCGACCAGGATCCGGTCGAGCGGGGTGGCCAGCAGGGCGTCGCGCAGCGGCTGGTTGGCCTTGAAGGTGACCGGTCCGGCGAAGGAGAGGTACCAGCCGTGCTCGGCGCAGACCTTCGCCATCTCGGCGTCGCCCGAGTAGCAGTGGAAGACCGTCCGCTCCGGCGCGCCCTCGGCGAGCAGGACGGCGATGACGTCCTCGTGGGCGTCCCGGTCGTGGATGACCAGCGCCTTGCCGTGCCGCTTGGCCATCTCGATGTGGCGGCGGAACGACTCCTTCTGGATCTCCACCCCCTCCGGCCCGGTGCGGAAGTAGTCCAGGCCGGTCTCGCCGACGGCGAGCACCTGGGGCAGGGCGGCCAGCGCGTCTATCTCGGCGAGCGCCTCGTCCAGCGCCGCCCGGCCGCCCGCGGGACGCTGCTGCCCGGACCACCCGTCCGGGTCGCCGAGGAAGATCCGCGGCGCCTCGTTGGGGTGCAGGGCGACGGCCGCGTGCACCTGCTCGTACCGGGCCGCCAGTTCGGCGGCCCAGCGCGAACCGGGCACGTCGCAGCCCACCTGGACCACCGTGGTGACCCCGACCGAGGCGGCCCGGGCGAGCCCCTCGGCCGGGGTGCCGGCCTGCATGTCGAGGTGGGTGTGCGAGTCGGCCACCGCCACGGCCAGGGGTTCCGGCAGCGGCGGCGGGGTCGACCGGTCGTCGTCCTTGGCGGGCATCAGGAAGCCGGCTTCTCTTCGAGGCGCGGGAACAGGATCTCGCCCTTGGTGACGGTGGCACCGGCGGGCAGCCGGCCCCAGTCACCGGCGGTGGCGACGGACTGCGCGGCGAGCGCGCCGAGGCCCTCGGCGGCGCCGAGCGAGGTCCACAGCTTCTCGGCGGTGGACGGCATCACCGGGTTGAGCAGCACCGCGGTGCCGCGCAGCGCCTCGGCGGCGGTGTAGAGGATGGTGGCCAGGCGGGCCTGCCCCTCGGCCGACTCGTCCTTGGCGACCTTCCACGGCTCCTGCTCGGTGAGGTAGCCGTTGACCTGCTTGACGAACTCGAAGACCGCCGCGAGGCCGCCGGCGAAGTCCAGCTCCTCGCCGATCTTCCGGTCGGCGACCTCGACGGCCGTGCGCAGCCCGTCCGCGACGGCCTGCTCGGCGTCACCGTGCGCGGTGGCGGCCGGCAGCGCTCCGCCGAAGTACTTGCCGACCATCGCGGCGACCCGGGAGGCCAGGTTGCCGAAGTCGTTGGCGAGCTCGGAGGTGTACCGGGCGGTGAAGTCCTCCCAGGAGAACGAGCCGTCCGTGCCGAACGGGATCGCCCGCAGGAAGTAGTAGCGGTACGCGTCCACGCCGAAGTGCGAGGTGAGGTCGGTGGGCGCGATGCCGGTCAGGTTGGACTTGGACATCTTCTCGCCGCCGACCATCAGCCAGCCGTTGGCGACGACCCGCCTGGGCAGCGGCAGGCCCGCGGCCATCAGCATGGCGGGCCAGATCACCGCGTGGAAGCGCAGGATGTCCTTGCCGACCAGGTGGACGGAGGCCGGCCACAGCTCGGCGAAGCGCTCCGGGTCGCTGCCGTAGCCGGCCGCGGTGATGTAGTTCTGCAGCGCGTCCACCCAGACGTAGAGGACGTGCTTCTCGTCCCAGGGCAGCGGGACGCCCCAGTCGAAGGTGGAGCGGGAGATCGAGAGGTCCTTGAGGTCCTGCTCGACGAAGCGCAGCACCTCGTTGCGGGCCGAGGCCGGCTGGATGAAGTCGGGGTTGGCGGCGTAGAACTCCAGCAGCCGCTCGGCGTAGGCGGAGAGCCGGAAGAAGTAGTTCTCCTCCTCCAGCCACTCGACCGGCCGCTTGTGCACGGCGCAGAGTTTCTCGTCCGCGGTGGCGCCGTCGAGCAGCTCGGCGGGGAGCTTGAACTCCTCGCAGCCGACGCAGTACGGGCCGGAGTAGCCGCCCTTGTAGATCTCGCCCTTGTCGTACAGGTCCTGGACGAACTCCTGCACCCGGGCGGTGTGCCGCTCCTCGGTGGTGCGGATGAAGTCGTCGTTGGCGATCTCCAGGTGCTGCCAGAGCGGCTTCCAGGCCTCCTCGACCAGCTTGTCGCACCACTCCTGCGGGCTGACGCCGTTGGCCTCGGCGGTCCGCATGATCTTCTGACCGTGCTCGTCGGTGCCGGTCAGGTACCACACCTTCTCGCCGCGCTGGCGGTGCCAGCGGGTGAGGACGTCGCCCGCCACGGTGGTGTACGCGTGGCCCAGGTGGGGACGGTCGTTGACGTAGTAGATCGGAGTGGAAACGTAGTACGCCGGGGCGCTCGCCCCGGTGGTGCTGTGGTCTGCAGTGGCCGCCATGGTCGGAAAGCTTAGTCGGGCCCGAACGCACCCCTCGACCGCATTTGCGGCGGGGCCGCCCGCCGCACTGCTCGCGGCGGGCGGCCCCGCTCCCGCTCCCCGGCCGGCGGTCGGCCCGGCGTCCGCCCGGCGGTCAGCCCAGCAGCCGCGCCCAGAACCGGGCCCAGCGTCCGCGCGGCGGGTCCACGGGCTCCGCCGTCACCGGGGTCGCCACGGCCGGCTCGGCGTGCGCCGGGTAGCCGGGGGCGTGCTGCCAGGGCTGGTCGGCGGAGGCCACCCGGCCCTCGCGCATGATCCGGACGGTGTGGCCACCGCATCCCGGGCAGGTCGGCTTGAGCAGAGGGGACGGCACCCGGACACCGTTGGCGTGGTACTCGAACACGATGTGGCCGTCCTTGGCCACGTGGTGCTCGATGTCGTACGCCTGCTCCCAGCCGTACCCGCAGCGCAGGCAGGCGAAGGAGTAGGCCTCCCGCACGGTCTCGACGGGAGTGTGCGCCCGCCCCGCAAGGCCGGGGACGTTCAACGCGTTGCCACTGCGGGGGCTACCGACGATCTCACTCATAGCCGTCTCCCACTGCCCGTCGGGCGCTCGCCCGGCTGGGTCTTTCCCCTCCAGGAAATGCCCGGACCGCCCCGGTCGACGCCCTTCTTGTGAAAGCTTGGATGCGGGTTGGGAAGTCCTATACGAAGGGCCTCCCGGAGCCCGTCCAGCACGACCGAAACTTCAGCTCAGTGGGCGTTTACCGGGGCCTTCCCTCCAAGGTACGACTCCCCGCCCGCCTCGCAACCCCCGGAATTCACCCCTTTTTCAAAGCCCCTTCCGAAGCCTCCTTCTTGGCCGCCACCACCGCGTCGAAGACCTCCCGCTTGGGCACGGAGAGTTCGACCGCGACCGCCGCGATGGCTTCCTTGCGCCGCTCCCCGGCCTCTTCCCGGACGGCCACCAGCCGGGCCAGCTCGGCCGGGGTGAGCTCCTGGGGCGCGGCCGGCGGGGCGCCCGCGACCACGACGGTGATCTCTCCCCTGACGCCCTCCGCCGCCCAGGCCGCCAGCTCGCCGATCGGCCCGCGCTTGACCTCCTCGTAGGTCTTGGTGAGCTCGCGGCACACCGCGGCGGGCCGCTCCGGCCCGAAGGCCTCGGCCATCGCCGTGAGCGCCTCGGCGATCCGGTGCGGCGCCTCGAAGAAGACCATGGTGCGCGGCTCGGCGGCGATCGAGGCCAGCTGCCGGGCCCGGTCGCCGGCCTTGCGCGGCAGGAAGCCCTCGAAGGTGAAGCGGTCGACCGGCAGGCCGGACAGCGCCAGCGCGGTGAGCACCGCGGACGGCCCGGGCACGGCGGTGACCTTGACGTCCGCCGCCACGGCCGCCGCCACCAGCCGGTAGCCGGGGTCGGAGACCGAGGGCATCCCGGCGTCGGTGACCAGCAGCACCCGGGCGCCGCCGAGCAGCGCCTCGACCAGTTCGGGGGTGCGGCCGACCTCGTTGCCCTCGAAGTAGGAGACGACCCGCCCGGCCGGGGTCACCCCGAGCGCCTGGGTGAGCCGGCGCAGCCGCCGGGTGTCCTCGGCCGCGATCACGTCCGCCGTGGCCAGCTCGGTGAGCAGCCGGGGCGGGGCGTCCGAGACGTCGCCGATGGGGGTGCCTGCGAGAACGAGTACTCCTGTCACGGGCCCCATCCTTGCAGTTCCCGGGCGCCGGGGCTTTTGGTGACGATTCGGGCAGCTTGCGAGGGACCGCTCACACGTACGAGGAGCGCCCCTACGATGTGGCGGATGAACGGCGACACGGCGGCGCAGGCCCCCACTGGTACGGACCACTCCGCGCAGGGCGGTGCCGGCCTGCCGTCCCCCCGCTCACCCGGGTCCCCCGTGAGCTGGCGGGAGCGCCTGGCCGGGCACGGCTACCGCACCCGCCCCACCGGCACGCTCACCGAGCGCCTGGTCCCGCCGATGCCGGACGGCCCCGGGGTGACGGGGCCCGACGTCCCGCAGTCCCCGGCGCTGCTGCGCCTGGGGATCTCGCTGCCGCAGGGCCTCTGGTACTTCCTGTGCCGCTGGTCCGGGTGGCTGGGCCCGGTCACGGTGGCGGTGTTCGCCGGGCTGTTGCGGTTCACCGACCTCGGCCAGCCTCGCGCGATCATCTTCGACGAGACGTACTACGCCAAGGACGCCTACGCGCTCTGGCACGGCGGCTACGAGATCAACTGGCCGGAGGACGCCAACACGACGATCATGACGCCGGGCGCGGCCGTCCCGTACCGCCCGATGGCGTCGTACGTGGTGCACCCGCCGGTCGGCAAGTGGATCATCGGTGCGGGCGAGCAGCTGTTCGGCATGAACCCCTTCGGCTGGCGGTTCGCGGTGGCCCTGCTCGGCACCCTGTCGGTGCTGATGCTGGCCCGGATCGCCCGCCGGATGTTCCGCTCCACCCTGCTGGGCTGCGTGGCCGGCCTGCTGCTCTCGGTGGACGGCCTGCACCTGGTACTCAGCCGGACGGCGCTGCTCGACCTGGTGGTGATGTTCTGGATGCTCGCCGCCTTCGGCTTCCTGCTGCTGGACCGGGACCGCACCCGGGCCCGGCTGGCGGCGCGCCTGGGCGGGGTGGCGGACCCGGCGCTCGCCCAGCGGCTCAACCTGGGCTGGCGCCCGTACCGGATCGCGGCCGGCGTCTGCGTCGGCCTGACCTGCGCCACCAAGTGGAGCGGGCTGTACGTGGCGGCGGCCTTCGGGGTCCTGACCGTGCTGTGGGACGTCGGCGCCCGCCGGCTGGCCGGGGCGCCGCGCCCGTACCTGGCGGTGCTGGCCCGGGACGTGGTGCCGGCCTTCGTGTCGGTCGTCGTGGTCTCGGTGGCCGTCTACCTGGCCTCCTGGTGGGGCTGGTTCGCCAGCAGCAACGCGCCCGGCCAGGGCGGCTGGGGCCGGGACTGGGCGGTCGGCCGCTCCACCGACTACCCGTGGATACCGGAGGGCCTGCGCGCCCTGTGGCACTACCACTCGACGGTCTACGAGTTCCACACCCACCTGACCGACCCGCACACCTACCAGTCCAACCCCTGGTCCTGGCTGGTGCTGGGCCGCCCGGTGTCCTTCTACTACGAGTCCCCCAAGTTCGGCCAGGACGGCTGCACCGTCGCCGACTGCGCCCGCGAGGTGCTGGGCATCGGCACCCCGCTGCTGTGGTGGACGGCGGTGGTGGCGCTGGTCTACTGCCTGTGGCGCTGGGCGTTCCGCCGGGACTGGCGGGCCGGCGCGTTGCTGTGCGGCCTGGCCGCGGGCTACCTGCCGTGGTTCCTGTACCAGCAGCGCACGATCTTCCTCTTCTACGCGGTGGTGTTCGTCCCGTTCCTGGTGCTCGCCGTGACGATGCTGATCGGTGCGCTGATCGGGCCGGCCGGTGCCTCCCGGGACCGTCGGATCATCGGCTCGGCGACGGCCGGCCTGCTGGTGCTGCTGATCATGTGGAACTTCCTGTACTTCTTCCCGCTGTTCACGGGGCAGACGATCCCGCTGGAGGACTGGCGCAGCCGGATGTGGTTCAACAGCTGGATCTGAGCCGGCGGCCCGGGCCCCGCAAGCCCGACACACCGTTCCCCCGCGACGTCCGCACCCGGTCCACGACACGTACCAGATCCGTCACAAGACCCCGGGGTTTCGTCGGCGTCCTCATCAGCGCTGCCTAGGGTGGGGTACGTACCGCGTTTCCGGCCCGTCCGGTTGCGCCCGGCCGCGATACCCCTGGGGGACTTGCACCATGCGCAGTGGCGCGAAGATCGGCATCATCACCGGCGTGTCCGTCGTCGTCCTCGCGGGCGGCGGTTACGGGGCGTACAGCCTGATGGGCTCGGACTCCGGGTCGTCCGGCGACAAGAAGCCCCGCACGGTGGTCGCCGAACCGCCCTCGGCCGATCAGGCGGCGAACGGTGCGAAGGACTTCCTGGCGGCCTGGGCCTCCGGCGACATCGCGAAGGCGGCCTCGCTGACGGACGACCCGACGGCCGCCACCACCGCGCTGACGGCCTTCAAGACCCAGGTGAAGCCCAGCGCGCTGACCCTCACCCCGGCCGGGCCGGCCACCCCGCAGGCCTTCGCCTCGGCCACCGGCACGCCCACCCCGGCCAAGCCCACCGGCGCCGCCTCGGCGACCCCGTCCGCGTCCGGCACCCCCGGCGCGGGCGACTCGCCGTCCGCCACCCCCGGGCCGACCGGCGTGCTGATGGGCTTCAAGGCCCGCGCCGAGTTCGAGGGCACCAGCCGGGTCTGGGACTACAACGGCTTCCTGAGCGTCGTGAAGATGAGCGACGACACCCCGGCCGTGCACTGGACGCCCTCGGTGATCCACCCGCACCTGTCCGGCAACGAGACGATCGCCACCCAGCAGGTCTTCGCGCCGCCGTCCACCGTGGTGGACCGCAACGGCAAGGCGCTGCAGGGCGCCTCGCTCACCCCGGCGCTGATGGCCAGCCTCCAGGACAACGCCCGCAAGCTGCTGCCGCCGGACCCGAACAAGGACCAGGACGCGGGCAGCGCGGTGGTGATCACCGACCCGTCCGGCAAGACGGCTGCGGACAAGCTGTTCACCATCGTCGAGCCCAAGCCCGGCAAGCCCTTCAAGGTGACCATCGACAACACCCTCCAGGCCGCCGCCGAGAAGGCGATGACCGACCTGGGCGGCAAGCAGGGCTCCATCGTCGCGATCGAGCCGAGCACCGGCCAGGTGCTGGCCTTCGCCAACGCCCCGGCCACCGGCCAGAACCGGGCCTTCACCGGCCTGCTCGCCCCCGGCTCGACGATGAAGATCGTCACCTCGACGGCCCTGCTGGAGGCCGGGCTCAACCCGGACTCCCCGGTGGCCTGCCCGGAGAAGAGCAGCAACCCGGTGGCCATCCCGAACGACTTCCCCGGCGCCTTCCCGGACTACACGCTCCAGAAGGACTTCATGGTGTCCTGCAACACCGCCTTCATCAACCAGGGCCTGACCAGCCTCAAGCCCGAGACGCTCGCCGGCACCGCCAAGGACGTGTACGGCATCGGCCTGGAGTGGAAGACCGGCCTGCCGAACGCCGACGGCAAGATCCCGGCGGCCCCGGGCAGCAAGGACGAGCAGGCCATGAACTACATCGGCCAGGGCAAGGTCCAGATGAACCCGCTGGCCATCGCCTCGATCACGGCGACCGTCCAGAGCGGTTCGTTCAAGCAGCCGATCCTGGTCTCCGGCCTCCCGCAGCAGCAGGCGGCCCGGCAGATCTCCCCGGACGTCGCCGCCAAGCTGCGCGCGATGATGAACGCCACCGCCGTCGGCGGCACGGCCAGCCAGGTGATGGCCGGGATCACCGACAACGCGGGCGCCAAGACCGGCTCCGCCGAGGTCCAGGGCGCGTCCACCACCAACAGTTGGTTCACCGCCTTCCGCGGCAACCTGGCGGTCGCCGCCGAGGTCCAGGGCGGCGGACACGGCGTGGACGCGGCCGGCCCCGCGGTCGCCTCGCTGCTCAAGGCCGTCGGACACTAGTCCGGGAACGTGACGGAGCCCGCCCCGCCGGTGACGGCGGGGCGGGCTCCGGTGCGTCACGCCCCCCGGGGCACCCGCTCAGCGCCGCGGCACGGCGGGCGCCGGCGCGTCCGGCGCCGGGCGGGGCGGCACCGGGCGGCGGCTGCTCCAGCGCCGGGCCGCCAGCCGGGGCCAGATCACCAGCACGGCCGGCAGCGCCAGGTACCCGAACCGGCCGGCCGGGGCGAGCATGAAGGCGATCGCCAGCCCGGCGGCCAGCAGGTCGGCGGCGGCTATCGCGGAGACCGGCGGCCGGGCCAGCAGCCAGATCGCCACCCCGACCAGGGCCGTGGTCATCAGCGCCAGCGAGACGGAGTGCCCGGTCGGCCCGAAACCGGCCAGCACCTTGCCGGGCAGCGGGCTGCCCGCCGGGGTGCGGATCGCGGTCATCCCGAGCGGGAAGCGCACCACCTGGTCGCGCAGGGCCTGCGGCTGGGTCAGCACGGACGGCAGCAGCACCGCCGCGCTCACCCCCACCCCGATCAGCGCGGCGCGCGCGGCCGGCCGGCGGCCGTACAGCCGCCACAGCAGCAGGACGGCCACCGGCAGGGCGGGCCAGGCGGTCCACTTGAGACTGCAGGCGAGGGCGAGCACCAGCCCGGCACTGATCGTGCGGTCCCGCTCGGCGAGCGCCATGGCCAGGCAGCAGACCCCGATCAGCGGCAGGTCCACCCCGCCGACGACGAGGGCGAGCGCTATCAGCGGCGAGGCGGTGAGGACGGCCAGCGGCAGCAGCGGCGCGCGGTCCCTGGAGGGCCGCAGCAGCCGCCACGCCCCCAGCAGGCAGGCGATGAACGTGAGCGCGAACCAGATCCGGGCGTCCCCGGCGACGCGGGCGAAGGCGGTGGAGTTGCCGAGCAGCTGGCGCGGCAGCCCGAACAGGGACATCGCCGGCAGGTACGGGTTGTAGTCGGTGACCACCACCGGGTGCGGGAGGTAGACGTCGCCGGTGGTGAGCAGCAGGTGGGCCGAGCGTTCGACCACCATGACCTCGGACTGGTGGCGGCCGTTCACGGCGAGCAGTCCGAGCGGGGCCAGCACGGCTCCGAGCAGGGCGACCACGGCGGCGGCCTCGGCGGCGAACCGGCGCGGCAGGGTGAGGCACAGGAGCCCGGCCACGACGTAGGCGGGGGCTGCGACGAGACCCCAGAGCCGCTGGTTGGCCAGGTCGGAGACGAGCGGGAAGGCGGCGGCCCAGCCGGCCGCGATCAGACAGCCGAGCAGCTGGACCCATCGCAGCGAGGCGAGCCGGGCGGGATTCCACCGATCGGGCGTGGGCGGAAAGGTGCTCTCACCACGCTGTCGGGGGAACGGCCTGCTGGAGGAGCCCCTGGGCGGCCGTCCCGGTCTGGACGGCAGTTCGGCGCTGATGGACTGGGCCGGCGTTCTGGCGCGGCCGGTGAAGCGGCCGCGCGGGCGGGAGAAGCCGGGCGTGCGGGTGCTCACCATGGTGGAAGGTTATGGGTGCGGACCGGGCCCTGTCGCCATCGCGTCGGGCGGTTGGTGGGGGTTTACGCGCGTAGGGCCGCCCGGTTCCGTACCTGGCGGCGGCCCTTCACGATTGGGTAACGGCACGGTCAGCCGGCGTTGGTGTCGACCGGGACGGCCTCCTGCGCGGCCCGCTCCAGCCGGGAGTGCTTGATGCTGTAGCCGAAGTAGACGACCACGGCGACGCCGAGGGCGATCGCCCCGGCCCGGAAGGTGTCGGCGTGCAGGCCGGTGATCAGGTAGATGCAGAAACCGACGCTGAGCAGCGGCACGACCGGGTAGCCGGGGACCCTGAAGCCGCGCGGCAGGTCGGGCTGGGTGCGGCGCAGGACGATCACGCCGATCGAGACCACCGAGAAGGCGATCAGGGTGCCGAGGCTGGTGATGTCGGCCAGGACGTTCAGCGGGATGAACGCGGCCAGCGCGCCCACGCCGACCCCGACCACCAGGGTGTTCCAGACCGGGGTGCCGGTGCGCGGGGAGAGCTGGGCGAAGCGCTTGGGCAGCATGCCGTCGCGGCCCATCGAGTACAGGATGCGGGTCTGGCCGTAGATCACCACGAGGGTGATGCTGAAGATCGAGATGATCGCGCCGACCGCGAAGACCATCGCGGGCCAGCTCTGGCCGGTGATGTCCTGGAGGATCTGGGCGAGCCCGGCCTCCTGGCCGTCGAACTTGTTCCAGGGCTGGGCCCCGATACCGGCCAGCGCGACCAGGATGTAGAGCAGGGTCACCACGACCAGCGAGATGATGATCGCCAGCGGCAGGGTGCGGCGCGGGTTCTTGACCTCCTCACCGGCGGTGGACACCGCGTCCAGGCCGATGAACGAGAAGAAGATGCTGGAGGCGGCCATCTGCACGCCGCCGATGCCCAGCGGCATGAACGGGGTCAGGTTGCCGGAGTGGAAGCCGGTGAGCGCGACGCCGACGAACAGCACCAGGATGAGGATCTTGATCCCGACCATGGCCGCGTTGACCTTCACCGACTCGCTGACCCCGCGGACCAGCAGGAAGCACACCATGGCGACCAGCAGCAGCGCCGGCAGGTTGAACCAGTGGGTGCTGTCCGGCGCGCCGGACAGCTGCTCGGGGATCTTCACCCCGAAGGCGAGGTCGAGGAACTTGTTCAGGTACTCGGCCCAGCTCACCGCGATCGCGGAGGCGGAGACGCCGTACTCCATCAGCAGGCAGATGCCGACCCCGAAGGCGACGCCCTCCCCGAGGGTGGCGTAGGCGTAGGAGTACGAGGAGCCGGAGACCGGGATCGCGGAGGCCATCTCGGCGTAGCAGAGCGCGGTGAGTCCGGCGGTGACCGCGGCGATCACGAAGGACAGGATGACGGCCGGCCCGGCCTGCGGCACCGCGCTGTTGAGCACGAAGAAGATGCCGGTGCCGATGGTGGCGCCGATGCCGATCGCGGACAGCTGCCAGAGCCCGATCGAGCGACGCAGGTGGATGCCGGAGCGTCCGCCCTCCTCGGGTGCGCCGGCCGGAAGGCCGTGGCCCTCACTCTCCGCGATCAGGGTCGAGACGGGCTTGCGTCGCAGCAGACGCGCACCGAGGGTGTTGCTGGTCAAAACTGCGGTCCTTCTAGGCGGGGGAGGGTGTCCTAGCGGCCGGTCACCGGGGCACCGGGGGTGTCATCGGGGACCAACCGAACAAACATGGGACAGTACCCCGCGAAGACACCAGTGTCGCAAACAAACAATACCGATCGGCGCATTGTACGAATCGGCGCATCAGACATAACAAACCGGACACTTCGCACCCGCTGCATCTCCGGCCGTTCCGCTAAACGTCCAGCTCAACGCACCTGGTTGGCCTCAGTGGCGGAGCACCGCCCGCATCACCGCGCGGGCGATCGGGGCGGCCAGGTTGCCACCGGCGACGTCCATGGCGTCACCGTCCGTGACCACCACGGCCACCTCGGCCGGCGGCACCGCGTCCGAGCCGGCCACATGCGTCCTTCACTGCGGTGTGTCCGCGGCCGCGGACACGAGTGATTGGCGGTGTCCGCGGCCGCGGACACCGCCCTCACTCCGGCCGCCGCCCGGCCAGCGCGGCCACCCCGGCCCCGACCGCGACGAACAGGGCGACGGCCAGCACCAGTTCGCCCCAGGGCACGGCCAGCCGCCCGGTCCGGGCCGCCGCCACCACCCCGCGCACCGCCGCGTTGGCCGGCGAGACCGGCACCACCAGCGCCGCCGCGGCCAGGCCCAGCGCCGCCAGGATGCCGTACGGCGCGCGGACCAGCACCGGACGGTTGCCCAGCGCCCCGGCCAGCACCCCCAGCAGCACGCAGACCACCGAGGTGGTCAGCCCGGCCAGCAGCGCCGGGCCGACCCCCGGCTCCCGCTGCGCCCCCGGGGCGGCCACCGCCCCGCTGATCCACCACAGCGCCGCCACCTCGCCCACCGCCAGCAGCAGGGCCACCGTCAGCGCCGCCAGCAGCGCGCCCAGGTGCACCCGGGCCGGCCCCGCCACCGCGACCAGGCAGGCCCGCGAGGCCGGCGGCTCGGCGGTCAGCGCGCTGCGCACGTACCAGGCGCTCACCGGCACCAGCAGCCCCGCGCCGTAACCGAGCCCGCCCAGCAGCGGGTCCCCCGCCGTCACCCCGATCACCAGCAGCAGCACGAACGTCAGGAACGGCGGCAGCCAGGCGTGCGAGCGCACCAGCAGCTCCAGGTGGTACCGGGTCAGCGCTCCGACCTGCCTCACCGCCGCTCCTCCCGTCGACGCACCGCCAGCACCCGTACGGCCGGGCGGCCGAGCAACAGGCTGCGCAGCAGCGCGTCCGAGTGCTCGGCCGGCACCGCCAGCCGCACCGTCGTCGGGCCCAGCGCGGTCGGCTCCGGCGCGCCGGGCAGCCGCTCCGGCAGCGGGGCGCCGTCCGGGACGTCCACCTCGATCTCCATCACCGGCCCGCTCCGGTCCACCGCCCGTGGCTCCTCCTCCGCCGGGCGCAGGCCGCCGTCCGCACCGACCCGGTAGGCGGCGCTGGTCCGCCCGGCCAGCCGGGCCGGGTCGTGGTCCACGAACAGCACCGCGGCGCCCGCCGCCGCCCGCTCGGCGGCCGCCTCGTCCAGCACCGCCCTGGCCTGCGGGTCGAGTCCGGTCCAGGCCTCGTCCAGCACCAGCACCCGGGCCTCGGAGATCAGCGCCTGCGCCACCGCGACCTTCTGGCAGGTGCCCTTGGACAGCCGGCTCAACGGGGTGCCCGCCCGGTCCGCGATGCCGAACCGGTCCAGCCACTCCCCCGACCGCCGCCGCGCCACCGCCTCCGACAGCCCGTGCACCCGGCCCACCCGCAGCAGGTACGAGGCGGCGTCGAACGGCAGCGCCGGCGGGAAGCGCTCCGGCACGTACGCCGCCGCCCCGGACCGCACCACCCGGCCGGTGCTCGGCCGCTCGATCCCGGCCACCACCCGCAGCAGGGTCGACTTGCCGCTTCCGTTCGCCCCGGCGATCCGCACCAACTCCCCCGGCCCGACGGCCAGCTGGACGTCGCGCAGAATCCACCGGCCGCCCCGCCCGTACCGCTTGCCGACCGCGGTCAGCTCCATCCGCGCCCCCGCCTCCCTCCGAACCGTACGAAGGCTATCCACCGCGGGTAAGGGCGGCGTGAGCGCGACGTCCGACAATCGCCCTCCCGCGCGCCGGAGTTCGCGCCGGGCCGGTCGGGTGCACCGGCCGGTCTCGTTTGGCCTTGGCGAACTGATGATCCCTAGGATCGGCCGGGTGAATACCCGACGACGACCGAAGACCAGGCTCGGCAGCCTGATGGCCGCCCTGGCGATAACGGGCGCCTCGCTGCTCCTCGGCCTGCCCGCCCACGCCGACGAACCCTCAGCCGGCGCCTCCCCCGCGACCCAGGAGGCCCCCAAGGTCGACCTGATCCTGGACGTCAGCGGCTCCATGAACATCGCCGACATCCAGGGCAAGAGCCGCATCTCGGTGGCCCAGAACTCGCTGAACGAGGTGATCGACGCCCTGCCCTCGGAGACCGAGTTCGGCATCCGCACCCTCGGCGCCACCTACCCCGGCAACGACAAGAACGTCGGCTGCCAGGACACCAAGCAGCTCTTCCCGGTCGGCAAGACCAACAAGGTCGAGGCCAAGACCGCGGTCGCCACCCTGCGCCCCACCGGCTGGACGCCGATCGGCCTGGCCCTGCGCGGCGCCGCCCAGGACCTCGGCAAGGGCGACGCCACCCGCCGGATCGTCCTGATCACCGACGGCGAGGACACCTGCACCCCGCCCGACCCGTGCGACGTCGCCCGCGAACTCGCCTCCCAGGGCATCCACCTGGTGGTCGACACCCTCGGTCTGGCCCACGACGACAAGACCCGCCAGCAGCTGCTCTGCATCGCCAACGCGACCGGCGGCACCTACACCGACGTCCGCACCCCGCAGCAGCTCACCGACAAGGTGAAGCAGCTGGTCGACCGCTCCAACGACACCTTCACCGTCAACCCGGTCAAGACCACCGGCACCGACAAGTGCGAGAGCGCCCCGGTGCTCACCCCCGGCGTCTACAGCGACCGGGAGAAGTTCTCCGAGCACCGCGTCTACAAGGTCCCGGTCAAGGCCGGCCAGGAGCTGCGCGCCTCGGTCAGCGTGGGCCTCGACCGCGCGGTGGCCCGGGACTACGGCGTCCTGCTCCAGGCCACCAGTGCCGCCGGCCAGGAACTGGTCCGCGGCACCGACGCCGGCAGCGCCCGCACCGACGTGATCTCCACCGGTCTGCGCTGGTCCACCGACGACTCCAAGGGCTACGTCACCGCGAGCCCGACCACCTCGGCCAAGGGCAAGGACAAGCCGGACACCACCGTCTGCCTGGTCGTCAGCAACTCGCTGGCCCCGCAGGCCGGCGTCCAGGCCGACCCCGGCATGCCGCTGGAGCTGACCGTGGACCTGGCCTCCGCCTCGCCCGCCCCCGAGGGCGCCGCGATGGGCCTGGGCCGCGGCTGGATCCTGCTGCTCACCCTCACCCTGTCCGGCCTGGTCTTCGGCCTGGTCTCCGGCTGGATCGCACGCTGGCGGATCGCCGTCTGGCGGGAGAACTGATCATGCGTACGACGATCCGCGGCGCCCTCGCCGCCCTCGCCCTGCTGCCCGCCCTCGCGCTGGGCGCCCCGGCCGCCTCCGCCGCCTCGCCGTCGCCCTCGGCGACCGCGAGCGGCACCCCGGGCCCGGCCACCAAGGCCGGCACCTCCTTCCTGACCGCGGTCAACCTCTCCCCCGGCCAGGACGCCGACGTCGCCGTCTCCACCGGCGACTACCTGTACTGGGCGTTCGGCGCCTCCGAGGGCCAGACCCCGACGGTGAACCTGACCGTCAACCTGGCCCCGGCGAGCGACCGGCACGGCCCGCAGACCTGGACCGTCGAGGTCTTCGACGGGCTGCGCCGCCGCCAGGCCTGCACCGCCGGCACCCAGAACGCCACCGGCGACCAGAGCGCCACCAGCCTCGCGCTGAACTGCACCCTGCGCGAGGTCCGCACCTGGGCCGAGCCGTGGTCGGGGGACCCGCTGCCCGGCACCTACTACGTCCGGCTGTCGGTCACCGACGCCCCGCAGCCCGACCTCGGCCTGGCCGCCACGGCCCAGCTGCACGTCGCCGCCAAGGGCAACGCCGACAACGCCCAGCCCGAGGGCGGCTCGCTCAGGGCCCCGCTGGTCCCGCCGGTCGGCGGCGGTGCCGGCACCGCCAAGGCCGCGGCCCCGGTCGCGGAGAAGGAGCACTGGTACACCGGCTGGTTCTCCGGCTGGAACAGCCGCTGGTACTGGACCATCGGCGGCGGCTTCCTGGCCGCCCTGGCCGGCGTCCTCGGCTACCACCTGACCCGGCACCCGCGCGGCCACCGCCCCGGCCACCACGGCGCCGTCCCGCACCAGGGCTCGCACCAGCACGGCTCCTACGCCGAGCGCCCGTAGCGGACCCGCCGCAGCGAGGGCCGGCCGGACACCCTCCGGCCGGCCCTCCGGCGTGTCCGACCCCGTCCGCGTGCCTACGCTCGAACCATGCAGCCGCGCGGCCTGATCGTGGTCGGCGTGGACGGCTCCGAGCCCGCCCGCGCCGCCGTCCGCTGGGCGGCCCGCCTGGCCGGCCTCACCGGCGGCCCGCTGGAGGCGGTGGCGGTCTGGGACTTCCCCTCCCTGCTCGGCGAGCACGGCCTCGTCCCGCCCGCCCTGGACGGCTTCGAACCCGAGCGCCGCGCCGCGGAGATCCTCGCCGAGGCGGCCGGCGCCTGCGCCGTCCCGCTCCGCCGCCGGCTCAAGGCCGGTCCGCCGGGCCCCGCCCTGGTCGCCGCCGCGACCGGCGCCGCCCTGCTGGTCCTCGGCAACCGCGGCCACGCCACCGCGCCGGACGCCCCGCTGGGCACCGTCGCCCAGTACTGCCTGCACCACGCGTCCTGCCCGGTGGTGATCGTCCGAGAGGACTAGGTGTTCCGTCCCGTCAGGTTGGTGACGGGCCCTGGTCAGCCCTTGAACAGGTTGTGCCCCACGTCGGACGGCACCTCGTCCTGGACCGGCTTGCTGCCCGGCCCCGGCACGTGCTCGCCGGGCACCGGCTCGGTGCTCTCCCGGTGCAGCAGCACCACGCCGTCCTCGGCCCAGAGCTGCCGGTAGCCGTGGGCCAGCAGCAGCTCGATCCGGTCGGCCTGCTCCTTGTCCGTCTTGAACGGGAAGGACCGCTTGTCGGACCGGGTCAGCACGTACTCCCGTCCGCGCGGAGTCCCGTCCACCAGCACCACGTCGGTCCGGGCGGTCAACCGCGGCGCAATCTGGTTGTCCGCCTCCACCGAGGCGCCGTCCGGGATCAGCCCGGCCGCCCGGACCAGCGCGGCCTCGCTCGCCCTGGGCTCCCAGGAGGACGGCACCGCCAGCTGCAGCAGCCCGATCGGCACCGCCGCGACCAGCGCCACCCCGACCGTGCCCAGGCCCAGCAGCCGGGCCCGCCGCCGGGTCCGCTCGGGCCGTTCGACGCTGCTCATCCGCCCCAGCACCTCGACGGTGGCGGTCAGCAGGACCGGCCAGAGCATCGAGTCGTAGTGCCGGGCGATCGACCAGTGGTTGGGGTTGCTGGAGAGGATCCGCTCGGCCAGCAGCGGCAGCATGCACAGCACGGTGGCCGAGCGCAGCGGCAGCAGGAACAGCGTGCCGAACAGCCAGAGCAGCAGCAGCGGCTTCAGCGGCTGGTCGAAGGCGGTCTGCACCAGCAGGAAGGGGTCGTGCAGCAGGTTCCGCAGCGCGTCGCCGCCGTCGTCGCCGAGCGCCTTGTAGTTCCAGTAGTAGCCCGGCTCGCCGCCCATCGCGGGGATCAGCCACTTGATCGCCACCGCCGAGGCGATCGGCCCGCCCAGCAGCAGGCTGAGCCCGGTGAAGCGCCCGGCCCGGTCCCCGGTGCGGCGGGTGCGCAGCAGCAGCACCAGGCCGTACGCGCCGACCAGCAGGCCGAGGTCCTCCTTGGTGCAGCACAGCAGCACCGCGGCGAGCACCACCGTGCCGTAGCGGCGGGCCTGGCCGCGCTCCAGCATCAGCAGCGTCAGCGGGACGGCGAAGGCGACCTCGTGGAAACCGACCCGGGAGGCGACCAGCAGCGGCCAGCCGAGTGCGTAGACCAGCCCGGTCAGGTCGGCGGCCCGACGGGCGGTGCCCGGCTCGGCGGCGGCGAAGGCCCGCGCGGCGATCCGCCGGATCAGCGGCACCCCGAGCGCGAACAGCAGCGCCTGCCCGATGATCAGCGAGCGCGGGTCGTCCCAGATCCAGTACAGCGGCGCGAGCAGCGCCAGCACCGGGGAGAAGTGGTCCCCCAGCAGCGAGAACCCGGGCGGGAACTCGTGGTGGTAGTACTTCAGCGTCGAGACCGGCAGGTGGAAGTGGGAGTAGCCGCGCGCCCCCTGGTCGAAGATGCCGAGGTCGAAGCCGCCGAGCGAGACGGAGGCCCAGCCCTGCATGCCGATGGCGCACATCACCGCGAAGCACAGCGCGCTGAGCAGCACGGTGCGCCGGGCGGGCGAGCCCAGGACGGCCGCGGCCCTGCGGGCGGCGGGCGCGGCTGCCAGGGGCGGCGACGGGGTCGCGGTCTGGGTGGTCACGTCGGCTCCGGTCCGTCTCGTCCGTCAGATCCGATTGGTCAGGGCGGGGTCACGGGCGGGGTCGTGGTCGGGATCACGATCGGGATCCCGGTCGTAGTCGGGGTCGAGCCTGGCGCCGAGCAGCGCCCAGGCCCCGGCCGAGGCGTCGACCTCCTGCCGCCGGGCGCGGTACAGCCGCAGGCCGATGACGGCGAGGACGGCGATGCCCAGCGGCGGGTAGATCGAGCCGGGCAGCTGCCAGTACCAGGCGACCCCGCGGCCCCAGCGGTGCGGCACGGTCCACATCACGTGGGAGAGGAACACCACGAGCGTCGCGCCCAGCAGCACCCGGCGGCCGGTGCTCCTGGCCTCCGCGGCCAGGAGGGCGATCAGCGGGACGCACCAGACCCAGTGGTGGGTCCAGCTGATCGGGGAGACCAGCAGCGCGGTGAGGGCGGTGCAGACGCCGCCCCACGCGTCGGCCCGGCGCAGCACCCGGGCGGAGCGTCCGGCGAGCACGGCCACCCCGAGCCCGAGCGTGGCGACCAGCCCGGTGGCGATCAGCCCGACCGTGCCGGGGTCGTTGGCGTCGAGCAGCCGGCAGACGGCCCCGCGCAGCGACTGGTTGTCCACCAGTACGGTGACGCCGACCCGGCTCGGGTCCCACAGGTACGTGGTCCAGAACCCGTAGGAGCCGTCCGGCAGCGCGATCCAGCCGATCAGGCCGGCCGCCAGGAAGGTGCCGACGGAGACCAGGGCGGCCCGGATCCGGCCGGTGAGGAGCAGGTAGACCGTGAACAGACCCGGGGTGATCTTGATCGCGGTGGCCAGGCCGATGCCCACGCCCTTGGACCGGCTGCGGTCCGGGCGGGTCAGGTCCCACAGCACCAGGCAGAGGATGGCGAGGTTGACCTGGCCGTACTGGAAGGTGGTGTACACCGGCTCCAGCCAGACGCCCAGGCCGGTCGCGAGGATCGTGGCGGCCGGGCGGTACCGCCGGGCGGGCCAGCCGGCCAGCTTGAGCGACAGGTGCACGGCCAGGCCGAGCAGCGCGTAGTTGCCGAGCATCACCAGGATGCGCAGCGGACTCACGGCGAACCAGGTGCTCGGCACGAACAGCATCGCGGCGAACGGCGGGTAGGTGGCCGGCAGGTCCCAGCCGGGCAGCCGCATCGCGTACAGGTCGTCACCGTTGACGACGGCCTGGCCCTCGGCCCGGTAGACGAGCATGTCGACCATGTTCGCCCCGTGCAGGTGCCGCTGGACGACGAAGGCCGCCAGGGACACCGCCGCGACGCAGACCGCCGCGATGGTCCAGGAATTCGGTCTTCCGCTCGCCGGGCCGCCCGCCGGCCCCGCCGGGTCCGCCTGCCGCGTCCACCGTTTCAGACCGAACTCGCGCACCGCGATGGCACCCCGTTGAGATAGACCAGATCGTTCCCTCGTCAGCGTCTGGGCCCACCCACCATAACCGACCCCCCTGAGACCCCCCTGAGCCCCGAAGTCACGTCAGTTTCCGGCCCGGTGAAGGCGGTGTGAGCTCCGTCACGAGGCGGGGCGCCTGCTCCCGCGGAGGCCGGAAACGCCAAATCCCGCCGGGAGTTGACTCCCGGCGGGATTTGGTGGACCGGTCGGAACCGGTCCGTTGGGTGGAGCTGAGGGGATTCGAACCCCTGACCCCCTCGATGCGAACGAGGTGCGCTACCGGACTGCGCCACAGCCCCAACGAGAAGAAACTCTAGCACCTTTCGGAGGGGGTCCGTGACCACCCCCTGGTCGGAGGCGGTCACGGCGGTCATTCGTTGGCCGCGCGGGGGCGGGACTCCGCAGCCGGGGCTTCGGCGTACTGGTCGAACAGCGGGGTGCTGCGGGACTCGGTCGGGCGCCCGGCGGTCCAGGTGCCCGGGGCCGACAGGTCGAGGCCCCGGGACACCCGGGGGGCGACCGGCGCGGTGACGTAGGTCGGCAGCGGGACGGGCACCGGCTCCCAGGAGTCCGGGCCGGCCGCACCGCGCTCGCGCATTCCGTCGACCCACTCCTCGTGCTCGGTCGCCTCGGCCACCGCGGAGGCGGAGGACACCAGGACGGTGGCCTCGCCGGAGTCGGCGGCCAGCCGCAGGTGCGGGCGGCGGCCGGACCGGTGCTCGGCGGGCGGGGCCGGATCCGGTTCCACCGCAACGGGCGCCTCGACCGTCGGCCGGTCGTCCGTCGGGGCCTCGGCACGCTGCCGCTCCCGCTGGCGCAGTCGCTCGGCCGCCTGGGCGGCCCGCACCCGGTCGAGCTTCACCTCGTACCGCTGGCGCTCCAGCTTGCGCAGGTGGCCGATGTACAGGGTGAGGAGGAGCGCCGGGACGGCCGGGACCCAGAGGAAGGCGAGTCCGGCCACCGCGGCGACCACCGCGCCGAGGGCGAAGGCGAGGAAGAGGACGGTGACCATCCGGCGCCGGCGGGCCAGCAGCCGCGCCCGGCGTTCGCCACCGGCCGCCCGCGCGGGGGCCGGCCGTTCGGCCGGGCGCTCCGCCGGGGGTTCGGGCTCCCGTGCGACGGGGTCGCCGGAGGCGGCCCCGTCCCGTTCGGGAGGACCGTCGTTGCTCTGCTCGTCGTCACGCGGTTCGTCGCCCAGGGCCCGGGCTGCCCGCCGCTCCAGCGCCGAACGCCCGGCCAGCAGGCGGATGGCGGTGCTGAAGCGTTCCGTCGGGCGCGCCTCGTTGAGTTCGTCCTGCCTGCGGAGCCACATCGGCACCAGATAGGCGGCCCAGGCCCCTACGATGACGGCGTAGATAAGGCCGCTACTGCTCACGATTCACACCGTACGGGCGCCGGGGAAGGCCTGGCAGCAATTTGGTGCGGCGTGTCGTGTGATCAAGCTGATTCTCCGACTATTTTGCCGGCATTTGTGACGGTCCGCCACCGCGCCGATGCCATATCGATATTTTTTTCGAACATATATTCAATTGCGCGGTTCACGGCCCGAACTGATCGCCCGCCAGCGCTCCAGCATCCCCTCCGGGACCTCCTCGGCGGTCAGGGCGTAGACCAGGTGGTCCCGCCAGTCCCCGTCGATGTGGAGATAGCGCGGGCGGATTCCCTCCGAGCGGAAGCCGAGCTTTTCCACCACCCGGCGACTGGGGCCGTTCTCCGGGCGGATGCAGACCTCGATCCGGTGCAGCCCCAGCGCGTGGAAGCAGTGGTTCACCGAAAGCGCCACGGCCGTCGGCATGATGCCCCGGCCCGCCACCGCCTCGTCGATCCAGTAGCCGATGTTGGCCGAGCACATCGAACCCCAGGTGATTCCGCCGACGGTCAACTGCCCGACCAGCTGGCCCTTGTAGAGCACCACGAAGGGCAGCATCCGGCCGGCCGAGGCCTCGCCGCGCAGGAAGCGGACCATCTGCCGGTACGTCGGGCGGGGGCTCGCGGCCCGGCCCGCCGGGCCGGGCGGCACGGTGGCCTCCCAGCGGCGCAGCCAGTCCCGGTTGCGGCGGCTCACCTCCTGCCACTCGCGCTGGTCGCGGGCCCGGATCGGGCGCAGCACGACCTCGCCCTCCTGGAGTTCTACCGGCCAGCCGGCGTTCAGTGCGCTCTCCCGGAAGCTGGTGCGTCGGGCCGGGGGTGGTCCCCGCCGCCGAGCTGGTCGACGGCGTGGGCGAGCAGCGGCTCCAGGACGGCCAGGCCGTCCTGGACGCCGCCGGTCGATCCCGGCAGATTGACGATCAGGGTACGTCCGGCGAGCCCGGCGAGCCCGCGGGAGAGCGCCGCGGTCGGCACCTTGTCGCGGCCGTACGCGCGGATCGCCTCGGCGATGCCGGGGACCGGCCGGTCGATGACCCGGGCGGTCATCTCGGGGGTGAGGTCCATCGGCGAGATGCCGGTGCCGCCGGTGGTCAGCACCACGTCGTAGCCGGCGGCGACGGCCTCACGCAGCGCGGCCTCCACCGGCTCGCCGTCCGGGACGACCCGGGGGCCGTCGACGGTGAAACCCATCGCGGTCAGCCCGGCCACCAGCAGCGGGCCGCCCCTGTCCTCGTACACCCCGGCCGAGGCCCGGTTGGAGACCGTCACCGCGAGCGCCTTCATGCGTCCGCCCCGCCCGCTCACGCGTCGACCTCCGGCGCGAACCAGTCACCGCTCTTGCCGCCGGTCTTGCTGAGCACCCGGACGGACTCGATGGCGGCGCCCTTGTCCACCGCCTTGACCATGTCGATCACGGTCAGCGCGGCGACCGTCACCGAGGTCAGCGCCTCCATCTCGACGCCGGTGCGGTCGGCGGTCCTCACCGTGGCGGTGATCTCGACCGCGTCGTCCGCGACGGCGAGGTCGACCTTGACGCCGGAGACCGCGATCGGGTGACAGAGCGGGATCAGGTCCGGGGTCTTCTTGGCGCCCATGATCCCAGCGATCCGGGCCACCGCGAGGGCGTCGCCCTTGGGCACGCCCTCGCCGCGCAGCAGCTCCACCACCTGTGCGGAGACCCGGACCCGCCCGGTGGCGACGGCGGTGCGCGCGGTGGTGGCCTTCCCGGACACGTCGACCATCCGGGCGGCGCCCTGCTCGTCGACGTGGGTGAGGCGGTCGCCGGGGTTCGGTGTCGTCACGGGTAACTCCAGGGGCGCGCAGGTCGAATACCGCGCTACCGTACCGCTCCCGGACCGGCCCGCACGCCTCCGGGCGCCCTCGGGCCGACACCGGCGGTCGGCGCTCCCCCGCCCCTGCTTTTCGGCGCAGGCGCGCCCTTCGACCCGGGGCCGGACCCGTCCTCCGCTCAGGAGTCCAGCAACACCACGTCGACCTCGCTGCCCGCCGGCAGCTCGGTGGTGTCCTCGGGGACGGTGATCAGGCAGTTCGCCCGGGCCAACGCCCCGACCAGGTGAGAGTCGGCACCGCCCACCGGCTGCACCGTGCCGTCGGCCGCCGAGTAGCGGCCGCGCAGGAACTGGCGGCGGCCGGCCGGTGAGCGCAGCGCGGACGGGCAGAGCGCGCGCACCACCGGGCGGTGGACGTCGGCCGCGCCCAGCATGGTGCGGATGGCCGGGCGGACGAAGAGCTCGAAGGAGATGTAGGCGCTCACCGGGTTGCCGGGCAGGGCGAGCAGCGGCACCCCGGCCGCGCCGCCGATCCGGCCGAAGCCCTGCGGCTTGCCGGGCTGCATCCGCAGCTTGCGGAAGTCGACGCCCCCGTAGGACTCGAAGACCTCCTTGACCACGTCGTACGCCCCGACGCTGACCCCGCCGCTGGTGACGATCAGGTCGGCCCGGCCGAGCTGGTCCTCCAGGACGGCGCGCAGCCGGTCGGGGTCGTCGGGGACGCCGCCGACCCGGTAGGCGATGGCGCCGGCCTCCTGGGCGGCCGCGGTGAGGGTGAAGCTGTTGGAGTCGGTGATCTGCCCGGGTCCGACCGGCTCGCCGGGCTGGACCAGCTCACTGCCGGTGGAGAGCACCACCACCCGGGGACGCGGGCGGACCTTCACGGTGGCCCGGCCGACCGCGGCGAGCAGGCCGAGCTGGGTGGGGCCGAGCCGGGTGCCGGCCGTCAGGACGGTGGTGCCGGCCGCGACGTCGCTGCCGCGGCGGCGGATGTGCGCGCCCTCGGCGACCGGCCGTAGCACCCGGACCTCCTCGCCGGCGACCGGCGCGGTCATCGCGGCGGCGGCCGTCCCGGTGCCGCTGCCGCCGTCGGTCCACTCGACCGGGGCGACGGCCTGGGCGCCGGGCGGCAGGGGTGCGCCGGTCATGATCCGGGCGGCCTGGCCGGGGCCGACCTTGGGCAGCTCGCCCGCGCCGGCGGCGATGTCGCCGACCACGGTGAGCACCGAGGGGTAGAGGTCGGTGGCGCCCTCGGTGTCGGCGGTGCGGACCGCGTAGCCGTCCATCGAGCTGTTGTCGAAGGGCGGCAGGTCGCCGTCGGCGACCACGTCCTCCTCCAGCCGGCAGCCCCGGGCGTCGAGCAGCTGGAGCTCGATCGCGGGCAGCGGGCCGATCGCCGACAACACGTCGGCGCGGTGCTCGTCCACCGTCCAGAAGCGAGGAGCCGCCGGTGCCCGGTCCGCGGACCCGTCACAGCAGGCTGCGGGGGTGGTGGTGTGTTCCGTGGACCCGGTCATCGGCGGCTCGCTCTCTTGGTCTTGAGGGTCAGTCCTGCAGCTCGGAGCCGACGAACTCCCGCAGCCAGGAGCGGAACTCCGGGCCCAGGTCCTCGCGCTCGGCGGCCAGTCGGACGATAGCGCGCAGGTAGTCGGCGCGGTCACCGGTGTCGTAGCGGCGGCCCTTGAAGAGCACGCCGTGCACCTGGCCGCCGCTCTCGGCGTCGCGGGCGGTCAGCTCGCGCAGCGCGTCGGTGAGCTGGATCTCGCCGCCGCGGCCGGGCGGGGTCTCTCGCAGCACGTCGAAGACCAGCGGGTCGAGGACGTAGCGGCCGATGACGGCGTAGTTGGACGGGGCCTCGCCGGGCTCGGGCTTCTCGATCAGGTCGGTCACCTGGAAGACGTCCTCGCCGAAGCCGTTGGCCTTGACGGCGGCGCAGCCGTAGAGGTGGATCTGGGAGGGGTCGACCTCCATGAGGGCGACGACCGAGCCGCCGAGCTCCTGCTGCACCTCGATCATGCGGGCGAGCAGCGGGTCGCGCGGGTCGATCAGGTCGTCGCCGAGCAGGACGGCGAAGGGCTGGCCGGCGACGTGCTGCTCCGCGACGGAGACGGCGTGGCCGAGGCCCTTCGGGTCGCCCTGGCGGACGTAGTGCATGTTGGCCAGCTCGACGGACTCGCGGACCCGGCGCAGGCGGTCCTCGTCGCCCTTGCGGACGAGCAGCTCCTCCAGCTCGTAGGCGCGGTCGAAGTGGTCCTCCAGCGCGCGCTTGTTGCGGCCGGTGACCATCAGTATGTCGGACAGACCCGCGGCGGAGGCCTCCTCGACGACGTACTGGATGGCCGGCTTGTCGACGACGGGCAGCATCTCCTTCGGAGTGGCCTTGGTCGCCGGGAGGAAGCGGGTGCCCAGTCCGGCCGCGGGTACCACGGCCTTGGTTACCGGAATTCGGGAGGCGGTCGTCGTCATGCGTTTACCTTACTCAGGCATGTTTTCGCCCGGCCGAGCACGGTCGGACGGCTAGGACAGCACGTCCCGGGGCACGGCCACAGTGGCAGGCGTATGGGAAGCGACCGGCTGGGCGAGGGGGTCCCCTCCGGTACAGGCCGACAGACTACCCGGCTTTCCCGAACGGTCACGCTCGGCAGTCGAAGGCCGCTCCGGGGCGGGAGCGGGCTGCTCACGGGGCTCGCCGCAAGGCTGTCCGGGGCGCGGCGCGGTCCGCCAGCAGTCGCCGCCGGCCGCCCGTGCCGCGGCCAGTGCGGCGTCCGCCGAGCGCAGCAGGACGGCCGCGTGCGTGCCGTCCTCGGGCAGCACGGCGATTCCGGCCGCGGCGGTCAGGCCGTTGCCCCCGGCCGGGCGGGGGGCCCGGGTGCCGGAGGACCAGTCGAGCAGCAGGTGTCGGCGGACCGACCAGACCAGCCGCTCGGCGACCTGCGCCGCGCCCTCGGAGCCGGTGTCCGGCAGCACCACCAGGAACTCCTCGCCGCTGTAGCGGCCCAGGGTGTCGGCGCGGCGGATCTCCATCGCGAGCCGCTGGGCGAGGTCGCGCAGCACGGCGTTGCCGCGGGCGCGGCCGTGTTCGGCGATGACCGCGTCGAAGCCGGCGATCTCCAGCAGCAGCACGGCCAGCGGGCGCGGGCCGTCGGCCTGCTCGGTGTGCTCGGCGCGGCGGGCCCGTTCGATCTCCCGGTCCAGGGTGAGCTGCAGGTGGCGGTAGTTCCAGACGCCGGTGAGCGAGTCGCAGGAGGCGGTGCGCTCCAGTTCGGCGCAGCGCTCCTCCAGTTCGGCGATCCGCCCGTTCAGCCGCTCCCGGTCCTCGGCGGCCTCGGTCCGCTCCCGGCGCACGCGCAGGCCGAGCACGGTGACGCCGGCCAGCGCGGGGGCGCTCAGCGCGGCCAGGGCGTGGACCAGCAACGGGGTGGACAATCGGGGGCGCCCTTTCGCGTGTCAGGCTCTGCGCGTCACGGTTTTCGGACGTGGAGGATCCGGTGCACAACGAGAAGAGCGAGCTGAGGACACGGCTGTTGTCGGAACGCCGCGCGCTCAGCGCCGAGGGGCGCGCCCGGGCGGCCCACGCCCTGGCCGGTCACGCCTGGGAGCTGGCCGCGCCGGGCGCCACGGTGGCCGCCTACGTCTCGGTGGGCGCGGAGCCGGGGACCAGGCCGCTGCTGGACGCGCTGCGGGAGAGCGGGGTGCGGGTGCTGCTGCCGGTGCTGCTGCCCGACAACGACCTGGACTGGGCCGAGTACGCGGGGCCGCAGACGCTGGCCCCGGCCGGGCGCGGGCTGCTGGAGCCGGTCGGGCCGCGGCTCGGGCCGGAGGCCGTGACGCGGGCCTCGGTGGTGCTGCTGCCGGGCCTGGCGGTGGACCGGGGCGGGCTGCGGCTGGGCCGGGGCGGCGGCAGCTACGACCGGGTGCTGGCCCGGCTGGGGCGGGCGGGGGTGCGGCCGGTACTGGCGGTGCTGCTGTACGAGCACGAGCTGCTGGAGCGGGTACCGGCCGAGCCGCACGACCTGCCGGTGGACCTGGCGGTCACGCCCTCGGGGGTGCGGGCGCTGGGGTGAGACGGCGGCGGCCCCGCTCCCCCGGAGGGGGCGGGGCCGTTCTCCGCGTGCCGTACGGGCGTCAGCCGGTGGTGAGCACCAGCTTGTGCTGGGTGGCCTTCTCGACCGCGTCCGGTGTGAACGCCCAGGCCAACAGCTTGCCCTTGAGCCAGAGGTCGGTCTGGTCGTTGTAGTTCGCGTGGAAGGCGTGGCCGGATTCGCCGCCGACGTTGATCCAGCGCGAGGAGTCCAGGTCGTTCAGGTCGACCACCATCCGCATCGACGGGATCCAGTCCACCTGGTAACCGGCCGCCGCGTTCCAGCCCGCCGCGTCGACCGCCGCCGAGCCGCCGGAGAGGCGGTACGGGCCGCGGTTGAGCAGCTTGTGGACGACGCCCGAGGCGATCGAGGAGTTGTCGGTGCCGAGGGTCTGCTCGCGCAGCTCCAGCTTGTGCAGGCGGCCCCAGCTCCAGGTGGAGATGTCCTTGCCGAGCAGCGAGGTGAGGTCCTGCCGGGCGTTCTTCATCGCCTCCTTGAGCAGGTTGTCCAGGCCCTTCTGCTCCTTGTGCTGGGAGTCGATGTACGTCCACCACGAGCTGTCGGGCTTGTCCAGCTGGGCGCGCACCACCTCGGTCCAGCGGTCGCCGCCGTCCGGCTGGGCCTTGCCCGGGTCGCGGGTGCCGCACTGGGTGACGATCTTGCTGGAGCTGTCCGGCTTGGTCGGGTCGTCCTGCTGGCGCACCAGCAGGCAGTTGTCCTTGGCCCGGATGTCGGCCGGGAACTTCTGGCCGAAGGCGAGGCTGAGCAGGTTGCGCCAGACGCCGTTGTAGTAGGCGGCGGCGGCCGAGTCGGCGTCCTGGTGGTAGTTCCAGTCCTTCAGCAGGTCCTGGGCCTGGCGCACGTACGGGTCGTCGATCTGCTGCTTGAGCAGCAGCGGGACCAGCGTCTTGGCCATGATGCTGGTGTTGTCCAGCTGCAGGGTCTGCATGTCGTCCGGCGAGATCTTGCCGTTGTTCTTGAGCAGGCCCTCGATCTGGTCGGTGATCTCCTTGGCCCGGGTGCCGTACTCCCAGTCCTTGGTCAGCGTGTACTTGTAGCTCGGGTCCACCACGGCCTGGTTGGCGGTGACGATGTAGCCGGAGGCCGGGTTGAAGCTGTACGGCAGGGCGTTGAAGGGGACCGGGTCCGGCTTCCACTGGTAGGAGGAGTCCCAGCCCGGGGCGGGCATGGAGCCGTCACCCTTGCCGCGCACCGGGATGACGCCCGGGGCCTGGTAGCCGATGTTCTTGGCGTCGGCGTAGATCAGGTTCTGCGCGGGGACGGCGAAGTCCTTGGCGGCGGCGCGGAAGTCGTCCCAGTTGCGGGCCTTGTCCAGCTCGAAGACGGCGTCCATGGTCCTGCCCGGGCTGAGCGCCGTCCACTGCAGGGCGACGCCGTAGCCGCCGGTACCGCGGTCGGGGGCGGAGCTGCCGTTGGGGGCGTACTTGCCGACGTTCTGCTGCTCGGTGCTCTGGTCGGAGATGAGCGGGGCGCCGGTCCGGGTGGTGCGGACGGTGATGGTGCGGTCCTCGCCGCCGGCGACCTTGATGGTCTCCTTGCGCAGGTCGAACTTCTCGTCCTTGCCGTCCACCTGGTAGGTGTCCGGGCCGGTGACCTTCTCCAGGTAGAGGTCGGTCACGTCGGCGCCCAGGTTGGTGAAGCCCCAGGCGACGTCCTTGTTGTGACCGATCACCACGCCGGGCATGCCGGCGAAGGTGAAGCCGGAGACGTCGAACTGGCAGGCCGGCGAGGCGGTCCGGCAGTGCAGGCCCATCTGGTACCAGACCGAGGGCAGGCCGGGGCCGAGGTGCGGGTCGTTGGCCAGCAGCGGCTTGCCGGTGGTGGTGTGCGAGCCGGCCACCACCCAGGAGTTGGAGCCGATGCCCTGGCCGGGGCGGCCGAGCAGCTGCGGCATCCCGTCGATCCGGTCGGTGAGGCCCTGGATCAGCGCCTTGGTGGTGGCAGCGCCCTGTGCGGTGCCACCGCCGGGGGCCGTGCCGGGCTGGGTGGAGCCGTCGGCCGGGCGGTAGGTGTCACCGCTGACGGTGCCGGTCTTCACGATCGTGCCGTTGCGGGAGTACGGGTACTCCGGGTACAGCTCGGCGATCTTGTCCGGGCCGAAGTCCTGGGCGAGCAGCGAGCGGTCGATCTCCTCCTGGAGGTTCCCGGAGAGGTTCCAGGCCATCGCCTTGAGCCAGGCCACCGAGTCCACCGGGGTCCACTGCTCGGGCTTGTAGCCGCTGTTGACGGCGCCGAGCATGACGTACTCCAGCGATGCCTTCTCCCCGCCGGGGTGCTCGGAGAGCCAGGCGTTCACGCCGTCCGCGTAGGCCTGGAGGTACTTCTTGGTCTCCGGCGAGAGCTTGTTGTCGTACTCCTTCTGCGCCACCTGGCGCCAGCCCATGGTGCGGATGAAGGAGTCGGTGTCGACCTGGCTGTCGCCGAACATCTCGGAGAGCCGGCCCGCGGTGATGTGCCGGCGGACGTCCATCTCCCAGAAGCGGTCCTGGGCCTGGACGTAGCCCTGGGCGCGGAACAGGTCCTCGGAGGTGTCCGCGTACAGCTGCGGGATGCCGTTGGCATCGCGCTTGACGTCGACCGGCGCGCTCAGGCCCGCCACCTTGACCGTGCCGTCCACCTCCGGGAAGGACGCACGGACCGCGGTGACCCCGCGGTAGCCGCCGTAGCCGACGCCGGCCACCAGCAGCACGACCAGCACGATCACGATCAGACGGGCGCGCCGGAACTTCTTCGAGCGGGGCATCTGGGTCCTTGCGGTCCTGACTTCGGGGCGGGCGGGCGTGTCCAGGGCCTGGGGCCGTGACAGGGAACCACATTAGGCCGAGTCGGCGGAGGGCTGTGAACGGGGGACCAAGCTAAAGATATGGCAAAATGTTAGACTGAGTAACGATCCGCAACAGGAGCATTGACGACTTCTTAGCGGGCCGGTGCTCGACAGCACCCCTCTCTGTACACACGGAACACCTCCGTACCAGCTGACAGCTCCACCACCGACCCCCTGCACCACCCGACATCCCCGCACCGCCGATCCCTCCTGCACCACCTGACACCCCGCCCGCCCATGCCTGCCCGAGGTGCCACTGCGTGAACGTCGCCCATCTGAACCAGCTCCTGCTCGAAGCCTCCGTGATCCTGCTCTTCGCGGTGATCGCCGTCCGGTTCTCGACCCGATCAGGACTGCCCAGTCTGCTGATCTACCTCGGGATCGGCGTGGCACTGGGCCAGAACGGGATCGGCGTCACCTTCAACAACGCCGAACTGACCCAGGTGCTCGGCTACGCGGCGCTCGTGGTGATCCTGGCCGAGGGCGGCCTCAAGACGAGCTGGCGCGAGGTCAGACCGGCGATGCCGGCGGCCACCGTGCTGGCCACCGTCGGCGTCGGGATCAGCGTCATCGTCACCGCGGCCGGTGCCCACTGGCTGGTCGGCCTGGAGTGGCGGACCTCGCTGCTGCTCGGCGCGATCGTCTCCTCCACCGACGCCGCGGCCGTCTTCTCGGTGCTGCGGATGGTCCCGCTGCCGCACCGGCTCACCGGCCTGCTGGAGGCCGAGTCCGGCTTCAACGACGCGCCCGTGGTCATCCTGGTCGTCGCCTTCGCCTCCGCCGGCGAACTGGACACCTGGTACGTGCTGCTCGCCACGATCGTCGCCGAACTGGCGATCGGCGCGGCGGTCGGCCTGGCCGTCGGCAAGCTCGGCGCGTTCGCGGTGAAGCACGTCGCGCTGCCCTCCTCCGGCCTGTACCCGATCGCCGTGGTGGCGCTGACCGTGCTCGCCTACGCCGGCGGCTCGCTGCTGCACGGCTCCGGCTTCCTCGCCGTCTACATCAGCGCGGTGATCCTCGGGAACTCCAAGCTCCCGCACGGACCGGCCGTGCGCGGCTTCGCCGACGGGCTCGCCTGGATCGGGCAGATCGGCATGTTCGTGCTGCTCGGACTGCTCGCCGCACCCGAGAGCATGGGCGACGCCGTGGTGCCCGCGCTGGTGATCGGCGGGGTGCTGGTGTTCCTGGCCCGGCCGCTGTCCGTGGTGCTCACGCTGACCCCGTTCAAGGTGCCGGGCCGCGAGCAGGCCCTGCTGAGCTGGGCCGGGCTGCGCGGGGCGGTCCCCATCGTGCTGGCCACCATCCCGGTGGTCTCCGGCGCGCACAAGGCCGAGGACGTGTTCAACATCGTCTTCATCCTGGTCGTCGTCTTCACCCTGCTCCAGGGACCGACGCTGCCCTGGATGGCCAAACGGCTGAAGATCGGCGAGGGCGCGATGGGCCAGGACCTCGACATCGAGTCCGCGCCACTGGAGAAGCTGCACGGGCACCTGCTGTCGGTCGCCCTCTCCCCGGCCTCGCGGATGTCCGGCGTGGAGATCAGCGAGCTGCGGCTGCCCAAGGGGGCGGCGGTCACCCTGGTGGTGCGGGAGGGCAACTCCTTCGTGCCGGACAAGGCGACGATGCTGCGCGGCGGGGACGAGCTGCTGGTGGTCACCACGGACGAGGTGAGCGAGGCCGCGGAGCGGCGACTGCGGGCCGTGGACAAGGGCGGCAAGCTGGCGGGGTGGTTGAACGGGCGGTGACGGCCGGGCGGTGACGGCCGGGCGGTGACGGCCGGGCGGTGACGGCCGGGCGGTGACGGCCGGGCGGTGACGGCCGGGCGGTGACGGCCGGGTAATGCCCGGCGGCGGTGACGGCCGACCGGCGGGGTGGCTGAACGGCCGGTGCCGGCTGGGGCTGCCGCTTGTGCCGGGGGCCCGGGCGAGGGCCTCCGGCCGGCCGCTGCGTCGTGGGTGGTCTGGCGGGATCTACGCGCGTAACTGTATGCTGGTTCGACTACGCCGTATAACTACCGTTAGACCACCCCCAGCATCTGCCTGACGCAGAGTTGGCGCGACCGCTCGGCGGCCGCGGTCCGGCCCCGGCCCACCAGGCCCGGCCGGCCCGGTATCTACCCCGGTCGACGCGCGAGAGGACGACTCTCGGCGCCGTCGGGGCCACCCCATGCCCTGCCGCGCTACCAGGCAGCAGGAAGGACCGACCGTGACGGCCCGCCGAACGGTCGAGATCGCCGCGGAATCCGCTCCGGACACCGCTCCGGGCACTGCTCCGGACACCGCGGCCAGCACCCCCGACAGCGTGACCGCACCCGCCAAGGTCGGGTACGGCGCGCTGCTGCGCACGCCCGGCGCCTGGACGTTCCTGGCCCCCGCCTTCATCGCGCGGCTGCCCTACGCGATGCTCAGCATGGGCATCCTGCTGCTCGTCAAGGACACCCACGGCTCGTACGGCACCGCCGGCACCGTCACGGCGATCGCCGCCGTCGCGCAGGCGCTGATCGGCCCGCAGACCGGGCGGCTCGCCGACCGGTACGGGCAGGCCGCCGTCCTCGTTCCGACCGTCGCGGTGCACGCGGCCTCGGTCGGCCTGCTGATCACGCTGGCACTCGGCCACGCGCCGGCCTGGAGCCTGTTCCTGGCCGCCGTTCCGGCCGGCGCGAGCGTGCCGCAGATCGGTGCGATGGTCCGGGCCCGCTGGATCGCCACCATCGGCGCCGACGGCGCGTCCGCCTCCTCGGCGGCCAAGGTGAGCACCGCGTTCGCCTTCGAGTCCGTGACGGACGAGTTCACCTTCGTGATCGGTCCGATCCTGGCCGCCAAGATCGCCACCTCGGTCAGTCCCGCCACCGCGCTGATCACGGAGGCCGCACTGACCTTCGTCGGCGGCCTGGTCTTCGCCACCCAGCGCCGCACCGCTCCCACCCGGACCGTCCCTCAGCCCGGCGCGCGACGCGCCTCCGCGCTGGCCTCGCCCGGCGTCCGACTGCTGGCCGGAGTGATCCTCGGGGTGGGGGCCGTGTTCGGCGGGATGCAGGTCTCGGTGAACGCCTTCGCCGACTCGGTCGGCCAGCACGACGCGGCCGGCACCGTGTACGGGATCTTCGCCGGCGGCTCGATGGTGGCCGGCGTGCTCTACGGCGTCATCGCCTGGCGGCGGGCCGTCCAGCACAGGATGGTCATCAGCTACGCGCTGCTGGTGGTGGGCTGCTCGACGCTGTGGGCGATGCCCAACCTCGTCACCCTGTCGATCGCCGGACTGTTCTGCGGTCTGGCCATCGCCCCGACCCTCATCAGCGGCTACACCCTGGTCGAGACCCTGGTCGAGGACGGGGCCAAGACCGAGGCCTTCACCTGGCTGACCGGCGCCATCGGCCTCGGCCTGGCCGTCGGCTCGATGGTGGCCGGGCGGCTGATCGACGGCCACGGGCCGTCCGCCGGGTTCCTGGTGCCGCTGGTCGGCGCCGGTCTGGGGCTGATCGCCCTGGTGTCGATGCGGCACCTGCTGGTCGCACCGGCCAGGAGCGGTCACGTGGTGGCGGGGTCCGGCGAGCGCGCCGCCTCGGCGCAGCTGGTCGGCGCGGCCAAGGGCTGAGCGGGCGGTCGAACGCGGCCCGTACCGGCTCATCTCACACCGGATTCGCTGGACTGATCCAACGGAATGCCGCATCATTGACCATCGTTAGCACTCATCAGGCGAGAGTGCCAGGAGGAAGACAAGTGCCCACGTACCAGTACCAGTGCACCGAGTGCGGCAACGGCCTGGAGGCGGTGCAGAAGTTCACCGACGAGGCGCTGACCACGTGCCCCGACTGCCAGGGACGGCTCCGCAAGGTCTTCTCGGCCGTGGGTGTCGTGTTCAAGGGCTCGGGCTTCTACCGGACCGACAGCCGCTCGTCCTCCAGCAGCTCGGTGGGCGCGGGTTCGTCCGCCGGCTCCTCGACGTCGTCGTCGGCGTCGGGTTCGTCGAGCGCTTCCGGTTCGTCGAGCTCGTCCAGCGCGTCCAGCAGCCCGGCCCCGGCCGCGAGCTGAGTTCGGCTCCCCGGATTCCGGGAGTTCCTGAGGCTTCACGGGAAGGCCCGTCGGCCCCGCTTCGCGCGGGGGTGACGGGCCTTTCGCGTGCTCTTCGTGCTCGCGTCCGGCCTTTCGTCAGCCCGGGGAGGTCGGGCTCACTCGCGTGGGTGTACGAAGTTGTCCACAGGGGCGGGGTTGTCCACAGGTTGTGGGAACCGGCTTTCCGGCGGTGACGGAAACGCGCATCGTGTGCTCACCGAACGGTGTCCGACCGCACGGTGAGCGCGCGGTGTCCGACCGCGCGGTGTCCGACCGCATCCTCCGGAGGTGCCCCGATGACGGCCATGAGCCTGTCCGTTCCGCTGCCCGCGCCCACCGTGCCGCCCCGGCAGGAGGTGCCGAGCTTCCCGCCGATCCGGCGCGGGTGCGGCGGGTGGCACCGCTGGCGCCGGGCCGTCCGACGGCGGGGCGGGGTGCCCGCGCTGGTACTGCTCGCGGTGGCCGCGGCGCTCGCCTTCGGGCCCGCGCGGGCCGGTCTGCCGCCGCCCTCGGGGGGCGCGGTGGGCCGTACGGATTGTCAATCCGCGCTTCCGGAGGATCACCCGTGACCCGGGAACGACTTCGTCGTTCGAGGCGGCATGAAAGGCTTCAAGGAATTTCTGCTGCGTGGAAATGTCGTCGAACTCGCCGTCGCCGTGGTCATCGGCGCGGCCTTCACCAACATCGTCAACGCCTTCGTCAAAGGCGTGATCAACCCGATCGTCGGCGCGTTCGGGACGAAGGACCTGGCGTCCTACAGTTCCTGCCTCAAGGGGCCCTGCGAGGTGAGCGGCACGGGTGAGGTCACGTCCGGAGTCCTCATCCTGTGGGGGTCGGTGCTCAGTGCCGCCCTGCAGTTCCTGATCACCGCCGTCGTCGTCTACTTCGTCCTCATCGTGCCCATGAACCGGTTGGCGGCCAGGCGCAGGACCGTCGTCGAGGAGGCGGCCGAGGCCGAGGCCCGGGAGGTCCAACTGCTGACCGAGATCCGCGACGCGCTGGTCACGGCGCGCTGATCCCCGTTCCCCGCCCTAGTCCCCGTGGTGCGGCGGGCGCTGGCTCAGGTACCAGTCCAGCCCCCGCCCACCGCTCTCCCCGGCTCCGGGGCGGTCGCCCCAGCCGGCGTCGGTGTCGTCCCGGGACTGCTGGTCCAGCGGATCGCGGAAGACCAGGCGGGCCTTGGCCCTGGCCGGGTCCGGGTCCGGGTCGCCCTGGGCCTTCGGCTCCCGCTGCCGCTGACCCTGCTCCTCCTGCCCCTGCTCTGCCTGTCGCTGCTCGCTCACCCTGTCCACCCTTTTCCCGATCACCTGTTCACGGTCTGACCTGTCCCTCCAGCCTAAGAGGCCCGCGACGCGCCACGGGCCCTGGTGCGGAGCGCTCCGCACCAGGGCCCGGGTGGTCGACCTCGGCCGTCGGCCGTCAGGCGGCTTCGAAGCCCGCGTGGTCGGCGATCTTCTTCAGTTCGGCCAGGGCGTGCTTCTCGATCTGACGGATCCGCTCGCGGGTGAGGCCGTGCTGCTTGCCCACCTCCGTGAGGGTGCGCTCGCGGCCGTCCTCCATGCCGTAGCGGGAGCGGATGATCGAGGCCGTGCGGTCGTCCAGCCGCCCGATCAGGTCGTCCAGCTCCTCGCGGCGGAGCATGACCATCACGGCGTCCTCGGGGGACGTCGCCCCGGTGTCCTCCACCAGGTCGCCGAACTGGGTCTCACCCTCGTCGTCGACCGACATGTTGAGGCTGACCGGGTCCCGCGCCCAGTCCAGCACGTCCTTGATCCGGGCCTCGGTGGTGTCCAGCTCGGCCGCGATCTCGGCCGGCTCCGCCTCGCGGCCCAGCTCCTTGGACTTCTCGCGCTGCACCCGGCGGATCCGGCCGAGCTCCTCGACCAGGTGCACGGGCAGCCGGATCGTGCGGGACTGGTCGGCGATCGAGCGGGTGATCGCCTGTCGGATCCACCACGTCGCGTAGGTGGAGAACTTGAAGCCCTTGGCGTAGTCGAACTTCTCGACGGCGCGCACCAGGCCGGCGTTGCCCTCCTGGATGAGGTCCAGCAGCGGCAGGCCGCTGCGCGGGTAGCGGCGGGCGACCGCCACGACCAGACGGAGGTTCGAGCGGATGAAGACGTCCTTGGCGCGCTCGGCGTCGGCGGCTATCGCCTCCAGCTCCTCGCGCGTGACGCCGTCGGGAAGTTCGCCCTCGTCCAGCATGTGCTGGGCGTACACGCCGGCCTCGATCCGCAGCGAGAGCTCGACCTCCTCGGCGGCATCGAGCAGGGGCGTCCTGGCGATCTCGTCGAGGTACATGCCGACCAGGTCACGGTCGGCCTCGAGGTTGGTCGGGCGGGCCGCGCGAGTCCGGTCGGCCCTGTCGCGAACGACGGCACGGGTGGCCATGCTTGCTCCCTTTGCTGGAATTGCCGAGGTCTGCCTGCCTGCCCGAGAGGGCAAGAAGTGCGGGCCCCGAGGGGCTCACACGTAACGATCTAACGAACAGATTCCGGACAACATTCCCAAGTCGCTCAGATTCTTCCCAGCAATGCAGTATCCTGCCGGTTTTCATCCCGGATCCGCACAGCACGTGACCGATCGAACACCTCAAGTGCCCGTCCACGACCACCCGTAGAGCACTTCTTCACCGGCCGCACACGCAACCGCCGCCCCTTCGTTGAACAGCCGAGCGGTCGCACACGTTCCCGCGCGCCCCCGACCCCCGCCCGCGCCCACAACCCGGCGCACGCAGGTCCTCCGCACAAAAGATGCCGAATCGCTATCACCGCAGCTCCCGATCGGCCCAGGACGCTGGGAAGGTACCAGGCATGCACCTGACCAACAGCACGACTTCCGTCACTGTGCGTCAGCGTCGTCTCCTCCGGGACTCGTCGCTCGCGCTGGGCTGTGCCGCGCTGTTCTGCCTCCTCGCGACGCTGGTGACGGGCCACTGGCACCCCCTGCACCAGTTCGACCAGGCCTGGATCAGCGAACTCCACGACTACGCACGGGAACACCGGATCTGGACCGCCGCGGTGCAGACCCTCTCCGACATCGGCGGCCCCGTCACGATGCGTGCACTGCTCGGCATCGCGGCCACCTGGCTCTGGCTGATCGGCGCCCGGGTGCTGGCGGGCTGGACGGCCGCCCAGGCGCTGGTCGGCTGGGGCGCCCAGTGGGCGCTCAAGCTGGCCGTCGACCGGCAGCGGCCCACCTTCTCCGACCCGGTTTCGCACGCGGGCGGCCCGGCCTTCCCCTCCGGGCACGCGATGGCCTCGGCGATCACCTGTGCCGTCCTGGTCGGCCTGCTCTGGTACCGGGTCGACCGCCGCGGCCGGACCGCCGCCTGCACGGTGGCCGTCGCGACGGTGGTGACCATCGGCTGGACCCGGACCGCCCTCGGGGTGCACTGGCCCAGCGACGTGGTGGCGGGCTGGCTGGCCGCCGGCGTCGTCCTGGGCATCGTGACGGCCACGATCGAACTCTGGCGGCCGGGTGCGCTGGCGCGGGACGTACGGCGGGTCAACTGGCGCACCAGGCCCAGGGTCCAGCGGGTCATCGTGTCGTCCGTCCGGGCCCCGCGGACCGACGGACCGGACGCCGACGGACCGGACGCCTACGGACCGTCGGACGGCGACCTGCTGGACCCCGACCCCCTGGAGGACGGCCGGTCGGGCGACGGCCCGCTGGGCGGTGCCGAGTCGGACGTCCCCGGCCGGGACGGCCCGGGCGACCGCCCGGACGCGCCGGTCCGCTGAGGCGCTTCCAGCCGCCGCTGAGGTCGCCGAGGTCGCCGAGGCCGCTGGCCCCGGGGAACCGCCCCGGGAACGCCGAAGGTCCCCGCCGGACTCGGCGGAGGGCCCGGGGCGAGCAGGGCGGCGGTCAGCACCAGGAAGACGGCGCCGCAGACCGGTTGGCCCTCCCAGACGTGGCCGTTCGGCTGGTCTCGACCGCCACGCCGCCGTCCGCGAGCCGGGTCAGCGCGGTCTGGTGCCCGTCCGGCACGGCGATCTGGCGGCCCGTCATGCTGCGTCCGGAGGTGGCGGCGGCGGTGGTGGCGGCGGTGGTCGCGGTGGCGGTGGCGGTGGCGGTGGCGGTGGCGGTGGCGGTGGTCGCGCCCATGGCCCCCACCTGGTGCTGAGCGCGCTGTGCGCGATCGCCACCGGCCCGGCCGCCGGGGCCGCCACCCGGCGGGCCGTCCCGGCAGGGCCGCCCGGCTGACGAACCGCCGCGAACGGCCGCTGCCCGGGGCCGGGCCCGGCCCCCCGTGCCGGTCTCGAACCCGCAGGCCGGCGTGGGCGCGGCCCGCACCACCGCGAGCAGGATCGCGAGGTAGGGCGCCAGACCCTCAGTCATGCCGCTGTCCGGCCTGCTCGACACCTCGTAGGGGCTGGACGGGGGTAGAGCGCCGGCGCGACCACGGTGACGGCCGGGGGCAGCCGGTCGAGCGGAACGGTGTGCCGGAACACGGGTGCGCCGCCTTCGGGAGTCGTACGGCCTCGCGGGGGCCAGTCGGCGTGCCGCGACGCGGGCGTCCCGGTCCGGGCTCCGCGGAGGGTGGCGAGCACGATCTCGGTGAGCGTGGCCGAGTCCGGCACCGTGGCGCCGGGCGCCCGCGGCCGCTCCCCCAGGTCGGCCGTCTGCCGGTGGTGGCCGCGACCTTCCGCAGCCGGGCCGGGACGTCCTCCCGGGTGAGCGGGCCCAAGTCGGCCATCGGCTCGTCGGGCACCACCGGCGGCGACCGCTCGGCCAGTGCCGCCGCGAGCGCGACCTGGGTTCCACGACGGCAACCGGAGGTTTCCCCGACCCGTCGACCACATCCGGGGCAGGGGTTCCGGAACGGGATCGGAGAACGGCCACGTGCGGGGCGCCGCCGTGAGACCACGGTGGCCGGCCCGAAAGGGCGGGAATGCCGCAGGCCCTCCGCCCGGATGCGGACGGAGGGCCTGCGAGCTGCGGTTCTGTTGTGCCCCAGACAGGAATCGAACCTGCGACACCGGCTTTAGGAGAGCCGTGCTCTATCCCCTGAGCTACTGAGGCGTGGCCGGTCGGTGACCAGGCCGTTCACAGCGTACCGGATCGGGGGTGCGACAGGGGTGGCGGACCGGGGAACGGCGGAGGGGGAGCCGGGGCCGGCTCCCCCTCCGGGGTTCGGGGAGGGGAGGGGTCAGAGGAGGCGCAGCAGGCGGGACTCGATGGACGGCGGGTTGAGGTCGGACTGGAGGGCCACCGGGACCTCCACCTTGCCGTCGCCCGCGCCCACGCGCAGGGTGCCGATCTCCTTGCCCGCCTTCTCGCTGTGGTGGACGGCGGTCGGGTCCAGGGTGATGGTGCCGGTGACGCCCGGGAAGCCGGCCACCACGAGGTCCTTGGTCGCGACGACCGGGACCTTGCCGCCGAGCCCGTCGTCCACGGAGCCGACGACGTCACCCTTCTTCACCACGGTCTGGCCGGTCAGCCCGTTCTGCGCGGCCTGGATCTGCTTGCCGCTGACCTTGAGCACGGTGGGCAGGATGCCGTCGCCCGGGTTGGGCGAGGTGGCCTGCTGGCCCAGGGTGACGCCGAGGATCAGCCGCTTCACACCGCCGATCTCCTTGTAGGCGGCCCACATCAGGCAGCCGCCGGCCGGGGTGCTGGAGCCGGTCTTGACGCCGATGACGCCGGTCTTCGGGTTGATCAGGTTGTTGGTGTTGGAGATCTTCACGTTGTTGAACGTGGTGTCCGGGGTGGAGACGATCTGCCGGAAGATCTCGTCCTGCATGACCTGCTCGGCCAGCTTCAGCTGGTCCTTCGCGGTGGACTTGGTGTCCGCGTTGAAGCCCGCCGGGTCGGCGTAGGTGGTGTTGGTCATGCCGAGCTTGGCCGCGGTGTCGTTCATCAGCTTGACGAACGCCTCCTCGGAGCCGGAGTGGAAGCGGGCGAGCAGCCGGGCCACGTTGTTGGCCGACGGCAGCATCAACAGCTCCAGCGCCTGGTACTCGGTGAGCTCCTGGTTCTCGACGAGGGTCACCCGGGACTCGTCGGCGTTGCCGGACTCCTGCGCGGCCTGCTTGTCGACCTTGATCGTCGGTCCGCTCTGCCCCTTCTTCAGCGGGTACTTCTGCAGGATCAGATAGGCGTTCATCACCTTGGTGACGCTGGCGATCGACGCCGGCGTCTCCTGCCCCGAGCTGCCCAGGTTGCCGACGCCGACCACCTCGGCGGCGGACTGACCCTTGGTCGGCCAGGCCAGGTCGAGCTGGTCGCCGGAGAAGCTGAAGCTGCCCGCGGTCGTCATCCGCGTCTTCGGGTCCGGCAACGGGCGCAGCAGCTGGGCCACCACCACGGCGCCGAGCACCACGGCCAGGAACACCGTCCAGATGGTGATCCGCTTGAGCGCGCGCCGCAGCGGGGAGACCGGCCGGGCGTTGAGGGTGGCCAGCACCTCCATCGCCTCGGCCGTGTTCTCGGGCGAGGGCTCCGGCTGGGGCTGCGGAGCGGGTTGGGGAGCGGGCTGCGGGGAGGGCCGCGGCGGGACGGGCGGCATCGGCCTCGGGTCCGGCTGCGGCAGCGGCGGCGGCGTGGGGGCGGGGCCCGGCACGGGCTTCGGGGCCGGGCCGGGCAGCGGTGCGGGGCCCGGGGTCGGCTCGGGTTCGGGGAGGGGCTTGGGCGTCGGATCCGGAACGGGGGTCGGCTCGGGCGCCGGAGTGGGCTCCGGAGGTTCGGGCACTGTCCCGCCGGCGGGGGCCGCGGGGGCGCTCAGCGGCTTGGGCTTCTCCAGCTTCTGGGTCAGGTCCGACTGGCCCGACTCCTCGGCATTCCGACCGGGCTGCCCGCCCTTGGCCAAGGTCAGGGTTGCGGTGGCACCTGCGGGAGAGTCGGCGTCAGTCTCCGTGTCAGGGGCGGGCTCGGCTTCTGCAGGAGCGTCCTGCTTCCGCGGGTCGGGCTTCTCGGCGGCGGCCTTCTCGGCGGCGGCGGGCGCGTCGGCGGCGCCGCCGGTCTTCTCCGCAGCCTTCTCGTCGGTCTTCTCCGCAGCCTTCTCGTCCGCCTTCTCGTCGGCCTTCTCCGCAGCCGCTGAAGGCGTCCGCATGGCGAGACGCGGGTCGGCGACGGGCTGCTGCTCGGCGGCCTCCTTCACCCCGTCAGTCTTCGGCGAGTCCTTCTTCTTCCCCGCCGAACCACCGGAACCGTCGTCGCCAGCAGGCTTCACCAGCTCCTCGGGCAGCCGCAGCGCGGTGGTCTTGTTGTCCACCGGCAGCCGTAGCATCGTCGTCCGGCTGTCCACATCCCGGACACGGAGCTGTACGGTCGAACCACCCTTGGCGCCCGCCTTCGGCGTGTCGGCGGATGCCTCGGCCGCAGTCTCGGCCGCGGTCTCCTCCGCGTTCCCCGCCGCGGTCTCGGCCGAGCCGTCGCCCGAGCCGTCGCCCGAGCTCTCCGCGGACGCGTCCGCGGCGGCCTCGGCTGACGCCTCGGCAGTCGGCGCACCGGTCCGTTCGCGTTCGCGGTCCTGCTCCCGCTCGCCGTCCCTCAGCACCCTGTCGGGGGACTCGCCCACGTATCCCAGCCTCCTCAACGCCCGGCGGGGCACCGGTAGACCCGATTTCGGGAAGCCGATGCCCCGCCCCGTGTACCTGTACAGTCTCCGCCACCGACGGCGGATCCAGCCGCGCACACCCCGCCCGACCGGCGCTTATTGCCGCCGCACGGCCGCACCGTGGTCTGTTCAAGAGTCAGACGCCGGGCCGGAGGCCGCCGGTTCCGCGCCTTCACCGCAAGGTCACGATTCGGAGGCGTACTCGACAAGCCCGTGTGAGAGGCGTCACCCTGTCTCTCATCCACGCGGGGAGGCTTGGATGGGCAAGAGCCGCAGAACTGTTCCCGAGGAACTCTTGCTGCTCGCTTTGGACCCGACCACGGGTACCACGGCGCAGCCGCAGACCCTCGACCTCGGACTCGCCGGGGCGCAGCTCGTCGAGCTGTCCCTGGCCGGACGGATCGTACCGGAGGGCGACCGGATCGCCGTCGTGCTCGCACGGCCGACCGGTGACCCGACCCTCGACCACGCGCTGGAACTGCTGCGACGACGCGGCAGTCCGGTCCGCGCGGCGCACTGGATCGGCGGGCCCCGGCTGGGGCTACGACAGACGTACCTGGCGCACCTCGAACGCTGCGGCATGGTCACGGCCGTGCCGGGGCAGGTGTGCGGGGTGCTGCCGACGACCCGGTACCAGGCGTCCGACGACTGCACCAACGCCGCGATCAAGCAGCGGCTGGACACCGCGATCCGCACCGGCGTGCCGCCGGACCCGCGGACGGCCGCGCTCGCGGCCCTCGCCCACTCGGTGGGGCTGGGCAAGCACCTGTACCCGGGCAACGAGGGCCGGTCCTCACGGTCGCGACTGCGCGACCTGATCCGGTACGACCCGCTGGGCGGGATGGTCGCGCACGCCGTGATGGACGTGCAGAACGGCCTGCCTACGCAGCAGAACCGTTCATCCCAGGGTTCCGGGCCCAGTACCGGTCGTTCCGGCGCCCGCGCCGCGGTTCGGCCCTCGGGCGGGCGGGTCACCGCTCCGCGGGTCGCGGTCCGCTGATCCGCACCGCCGACGGCGCGCACCCCGCCGTTCACGCTCCTCGAAGGCGCTGAACCACCAGCCGCGCGACCCGGCACCACCCACAGCACCGGTACCGAGCAGCGCCACCGGCACCATCCCTGCACCACCGGCACCATCCCTGCACCAGCAGTGGCACCGAGGGGCGGTCGCCCCGCGACGCAAGTCGCCCGGCGACCGCCCCTCTGCCGTTCCCGGAGGCCCGTCGAGGTCCTCCGCTCATCACCGGTCCGAGTCGCCGAGCCGCATTACCACCTAGGAGCTTCCGCTGTCTCACGGACGCGCTTTTCCGATGGTCTGTTCTACTGCGCTGCTGTGATTCCCCGGCGCCGACCTGGCCCAAGGTGACATGCTGCTCCGAGTCAGGGGGGTTGGTCCCAATGTCCGACGTGTTCCGAGGGCTGCCGTTCCAACGATCACCAGAGGTTCGGCCGGAGGTCGACGTGTCCGCGAACATCAATCCCACCGTGCGCCGCCGGCGGCTCGGCTCGGAGCTGCGCAAGCTCCGCGAGGGCCTGGGGATGACGGCGGAGGAGGTGGCAGGCCGTCTGATGGTCTCCCAGTCGAAGATCAGCCGACTGGAGAACGGCCGCCGCAGCATCAGCCAACGCGACGTGCGCGACCTCTGCGACGTGTACAACGTGGCCGACGAACAGATGCGCAACAGTCTGATGGAGATGGCCAAGGAGTCCCGCCAGCGCGGCTGGTGGCACGACTTCAACGACATGCCGACGCCGTACAGCGTCTACATCGGCCTGGAGGCCGAGGCCTCCTCGATCCGCGCGTACGAGTCCTCCTTCGTCCCCGGGCTGCTGCAGACCGAGCAGTACGCCCAGGCGGTGGTCGAGGGCACCCAGCCGGACACCGACGCGATAGCGGTGCAGCGCCGGGTGCAGGTGCGGATGAAGCGCCAGGAGCGGATCCAGGGCGACAACCAGCTCGGCAGCCTGTGGACCGTGATAGACGAGGCGGCGCTGCGCCGCGAGGTGGGCAGCCGCGAGATCATGGCCCGGCAGCTGCGGCAGATGCTGGAGCTGAGCCTGCGTCCGAACATCACCATCCAGGTGATCCCGTTCTCGCACGGCGCCCATCCCGGCATGACCGGGACATTCTCCCTGCTGGAGTTCCCTGAGTCAGCCGATTCCACGGTTGTCTACTTCGAAGGTGTGACGAGCGATCTCTACCTGGAGAAGGAGGCCGATGTGCGCCGCTATACCGGTCTTTACGACTACCTGAGAGCGGCCGCACTCGGTGTCACGGAGAGCCGGTCGCTGATAGCCGACATCGAAAAGGGATACCACGAATGATCAACCCCGCCGAGCACGGACCCCGTTGGCGCAAGAGCAGTCACAGTGGAGGCCAGGGCGCCTGTGTGGAGATCGCCGGCCCGGCCGCGGGGGCGGTCGCGGTCCGGGACTCCAAGGACCCGGCGGGCCCGCAGCTGCGTTTCTCCACCGAGGCCTGGAACGCCTTCGCGTCCGCCGTGGCGGCGGGGGCCTTCGGCGAGGTCTGAACCGGATCGGTGCTCGGCCCAGTTGCCCGTAGCGGTGTCCGTCGCCCCGAACGGCGGCCGGTGCCACGGGCAACTGCCGTGTCGAGGACTCCCCTTCGGAGCACGACTCCTTCGAAGCACGGCCCCTTCACAGCACGACCGCTTCACAGCACGACCGCCTCACAGTGACGAGCGGTCAGTGCGCCACCGGGTAGCGGGCAACCCAGTCGGCCCCCTCCGCGGTCTGCCGGTCGTGCAGTTCGGTGCCGTGCATCAGCTCCAGTGCGAAGTCGTCGGCGAGTTCGAGGATCGCGCCGCGCCCCTCCAGCCCCGCCACCAGGCCCGGAGGCAGCGCGGTGTCGCCGTGCAGCACCCCGAGCAGGTTGCCGCAGATCGCGCCGGTGGAGTCGCTGTCCCCCGAGTGGTTGACGGCCAGCAGCAGCCCCGAGCGCACGTCGTGGGCGACCAGCGCGCAGTAGACCGCGATGGCGAGCGCCTCCTCGGCGACCCACCCCTCCCCCAGCGCCTCGACCCGCTCGGCGGACGGTTCACCGGCCCGCACCGCGTCCAGCGCGGCCCGCAGGGCGGCGGTCGTCTCCTCGTGCGCCTGCCGCTCGGAGAGCAGGGCCAGCGCCAGGTGGACGCCCTCCTCCAGGGTGCCGCCGCGGGCCACCGACTGGACGATCACCGCGAGCGCGCCCGCCGCGAGGTAGCCCGTGGGGTGGCCGTGGGTGAGCACCGAGCACTCCACCGCGAGCTGGAACACCAGCCCCGGCTCCCAGGTGGTGAGCAGCCCGAACGGCGCCGCGCGCACCACCGTGCCGCAGCCCTTGGAGTGCGGGTTCTTCGGCCGTTCCAGGGTCCCGAGCCGCTCGCCGTCCGGCCCGGTGAGGCCGGTCAGGCAGCCCTGGCCGGGGGCGCGCCGGGCGTACAGCCACTCCTCGCGGCCGAGCCAGCCGAGGTCGGGGCGGCGCTCGTCCGGGCCCCAGTCGCGCTGGGTGGCGGCCCAGCGCAGGTAGGCCAGGTGGAGGTCGGTGGGCGGGTGCCAGCTGCCGGTGTCGCGCCGGATGTGGGCGCGGATCAGGCCGTCCACCGTGAACAGGCTGAGTTGGGTGTCGTCGGTGACGGCTCCGGTGCGCCCGTACGCGGGGACGTAGCCGGTGACGCCCTGCGGGCCGTGCTGGGCCCGGATCCTCTCCAGCGGCTCGAACTCGACGCCGGCGCCGAGCGCGTCACCGATGGCACCGCCGAGCAGGCAGCCGCGCACCCGGCTGCGGAAGTCCTGCTGCTGGGCTCGTGACCACAGTGGCATCACGACGGGGCGCCTTTCGTCGGGGTGGGGGCCGGTCCGCGCGACGCACGGCCGTGGCGCGCGCCCTGGCACTGTATTCGAAGGCGCGAGCGGGACGACGGCCTCCCTCGCACTTCGGTTCCCCACCCCGGCCGCTCCCCCGGGACGGGCCCCGGGAGCGGCCGGGGCCCCGCGACCGGCCTCAGTCCAGGACGGGCAGCAGCTCCGGCAGGTGCCCGTCCGAGGCCAGTGCCACCGCCCGGCGCTCGGCCGGGACCTCGTCGTACAGGGTGGTGCGCTGGCGGTGCGGTCGGCCCGCGGCCTCGGCGATCGCCTGGAGGCCGCGCACCGACTTGTAGCTGCCGTACGCCGAACCGGCCATCCGCGAGATGGTCTCCTCCATCAGCGTGCCGCCCAGGTCGTTGGCGCCCGAGCGGAGCATCTCGGCCGCGCCCTCCGCGCCGAGTTTGACCCAGCTGGTCTGGATGTTGGGGATGTGCGGGTGCAGCAGCAGCCGAGCCATCGCGACCACCGCGCGGTTGTCCCGGGCGGTCGGGCCGGGGCGGGCGATGCCGGCCAGGTAGACCGGGGCGTTGGTGTGGATGAACGGGAGGGTGACGAACTCGGTGAAACCGCCCGTCCGCTGCTGGATCCCGGCGAGCAGCCGCAGGTGGCCGAGCCAGTGCGCGGGGGTGTCCACGTGCCCGTACATCATCGTGGACGAGGAGCGGATGCCCAGCTCGTGCGCGGTGGTGACCACCTCGACCCAGGTCGCGGCCGGCAGCTTGCCCTTGGTGAGCACCCAGCGGACCTCGTCGTCGAGGATCTCGGCGGCGGTGCCCGGGATGGTGTCCAGGCCGGACTCCTTGGCCCGTTGCAGCCAGTCGCGGATCGAGAGGCCGGTCCTGGTCGCGCCGTTGACCACCTCCATCGGGGAGAAGGCGTGCACGTGGATGCCGGGGACGCGCTCCTTCACCGCGCGGGCGATGTCGAAGTAGGCGGTGCCGGGCAGGTCCGGGTGGATGCCGCCCTGCATGCACACCTCGGTGGCGCCCACCTCCCAGGCCTGGGCGGCCCGTTCGGCGACCTGCTCCAGGGAGAGGGTGTAGGCGTCGGCGTCGGTGCGGCGCTGGGCGAAGGCGCAGAAGCGGCAGCCGGTGTAGCAGACGTTGGTGAAGTTGATGTTCCGGGTGACGCAGTAGGTGACGTCCTCGCCGACCGCGTCGCGGCGGACGGCGTCGGCGATCCCGCACAGGGCGTCCAGCGCCGGGCCGTCCGCGTGGAACAGCGCGAGCGCGTGGTCGTCGGTGAGCCGGGTCGGGTCGTCGGCGGCCACCGCCAGCGCCTCGCGCAGGTCCCCGGCGAGGCGTTCGGGCGCGCCCTTGGCCAGTACCTGTTCGCGCAGCACCTCCCAGTCGCCGTACACGTCCTCGAAGTCGGCCCGGCGGTCGCCGGTGCGGCCCTCGGTGTCGACGGCGGTGTGCAGGTCGGTCCGGCCGTACGACTCCGGGAGGTCCTCGGGTTCCTGCCACGGACGGCCCTGGACCACGGCGTCCGGGTCCGCCAGGCCGGTGGCCGGGTCGGCCAGGGCGCGGACGTGCGGCAGCACCCGCGGATCCAGCCAGGGTTCACCGCGCAGCACGTACTCGGGGTAGACGGCCAGGCGCTCGCGCAGCTCGAAGCCGGCCGCGGCGGAACGTTCGGCCAGGCGGTCGATCTGCGGCCAGGGGCGCTCGGGGTTGACGTGGTCAGGGGTGAGCGGGGAGACGCCTCCCCAGTCGTCGATGCCGGCCGCGATCAGCCGCTCGTACTCGCCGTCCACCAGGTTCGGCGGCGCCTGGAGGCAGGCCGTGGGGCCCATCAGGTGCCGGGCGACCGCCACCGTGGCCACCAGCTCGTCGAGTTCGGCGTCGGGCATGCCGCGCATCGCCGTGTCCGGCTTGGCGCGGAAGTTCTGCAGGATCAGCTCCTGGACGCCGTGGTAGGCCCGGGAGACCTTGCGCAGCGCGAACAACGACTCGGCGCGCTCCCGGTACGTCTCGCCGATGCCGATCAGCAGGCCGCTGGTGAACGGGACGGAGCTGCGGCCCGCGTCCTCCAGCACCCGCAGCCGGACGGCCGGTTCCTTGTCCGGGGAGCCGTGGTGGGGGCCGCCGGGCTCGCTCCACAGCCGGGTCGCGGTGGTTTCCAGCATCATCCCCATCGAGGCGGAAACCGGCTTGAGTCGCTGGAAGTCCGTCCAGCTCAGCACCCCGGGGTTGAGGTGCGGCAGCAGGCCGGTCTCCTCCAGGATGCGGATGGACATCGCCCGGACGTAGGCGATGGTGTCGTCGTAGCCGTGCGCGTCCAGCCACTCGCGGGCCTCGGGCCAGCGGTCTTCGGGCTTGTCGCCGAGCGTGATCAAGGCTTCCTTGCAGCCGAGTTCGGCCCCGCGCCGGGCCACCTCCAGCACCTCGTCCGGGGACATGTACATCCCGTGCCCCTCCCGGCGCAGCCTGCCGGGGACGGTGGCGAAGGTGCAGTAGTGGCACTTGTCGCGGCAGAGCCGGGTGAGCGGGATGAAGACGCTCTTGGAGTAGGTGATGACGCCGGGGCGGCCGGCCGCCTCCAGGCCGGCTTCGCGCACCCGGGCGGCACTCGCGCACAGGTCGCGCAGGTCCTCGCCTCTGGCCTGGAGCAGCACGGCGGCCTCGGCCAGGTCGAGGGCCACGCCGTCCCGGGCGCGGCGCAGGGCGCGCCGCATGGCGTTGGCCGTCGGGGAGTTGCTTGCGTCCGTGGCGGTTCCGTCCATGGCGCGACCCTACGCCAGTGTGGTACGCCGGGATGACCCAACCCTGAGGCCGTCTCAGGGTCGACGTACCCACCAGGTTCACCTCGAAGTGACCCTGCAGGGCGATGACGTGGCGGTGGCACCGGCCTCTAATGGAGGAGCAGTGCCAGTCGCACGCGATCACAGAGGAGTTGAGTACGCCATGACCAACGAGACGGCGTTGGACGACCAGTTGGACGGCGGGGTGCCGTACCGCTCACGGCGGCGCATCCTGGTCCGGGCCGGGGTGCCGGTGGCGGTGGGCGCGGTGATCGCCGCCGGGGTCGGGCTGGTGCCGGCGCTGGCCGCCGACTCACCGCCGGACCTGCCGCAGCTGTCGGCCGAGCAGGTGGTGACCAAGGTGCTCGGTTCCGACGCCCAGGCCCTGTCCGGGACGGTCTCCGTCTCCACCGACCTCGGAGTGCCCAGCCAGCTGCTGGGCGCCGCGGCCGGCGGGCTCGGTGCGGCGGCCGGACACGGCGGCGACCAGGGCCAGGCCTCGGCGGACCCGCAGTCCAAGCTGCTCGGTCTGCTCGGCGGCGACCAGACCCTGCGGGTCGCGGTGGACGGCCCGGACCACCAGCGGGTGGACCTGATGGAGAACATGGCCGGCTACACCCTCGTCCACAACGGCGACCAGAGCTGGGCGTGGGACAGCTCGACCAACACCGCCCTGCACGTGACCGGTCGTCCGGCCGGGCACGCCGGGGCCCCGAAGGCGCCGCTGACCGGGGTGCCGAGCACCCCGCAGGAGGCCGCCAGGCAGTTCCTCACCGGCAGCGCCGGCACCACCTCCGTCACCGTGGCCGGGACGGCCACCGTGGCCGGACAGAAGGCCTACCAGCTGAGCGTCAAGCCGACCCAGTCCGGCTCGACCCTCTCCGAGGTGCGGATCGCGGTGGCCGCCGACAACGGGGTGCCGCTCGCGGTGGTGGTGAAGTCCACCGACGGCTCCACCGTGCTGGACGTCCACTTCACCGACGTGTCCTTCGCCAAGCCGGCCGCCAAGACCTTCGACTTCACGGCACCCAAGGGGGCCAAGGTGACGGAGAAGAAGGCGGACGAGGCGGCCAAGGGCACCCAGGGTCAGCAGGGCGACCACGGCGACCACGGCGACCGGGCCAAGGGCCACGACGGGGTGAACGTGGTCGGCGACGGCTGGACGGCCGTGGTCTCCACCCGGCTGCCCGGCAGCGTCGGGGCGCCCGCCGAGGGCTCGCCGGACAGCAAGCAGGACAACGGCAAGCAGGGCAAGCGCCACGGCCGACCGATGGACCCGCAGGCCCTGGTGAAGTCGCTCGGCAAGCCGGTCGGCGGCGGCACCCTGATCAGCACCAAGGTCGTCAACGTCCTGCTCACCGACGACGGCCGGGTCTTCGCCGGCGCGGTGACCCTGTCGGTCCTCCAGCACGCCGCCGGGGTGAACTGACGGATGACCGAGACTCCCGTAACGGGGGACGTTACGGAGTCGGCCGGGGGCCGGGGCGCCGCGTCGCGCCCGGCCCCCGTTCCGTCCGCCGCCCCGGCTCCCCGTACCCCCCGTACCGGTTCCCCCGCCGACGACGTCATCAGGACCCGCGGCCTGACCAAGCGCTTCCGCGGCGGCCAGCTCGCCGTCGACGGCTTGGACCTGACCGTGCCGCGCGGCTCCGTCTTCGGCTTCCTCGGCCCCAACGGCTCCGGCAAGACCACCACCATCCGGATGCTGATGGGCCTGATCGCCCCCACCTCCGGCGTGGCCACCGTGCTCGGCGAGTCGATGCCGCAGTCCGTCGCCACCGTGCTGCCCCGGGTGGGCGCGCTGATCGAGGGCCCGGCGCTGTACGGCTTCCTGTCCGGCCGGGACAACCTGGTGCGCTTCGACGCGGCCGACCCGACCGCCGACCCGCGCACCCGCCGGCAGCGGGTCGAGAGCGCGTTGGAGCGGGTCGGCCTGAGCGCCGCCGCGGGCAAGAAGGCCCGCGCCTACTCGCTGGGCATGAAGCAGCGCCTGGGCCTGGCCGCCGCGCTGCTCCAGCCGCGCGAGCTGCTGGTGCTGGACGAGCCGACCAACGGGCTGGACCCGCAGGGCATGCGGGAGATCCGGGCGCTGGTCCGGGAGGTCGCGGCGGAGGGCACCACGGTGTTCCTCTCCTCGCACCTGCTGGACGAGATCGAGCAGGTCTGCACCCACGCGGCGGTGATGTCCCGGGGCCGGCTGGTGGTGCAGGGCACCGTCGCCGAGCTGGCCGCCCGGGCGCAGGGCCGGCTGGTGGTCCGCACGCCCGACGTGGCGCGGGCCACGGAGGTGCTGGCGGCCCACCAGGTGGACGCCCTGGTGCCCGGCGAGGGCCGGGTGGACGGCGAGGTGGGCGCGAGCGGCGACGAGGCGCTGCCCAAGCTGTGCGCGGCGCTGGTCGAGGCCGGGGTCCGGGTGCACGGGTTCGGGCTGGAGCGGGGCACGTTGGAGGACGCCTTCGTGGCGCTGACCGGGGAGGGCTTCGATGTCGCAGGCTGAGACGGTGCCGGCGATCGGCCGTCGGCCGCAGACCGCGTCCGGGTTCCTGGCGCTGTTCCGCAACGAGCTGCACCTGACCTTCCGCCGGATGCGCACCAAGGTGCTGCTGGGCATCCTGGCGGCGCTGCCGATCCTGATCGGGGTGATCGTCAAGCTCAACACGGACAGTCCGCGCGGCGGTGGCGGCGGGGCGCCGAGCTTCATCGCGCAGACCACGCAGAACGGCCTGTTCCTGGTGTTCACCGCGCTGGCGGTGGCCCTGCCGGTCTTCCTGCCGATGACGGTCGGCGTGGTCGCCGGGGACTCGGTGGCGGGCGAGGCGGCCACCGGGACCCTGCGCTACCTGCTGGTCGCCCCGGCCGGGCGGACCAGGCTGCTGGCCGCCAAGTTCACCGCCGGGCTGGTGTTCTGCCTGGCCGCCACCGCGGCGGTCGCGGTGACGGCGCTGGCCACCGGTGCCACCCTGTTCCCGCTCGGCGAGGTCACGCTGATCTCCGGGGACACCATCGGCTTCGCCGACGCCCTGCTGCGGGCGGTGCTGGTGGCCGGGGTGGTCGCGGTGTCGCTGGCCGGGCTGGTGGCGATCGGGCTGTTCGTCTCCACCCTCACCGGCAGCGGCATCGCGGCGATGGCCGCGACCGTCGGGCTGGTGATCACGGTGCAGATCCTGGACGCCTTCCCGCAGCTGGACGCGGTGCGGCCGTTCCTGTTCACCCACTACTGGATGAGCTTCTCGGACCTGCTGCGCGAGCCCATGTACTGGGACGGCGTGTGGAAGGACCTCGGGTTGCAGGCCGCCTACGTCGCGGTGTTCGGCTCGGCGGCCTGGGCCCGGTTCACCAGCCGGGACATCAGCGCGTAGCGGCGTCAGCCGGTGACGGCCTCCCTGGCCGGTTCCGTCGGGGCGGGCTGCGGCACGGCCGTGGCCCGCCCGGCGCGGTCGGCCCGCACCTGGCGCAGCGCGTCCCAGGTGAGCACCGCGAGCGCGGCCCACACCAGGGCGAAGCCGGCCCAGCGCGCCGGCGGCATCGACTCGTGGAACACCGCGACGCCGATCAGGAACTGGAACACCGGCGCCAGGTACTGCAGCAGGCCCAGCACGGTCAGCGGCACCCGGACGGCGGCCGCGCCGAAGAACAGCAGCGGGATCGCGGTGATCACCCCGCTGAGCATCAGCAGCCCGGAGTGCCCCCAGCCGTACGAGCCGGCCACCGTGTGCCCGAAGGTGCCGCGCCCGCTGGCCTCCAGGTAGACCAGGTAGCCGAGGGCGAAGGGGAACATGAAGGCGCTCTCGGCTGCCAGGCTCTCCAGCCCGCTCAGCCCGACCTGCTTCTTCAGCAGGCCGTAGGTGGCGAAGGAGAGCGCCAGGGTGAGCGCGATCCACGGCAGCTGCCCGTAGGCGATGGCGAGCACCGCGACGGCGGCGGCGCCCACGCCGACGGCCGTCCACTGCGCGCCGCGCAGCTTCTCCTTGAGCACCAGGACGCCGAAGCCGATGGTGACCAGCGGGTTGATGAAGTAGCCGAGGCTGGTCTCCACCACGTGGCCGTTGTTGACGGCCCAGATGTAGACGCCCCAGTTGACGGAGATCACCGTGGCCGCGCCGGCCAGCATGGCGAGCCGGCGGGGCTGGCGCAGCAGCGGGCGTATCCAGCTCCAGTGCCGCTGGGCGACCAGCAGCAGCACCACCGCGACCAGGGACCAGACCATCCGGTTGGCCAGGATGTCGTCGGCGGCGCCGGGCTCCAGCAGCGGCCAGAAGAGGGGGAAGAGCCCCCAGATCCCGTAGGCCGCCATGCCGTACCAGAGGCCTCGGCCGCTGTCCTGCTGGGTCGTCTGTGGCATGGCCGAGTGCCCTCCCGCGCGCGTGTCGTCCTGGCGACGGTAGCTGGCGGGAGGGCCGACTGTCATCTCCGTTTCCGGATTTTGGTCATGACATTGCCTGAATGCTGGACGGACCCGGCGTCCTCGCAGGTCAGACGGCCTCCTCAGGCACCCAGCGCCGCGCGGACGGACTCGGCCAGCGGAACGGTCGGACGGCCGATCAGCCGGGCCAGGTCGCCCGGGGTTCCGGCCAGCTCGCCGCGCGCGATGCCCGCGTCCACGTCGACCAGCGCCTCGGCGAAGCCCTGCGGCAGGCCGGCGCCGATCAGGACGTCCAGGTGCTCGGCCGGGGTGACGTCTCGGTGCCCGACCGGCTCGCCGGAGGCCTTCGCCAGCTCGGCGGCCAGCTCGGCCAGGCTCCAGGCGACGTCGCCGCTCAGCTCGTAGGCCCGGTTCTGCTCGCTCCCGTCGAGCAGGACGGCGACCGCCGCGTCGGCGTAGTCCCGGCGCGGGGCGGTGGCCACCCGGCCTTGGCCGGCGCTGCCGAGCACCACGCCGCGCGCCACCGTGCCGGCCGCGTCGCCCAGGTAGTTCTCGGTGTACCAGCCGTTGCGCAGGAAGGCGTACGGCAGGCCGGAGGCGAGGATCAGCTCCTCGGTCGCCCTGTGCTCGTCGGCCAGCCGGAAGGTCGCCGCGCCGAGGATGCCGGTGTAGGCGAGCAGGGCGACCCCGGCCGTCCGGGCGGCCTCGACCACGGCCCGGTGCTGCGGGACGCGGCGGCCGACCTCGCTGCCCGAGATCAGCAGCACCCGGTCGTCGGCGGCGAAGGCGCCGGCCAGGGTCTGCGGCTCGTCGTAGTCGACCACGCGGACGTCGACCCCGCGCGCGGCAAGGTCGGCCGCCTTCCCGGCGGAACGGACGGCCACCGCCACCTCGCTCGCGGGGACCTTGGCCAGCAGGCCCTCGACGACGAGGCGGCCGAGCTGGCCGGTGGCTCCGGTGACGACGTACATGGGTGCTCCTTCTCCTGGGCGGCTCTCTGACCTCGGAACTCACCCTAGAGCTGGCACTAACCTTTCGAAAGTACGCACTTCGAAGTAGGGTACTGACATGGAGGTAAGTACTGTGCGGGCGAGTGAGCCGCCCCCGGCGAACGTCTTCGACCGGATGTGTCCGTCCCGGGGCGTGCTGGAGCACGTCACCAGCCGCTGGGGCGTGCTCGTCCTCGGTGCGCTGCACGAGCGCGGCTACCGGTTCAGCGAGCTGCGGCGGCGGGTGACGGGGGTCAGCGAGAAGATGCTCGCCCAGACCCTGCAGACACTGGAGCGGGACGGCTTCGTGCTGCGCGAGGCGCACCCGGTGATTCCCCCCAGGGTCGACTACAGCCTCACCCCGCTCGGGCGGGAAGCGGCGGAGCTGGTCGCGTCGCTCGCACACTGGTCCGAGCGACGGGTGGACTCGGTGGTCGCGGCCCGCGAGGAGTACGACGGGCGGCCTACCGCTCCCTGATCAGCGCCGCCAGCCCGTCCAGGACGCAGGCCAGGCCGAAGGCGTACGCGTGGTCCGGGCCGTACGCGGCGCCGTGCGCCTGGCCGGCGGCGGCGCCGACGCGGGCGGCCACCGGGTAGCGCCCGGGGTCGAAGACCCGGGCCAGCAGGTCCGCGTTGGCCTGCCACCACTGGGCGTCGGTCAGCGCGCTGTCCTGCTGGGCGGCCCGCTCGTCGGCGGCCATCCGGGCGCAGGTCTGGACGAAGCCCAGCAGGTGGGTCAGCGCGGCGTCCAGCTCGACGTCGGGCAGGCCGGTGCCCTCCAGGGCGCGCAGCTCGTACTCGTACTTGGCCATCAGGCCGGGACCGAGCGGCGGGCGGCTGGTGGACACGGCGGCGACCCACGGGTGGGCGCGGAACAGCGCCCGGTTGTCGTCGGCGACGGCGGTCACCCGGGCCCGCCAGCCGTCGTCGGCCGGGGCGCTGCGGGGCATGGTGGCGTAGACGGTGTCCAGCATCAGGTCGAGCAGTTCGGCCTTGCCGGGGACGTAGGTGTAGAGCGCCATCGGGGACAGCCCTAGCTCCTGGGCGACCCGGCGCATGGTGACGGCGTCCACGCCCTCGGCGTCGGCCAGGGCGATGGCGGCGGCGGCGATCTCGCCGGTCGATCGGGCCTGCTTCGGGCCGCGCCGGCCGGGCTTCTCCTCGGCGGTCAGCCCCCAGAGCAGGGCGAGGGTGCGCGCGGGGTCTCCTGCGCTGCTGCGGTCCGTGGCCATGCGCAGGATCCTTTCACGGACGGCGGCGGTTACCGTCTCCCCATGACCAGCCCTGAGCCACTGCCCGGCACGGACACCACCCAGGCCCTCCGCCCCCGGGTGACCTGCCGACGCTGCCACCGGCCGCTGCACGACCCGGAGTCGCGGATGCTGCGGCTGGGGCCGGAGTGCCGCGATCCGGCGGAGCGGGTCGCGCGGTACGACGTGGAACAGGAGACGCTGCCGGGGGTGTAGCCCGGGGCCGGCGGTTCCAGGAGCGGCCGAAGAGGCGGCGGATCAGGCCGGGGCGGGGGTGTTCCTGCTGGGGTTCGGGGCGCTGAGGGAGCGGCCTCGGCGCGAGCGCCGGAGAAGCTCGCGGGCGCCCCGTGCCCCGCACCCCGGCCCGGTGGACGCGGCGCCCGAGGAGCTGGAACGCTGGGCGGCGGGGATCCCGTGTCAGCCTTCGCACCGGAACGGTAGGGACGATGAGCAGTTCGATCGAGTGGGCCGGCGACCCGGTGTCGTTCCGGCCCGCGACCGGGGAGGACACCGCCGAGGTGCTGAGCGTGCTGGACGAGGCGGCCGGCTGGCTGGGCGACCGGGGCATCCGCCAGTGGCCGGACCGCTTCCCGCCGGCCTGGGTGACCGGGGCGATCGAGCGCGGCGAGACCTGGCTGGTGGACGTCGGCGACAAGGCCTCGGGGACGGTCACCCTCGACTGGGCCGACGCCCTGTGGGCGGACGCGGGCGGTACGGCCGGCTACGTCCACCGGCTGGCCGTCCGCCGGTGGGCGCGCGGCCTGGGCGGGGTGGTCCTCGACTGGGCCGAGGACCGGGCCCGGCAGCGCGGGGTTGACGCGCTGCGACTGGACTGCGTCGCCCACAACCGCTCGCTGCGCGACTACTACGAGGGGCGCGGCTTCGTCCACCGCGGCGACGCGCCCTGGCCCGGCGTCCCCGGGCAGCCGAAGCGCGAGGGCCCGGTCCTCTGGATGAGCCGCTACGAACGGCCGGTCACCCCCGGCCGCACCTGAACATTTCAGCGCGAGAAATATTCAGGTGGACGTCGGCGTTCCGGAAGGGGTCGGCGCGGAGGGACCGCGCGAGGCCGGAAGGAGTGCAGCGCCGTGCGCGTCGAGATCTGGAGCGACATCAACTGCCCGTGGTGCTACATCGGCAAGGCCCGGTTCGAACAGGCCCTGGCGGCGTTCCCGCACCGCGCCGAGGTGGAGGTCGTCCACCGCTCCTTCGAGCTGGACCCGCACGCGCCGCGTGCGGCCCGGCCGGTGATCCCGCTGCTCGCCGCAAAGTACGGCATGAGCCTGGAGGAGGCCGAGGCGGCCGAGGCCCGGATCGCCGAGAGCGCCCGCGGCGAGGGGCTGCCGTACCTGGACGGCGGGCGGGACGCCGCGAACTCCTTCGACATGCACCGGCTGCTGCACTTCGCCGAGGCGCACGGCCGGCAGGCCGAGCTGCTGGACGCGCTGTACCGGGCCAACTTCGCCGAGGAGCGCTCGGCCTTCGACGCCGGGCGGCTGCTGGAGCTCGCTGTGGGAGCCGGACTGGACGGCGAGGCGGCGGCCGCGGTGCTGGCCGATCCGGAGGCGTACGCGGAGGCGGTGCGCGAGGACGAGGCAACGGCGAGCGCCATGGGGGCGACGGGCGTGCCGTTCTTCGTCCTCGACCGGAGGCTCGGGGTGTCCGGCGCCCAGCCCGCCGAGACCTTCACCCGGGCGCTGGAGCAGGCCTGGGAGAGCCGGGTGCCGTCGCCGCTGATCACGGTCGGCGCCGACGACGCGCAGGCCTGCGGGCCGGACGGCTGCGAGCTGCCCCAGCGGTAGGTCCGGCCGCCGGCGGCGGCAGGTTCAGCCGGCCTTCCCCACGGTCTGGGTGAGCCAGGTGAACACCGACGGGACGAGCGGCTCCCAGGTGGAGGTCAGGTGCGGGCCGTTGACCTCCACCGGGGTGACGGTCGTCGGCGCCTTGGCGTTGCGCTGCAGCGCCAGGGCGTCCTCGTAGCCGTCGCCCTTCCTGCCCGTCGCGTACAGGGCGACGTCGGGCGGCGTCTGCGCGTGCTGGAGCAGGTAGACCGGGTTGGAGACCTCGCGCAGGTGTGGGTCCTTGGCGGTGAGCGAGTCCGACTCGCCGTTCGGGTCGTTGTAGCCGGAGAGGCTGACCCCGGCGTGGTACCGGTTCGGGTGCCCCAGTGCGAGCCGGGCGGCGCAGTGCCCGCCCGCCGAGTAGCCTGCCACGGCCCAGCGCTCGGGGCCCGGCTCGGCGCGGAAGTTGTCCAGCACCATCTGCGGCACGTCCCGCGCCAGCCAGGTCTCGGCGTTGACCTTGCCCGGCACGTCCGCGCAGCCCGTGTCGACGTGGTCGGAAAGCAGCACCACGCGCGGCGAGACCAGGATGAACGGCGCGATCTGCCCGGACTTCATCAGCGGCGCCAGCTGCTTGGAGACGTTCATGCTGCCGAACCAGGCGCTGGACGAACCGGGGAAGCCCACGAGCAGCTCGACCACCGGGAACTTCCTGTCCTTGTAGGCCGGGTCGTCGTACTGCGGCGGCGTCCAGACCAGCACCTCGCCGTCCACCCCGGAGACCCGGCCCTTCAACTGGGTGGTCTTCACGTCCTTCGGCACGGCCTTGTCGTCCACCGAGGTGAACTGCTGGGTCACCTTGGGCTGTTCGGGCCCGTTCGCGGCGGCCGTCGCATCCGCCGGGGGCGGCACGGGCACCGCCCGGACGTGGCTCCCGGTGCCGAGCAGGTCGTCCCAGCTGCCGTACAGCTGGTTGTCGTTGTTGACCACCACGAACACCAGCGTCACCGCGGTGAGTTGGGCGAAGGCCACCATGAGCAGCCGGCTGCCGAAGCGCACGGACCGCGGGCCGCGCACCCGGTTCCACAGGTACATCAGCAGCCCCACGGAGAGCGGGAGGAGGAGGATGGAGAGGACGAAGAACGCCGTGCCGGTCAGCTTCACATCAGCTGATACGGCCGGAACCGGCGGTTCGGTTGCGGCCCGGCCCGGCAATCCTCGCAGGACGTCGGACGGGCCGACCTCCCGCGCCCCGCACTGTCGGCGCGGTCAGTCGTAGAAGAACTGGCGGAGGTCGGAACGAGGACGGCCGGCCGGTGGCCGCCGCCGGGGTGCACGTGCACTCCGCCGCCCACCGGGTCGCAGTGCTCGGCAACGTCGTCACCCACCCCGACGCCCGCGGCCGGGGCCTCGCCCGCGCCTGCGTCACCGCGCCGTACCGCCGCCTCGCCCCGGCCGCCGACCACCTGGGCCCCACGTCCGCACGGACAACGCCCCGGTGCGAGGCCCGTCCCGGTGTGCACGAAGGGTGATCCGCCGAGATGGCGGGCGGTTCGGGCACGTGTGATCACGACTCGGCATCCCTTGTCACGGACTCGGGTGGGACTCGTCACGGCCCGGTCAAGACCCGGCGAAGTCGTGGCGTGCGCGTTGATCACTGCGCTATGAACGTCCCTCAGGAGGACGGCCGCCACGGCAGTCCGCAATGATCCGGAGCGATCCGCAGTGATCCGCACCAACGGGGGACGTCACGTGAAGACCATCCGCAACAGTCGCACCATGGCCCTGGCCGGCCTGGCCGTGGTGGGCGCGCTCACCATGACCGCCTGCAACGACGACGCGGCGTCGTCCGACAGCGCCGCCACCGCGCCGGCCACCCAGGCGCCGGCCACGCCGTCCGCCGCGCCCACCACCCCGGCGGCCTCCGCCGCGCCGACCGGCGACGCCACCGGTGCGGCGCCGGGCGGTTCCACCGCCGGCTCGACCGGCGGGGCCCCGGCCCAGGCCGGCCCGACCGCGGCGCCCGGGACCACGCTGAAGCTCGGCGACGCCGCCACCATCCCGTTCGTCTCGGGCAGCACCAAGGGCACCGTCTCGCTCGCGGTGACCTCGATCGACAAGGGCGACCCGGCCGACCTCGCCCCGCTCAAGCTCGGCGACAAGGCCACCGGCATGGTGCCGTACTACGTCCGGTTCAAGGTCACCAACACCGGCAGCACCGACCTGTCCTTCGCCAGCCTGACCCAGATGAAGGGCACGCTGCCGGACGGCTCGGAGGCCTCCGAGGTGATGCTGATCGGCACCTTCGACAAGTGCCCGCACCCGTCGTTCCCGAAGGGCTTCACCAACGGCCAGTCCATCACCTCCTGCGTGCTGGCGCTGGCGCCGACGGCGACCAAGGTGGCCGGCGCCGAGTACTGGGGCGAGCCGTACACCCTGGGCAAGGGCGTCAACTGGAAGTGACGCAGGACGGCCGGTGGGCGGGGCGGCGTCGGGCCGCCCCGCCCACCGGTCACTCCGCCGCGGCGGCGGTCCCGCCGTGGATCCGCAGGAAGGCGTCCACGCCCGCCCTCGCGATCCGCTCGACCACCTCCCCCGCCACCGGCAGGGCGCCCCAGAAGGAGCGCTCGGCCACGCCGTGGAAGGTCAGCAGGGTGAACTGCTCGGCGGCCAGCTCCGCGTCCTCGGCGGCGAGCAGCCCGCGCTCGGTGAGCGCCGCGAAGTGCTCCGCGAGGTCCCGCTGGGAGGCCACCGGACCGGCCTCCAGCCAGGCCTCCAGCACGTCCGCCGGGATGTTGGCCACCTCGGCGCGGATGGCCCGGCCGAGCGCCCCGTGCTCGCCCGCGGAGAGGACGGCGTTCGCCCGCTCCACCGCGAAGTCGACCAGGTCGCGGCGCAGGTCCACCACCCGGTCGAGGTACTTCGCCATCAACTCCCGGATCCGCTCGGTCAGTTCCGCCGCGTTCTGGAGCGCCACCGACAGGAAGAGGGTCTCCTTGTCGGCGAAGTGGTTGTAGACCGTGCGCTTGGACACCCCAGCCTCGGCCGCGATCGCGTCCATGCTGGCCCGGACGTAGCCCTCGCGTCCGAAGACCGTCGTCGCGGCCCGGGTGATCGCCTTGCGCTTCTCCGGTCGTCCCGCTCCGCCTGTGGTCGCCACGGCCCTCCTCCTTCTGCGTCGGCGCCCCCGCCGACCCTCTCGAAAACTGCCCGGTGTAGTGTATGCAGCCCGCTCGCGAGCGGACTTGCCACCGAACAGGCGTGCTCTATGCTGCGTACGATCTCTACACCTCTGTAGAGCAAATCCGAAAACGTGCCTGCCCCCGAGCAGCAGCGGGAAACCGAGAACGGGAACCGGCCGGCCGAACACCAGCGTCCCGTACTGGCAGCGCCGCTACCGCTCTCCCACAGCAGGCCCGGCGCAGCGCCGAGGCGGCGCGCGAAGCACGGGAACACCGGGGGTGAGTGAGTGGCGGGGCAGCGAGGACGGTCGCCCGACCAGGGTTCACGGCGGCGGGCGACAGGGGACCGCCCCACCGGCCCCGAGCGTCGTCCCTTCTCCGGCGGGCCGGCCCTGCCCGGGGTGGTGGCCGTCGGGCTGCCGCTGGTGGGCGCGGTGGTCGACGAGTTCTCCGGACCGGGCATGGGCGTCGCCTTCGCGGTGTGCGCGGTGCTCGGCACCGGCCTGGCGGCCGGGCTCAGCACCCGCCGCGGCTGGTGGTGGGTGCTCGCCGCCTCCCCGCTGGTGGTGCTCGGCGTGACGGCCGCGGTCGAATTCTCGGCGAACTCCGAGAAGTACCAGGGCAACGCCCTGGCGACCGGCTCCGCGAAGTGGGTGGTGCACGGCTTCCCGGTGATGGCGCAGGCCGTGGTCGCGGCCCTGCTGGTGATCGTGGCCCGGGTGGTCCTGGACCGGAGGAGGCGGCATGGCTGACGACCGCGAACGGCAGGAGGACGGCCGGACCGCCGCCGGCAGGAGCACGGACGCCCCGCAGGGCCGCCGCGGCTCCCCGCTGCTGATCGCCACCCGGGTGGTGGCCACCACGGTGGGCCTCGCGGTGTTCGCGGCGAGCGGCGTGGTCTGGTACGAGTACACGTCCCTCACGGACGGGATGACCACCTCCAACGCCATCGCGCAGACCAAGAAGGACGCCCCCAAGCACCTGGACAACTCGGTCAACCTGCTGCTGATCGGCCTGGACAGCCGCAAGAACATGGACGGTTCCGACCTGCCCCCGCAGTTCGTCCAGGACGAACTGCACGCCGGCCACAGCTCGGACGTCGGCGGCTACAACACCAACTCGCTGATCCTGCTGCACATACCGGCGAGCGGCGGCAAGGTGCAGGCGATCTCCATCCCGCGCGACGACTACGTCATGACCTACAACGGGGACGGCTCCCAGCAGGGCATGCACAAGATCAAGGAGGCGTACGGGATCGCCAAGGACAAGTTCGACGGCAGCTCGAAGGCCAAGGGACTCAAGGGCGCCGACCTGGAGAAGGCCGGCCGCGACGAGGGCCGCGCGGCCACCATCCGCACCGTCCAGACCTTCGTCAACCAGCCCGTCGACCACGTCGCCGAGGTCAACCTGATGGGCTTCTACGACATCGCCAAGGCCGTCGAGCCGATCCAGGTCTGCCTGACGCACGACACCAAGGACCCGGCCATGGAGGGCCAGGGCTCCGGCGCCGACTTCAAGAAGGGTGTCAACACCCTCAACGCCTCCCAGGCGCTCGCCTTCGTCCGCCAGCGCCACAACCTGGACGACGGCAAGGGCAACACCGGCGACTTCGCCCGTACCCACCGTCAGCAGGCCTTTATCTCCTCCGTCGTGCACAAGCTCAAGCAGGACGGCATCATCAGCGACATCGGCAAGCTCAAGGACCTGTTCGGCGTCGTCCAGAAGGACCTGGTGATCGACAACGAGTGGAACGTCCTGGACTTCGCCCAGCAGGCCCCGGCGCTGACCGGCGGCAACGTCGAGTTCAACACCCTGACCTTCGACGGCTTCGGCACCAGGAACGGCCAGGACGTCAACCTGGTGACTCCGTCGAAGATCCAGAAGGTGGTCAAGCAGGTGTTCGGCTACGCCGACGCGGCCGCCCCCGCCGCCCCGGCCGCCCCGGCCGACGGCGCCACCGATGCCCCGACCACCGGGGCCCCCGCCCCCTCGCCGACCGCGACCGCCCCGGCCAAGGCTGCCTCCCCGGCCACCGTCGACGTCCTCAACGGCTCCTCGGCCGCCGGGGTCTCCTCCTCGGGCGAGGCCAAGGCCCTGGTCGCGATGGGCTTCAAGGAGGGCACGACCGGCCCGGCGCGCACCAAGCAGAAGGCCACCACGGTGACCTACGGCAAGGGCGCCAAGGACGCCGCCGACCAGATCGCCGCCCGCTACGGCGTCACCGCCACCGAGTCCGCCTCCGTCGCCGCCGACCACGTCGTGGTCACCCTCGGCAGCGGCTTCACCGGCGTCGCGGGCGACAAGCCCGCCGCCCCCGGCGGCACCGCCCCCACCGGCGACCCGGCCGCCAACCTGCCGATGCAGGGCCCCGGCGTCGACGCCGAGTCCGACGGCGGCATCCCCTGCGTCTTCTGACGCGACCCGCACCGCACTGTGAGGGAGGTCCCCGCCGGGGCCTCCCTCACGTCTTTCCCGGGTCCTCCCTGGCGAAATTCTCCGTACCATGCATGGTGTACTGCGTACGGGATAAGTGTGGGCACTGACGAGAGGGCTCCGCCATGCAGATCACCCGCACCACCGTCTCCCTGACCGTCGAGGACACCGCCGCCTCCGCCGCCTTCCTCCAGCGACACTTCGGCTACACCGAGCAGATGTCCGCCGACGGCTTCGTCTCGCTCGTCCACCCGGGCGGCGGGACGAACGTCGTCTACCTGCGGCGCGGTCTGGAGGTGCTGCCCGAGACCAGCGGCACCGGACGGCGGCCGGGGTGATCCTCGCGTTCGTGGTCGAGGACATCGCGGCCGAGGAGGAGCGGCTGCGCGAGGAGGGCGTCGCGATCACCCTGCCACTGCGCGAGAAGCCGTGGGGCGAAAAGCTGTTCCAGGTCACCGACCCGAACGGGGTCGTGGTCGAGCTGGTCGAGTGGGCGCAGTAGCCCGACGCGAGGCGCCCCCGCCCCGGTTCCCCGGGGCGGGGGCGCGCCGAGCTCGCCCTGCCGGACGGTCAGTCCACCGTCCAGGTGTCGCTGCCCGCCAGCAGGGACGCCAGGTCGCCCGAGCCGTGCCGGTCGACGGCGGCGGCCAGCTGGCTCTCCATCAACTCGTCGTAGACCGGACGCCGGACGTCGCGCAGCACGCCGATCGGGGTGTGGTGCAGGGTGTCCGCGTCGGCGATCCGGGAAAGCGCGAAGGCGGTGGCGGGGCCGGTCGCGTGGGCGTCGTGCACCAGCACCCCCGCCTCGTTCTCCGCAGTGACCGGGGCGGTGAACAGCTCGCCGTCCGGGCCCCGGAAGACGCCGTTGGCACCCTCCTCGCCGAAGCGGATCGGCTGCCCGTGCTCCAGCCGGATCAGCGCCTCGTCCCGGGTGCCGGCCTCCTTCAGCACCTCGAAGGCACCGTCGTTGAAGATGTTGCAGTTCTGGTAGATCTCCACCAGCGCCGTGCCCTCGTGCTCGGCCGCCGCCCGCAGCACCGACTGGAGGTGCTGGCGGTCGGAGTCGATGGTGCGGGCCACGAAGGAGGCCTCGGCGCCGATCGCCAGCGACAACGGGTTGAACGGCGCGTCCAGGGAGCCCATCGGGGTGGACTTGGTGATCTTGCCGAGCTCGCTGGTCGGCGAGTACTGGCCCTTGGTGAGGCCGTAGATACGGTTGTTGAACAACAGGATCTTCAGATTGACGTTCCGTCGTAGCGCGTGGATCAGGTGGTTGCCGCCGATCGACAGCGCGTCGCCGTCCCCGGTCACCACCCACACGCTCAGGTCCCGCCGGGAGGAGGCCAGCCCGGTCGCGATCGCCGGAGCGCGGCCGTGGATCGAGTGCACCCCGTAGGTGTTCATGTAGTACGGGAAGCGCGAGGAACAGCCGATCCCGGAGACGAACACGGTGTTCTCGCGCTTGACGCCCAGCTCCGGCATGAAGCCCTGCACCGCCGCCAGGATCGCGTAGTCCCCGCAGCCGGGGCACCAGCGCACCTCCTGGTCGGTCTTGAAGTCCCGGGCGCTCTGCGGCGCTTCGGCCCTGGGCACCAGCCGCAGCGAGGGAAAGCCGTTCTCGGTCATCGGTGGTCCTCCTCGTCCAGGCTGCCGATCGCCGCCCACAGCACGTCCGCCAACTGGGCCGCCTTGAACGGCAGACCGCGCACCTGGTTGTAGGACTCGGCGTCCACCAGGTACTTCGCCCGCAGCAGCAGCGCGAGCTGCCCGAGGTTCATCTCGGGCACGATGACCTTCTCGTAACTGCGCAGCACCGCACCGAGGTTGGCCGGGAATGGGTTGAGGTTGCGCAGGTGCGCCTGGGCGACCTCGCCGCCGTCCGCGCGCACCCGGCGCACCGCCGCGGTGATCGGGCCGTACGTCGAGCCCCAGCCGAGCACCAGCACCCGGGCGTCGCCGCTCGGGTCGTCGACCTCCACCGGCCTGACCGTGATGCCGTCGACCTTGGCCTGCCGGGTGCGCACCATGAAGTCGTGGTTGGCCGGGTCGTAGGAGATGTTCCCGGTGCCGTCCTGCTTCTCGATGCCGCCGATCCGGTGCTCCAGTCCGGCCGTGCCGGGCACCGCCCAGGGCCGGGCCAGGGTGTGCGGGTCCCGCAGGTAGGGCCAGAAGGCGCCGTCCTCCCGGTTCGGCCCGGTCGCGAAGTCCGGGTCGATCTCCGGGAGTTCGTCGAGCTCCGGGATCCGCCACGGCTCCGAGCCGTTCGCCAGGTAGCCGTCCGAGAGCAGGAACACCGGGGTGCGGTAGGTCACCGCGATCCGGGCCGCCTCCAGCGCCGCGTCGAAGCACTCGGCGGGCGTGGCCGGGGCCACGACCGGCACCGGCGCCTCGCCGTTGCGCCCGAACATCGCCTGCAGCAGGTCCGCCTGCTCGGTCTTGGTCGGCAGGCCGGTGGACGGGCCGCCGCGCTGGATGTCCACCACCAGCAGCGGCAGTTCCAGCGACACCGCCAGACCGATCGTCTCGGACTTCAGCGCCACGCCCGGCCCGGAGGTGGTGGTCACGCCGAGCGCCCCGCCGAAGGCCGCACCGAGCGCCGCGCCGATGCCGGCGATCTCGTCCTCGGCCTGGAAGGTGCGCACCCCGAAGTTCTTGTGCCTGGACAGCTCGTGCAGGATGTCCGAGGCCGGGGTGATCGGGTACGAACCCAGGTAGAGCGGCAGGCCGGAGCGCTGGGCGGCGGCGATCAGCCCGTAGGAGAGCGCCAGGTTGCCGGAGATGTTGCGGTAGCGCCCGGCCGGGAGCTTGGCCGGCGGCACCTCGTAGGAGACGGCGAAGGACTCGGTGGTCTCGCCGAAGTTCCAGCCCGCCCGGAAGGCGCTGATGTTCGCCTCGGCGATCTGCGGCTTCTTGGCGAACTTGCCGCGTAGGAAGGCCTCGGTGCCCTGGGTGGGGCGGTGGTACATCCAGGACAGCAGCCCCAGGGCGAACATGTTCTTCGCCCGCTCGGCGTCCTTGCGGGCCAGCCCGCTGTCCTTGAGCGCCTCCAGGGTCAGCGTGGTGAGCGGCACCCTGTGCAGGTGGAAGGCGTCCAGCGAGCCGTCGTCCAGCGGGTCCACCGGGTAACCGACCTTCGCCAGCGCGCGCTTGGTGAACTCGTCGGTGTTGACGATGATCTCCGCGCCGCGCGGCAGGTCCGGCAGGTTCGCCTTCAGCGCAGCCGGGTTCATCGCCACCAGCACGTTCGGGGCGTCACCCGGGGTGAGGATGTCGTGGTCGGCGAAGTGCAGTTGGAAGGACGAGACACCCGGCAGCGTGCCGGCGGGCGCCCGGATCTCGGCCGGGAAGTTCGGCAGCGTGGAGAGGTCGTTGCCGAAGGCCGCCGTCTCCGAGGTGAACCGGTCACCGGTGAGCTGCATGCCGTCACCGGAGTCGCCGGCGAACCGGATGATCACCCGGTCGAGTCTGCGGACGGGCTTGGCGCGCTTCTCCGGCGGGCCGCCCGGAGCGGGACCCGTACGGCCCTCGCCGCCGTCCGGTCCGTCCACTGCCTCTGACTGATCGACCTGACTGGTCACTGCCGCGGACCTCCTCGTGGGCACACCACCGCGGGCGCGGCCCCGTGCCCCGTCCGCCTGGTGCACCGCTGGCATCCTATGCGCGCGCACACGAGCCCGACCGGAACTCCGGCAGGAATTTCCACCCGCCCGCGCTCGTACCGCACCCCTCCACAACGCACGGCCGCCGGAGATCATTCCGCGTACGGACCGGCCTTCCGCACCCGGGCCGCAGGGCCTCCCGCTACGAGTCGAGGTAGGTGAGCACCGCGAGCACCCGGCGGTGGTCCTCCGGGCTCTGCGCCAGGCCGAGCTTGAGGAAGATGTTGCTGACGTGCTTCTCCACCGCGCCGTCGGAGACCACCAGCTGCTTGGCCACCGCCGCGTTGGTGCGCCCCTCCGCCATCAGCCCGAGCACCTCGCGCTCGCGCGGCGTGAGATTGGCCAGCACGTCGCCCTTGCGGCTGCGGCTGAGCAGCTGCTGCACCACCTCCGGGTCCAGCGCGGTGCCGCCCTCGGCGACCCGCACCACCGCGTCGGCGAACTCGCGCACCTCGGCGACCCGGTCCTTGAGCAGGTAGCCGACGCCCCGGGTGGAGCCGGCCAGCAGTTCGGAGGCGTAGCGCTCCTCCACGAACTGCGACAGCACCAGCACGCCCAGCTGCGGGTAGCGCCCGCGCAGCTCCACGCAGGCGCGCAGGCCCTCGTCGGTGTGGGTCGGCGGCATCCGCACGTCCGAGACCACCACGTCCGGCAGGGCGTCGGAGGCCGCCAGGTCGTGGATGGTCTTCACCAGGGCGGCACCGTCCCCGACCCCCGCCACGACGTCCAGACCGCGGTCGGTGAGCAGCCGGGTCAGACCTTCCCGCAGCAGTACGGAGTCCTCGGCGATGACGACGCGGCGCATGGCGACCTTCCGGGCAGGCGTGAGCTGACGGGAGCCAGTCTCCCCCATCCGGGCGCGCCCGCGCGGGCCGAGTCCGGGATCGCCCCGGCCCCGGTCGCGGGCCGGGTCCCGGATCGCCCGGGGCCGGTCACATCGTGCGGATCGCCACCGCGTCGCACAGCCCGTCCAGGGCCGCCTTCGCCGCGCAGTCCGGCAGCGGGGCCAGCAGCGCCCGGGCCTCCTCGGCGTGCCGCAGGGTCTCCCGGCGGGCCCGCTCCAGCGCCGGGTGGGCGCGCAGCAGGCGCAGCGCCTCGGCGTGCAGCTCGTCGTCCGAGAGGTCCAGGGTGAGCAGTTCGCGCAGCCGGGTGTCGTCCGGGTCGGACGGGTCGGCCGGCATCTGCTGGAGCAGCAGGGTCGGCAGGGTGGGCACGCCCTCGCGCAGGTCGGTGCCGGGGGTCTTGCCGGACTCGTCGCCGTCGCTGGCGATGTCCAGCACGTCGTCGGCCAGCTGGAAGGCGATGCCGATCCGCTCGCCGAACTCGCCGAGGGTCTCCACCAGCCACGGCTCGGCGCCGGCCACCAGCGCTCCTATCCGGCAGGAGACGGCGATCAGCGATCCGGTCTTGCCCTCCAGCACGTCCAGGTAGTGCAGCAGCGGGTCCCCGTCCGGGCCGGGGCCGCGGGTCTCCAGGATCTGACCGGTGACCAGCCGCTCGAAGGCCTCGGCCTGCATCCGCACCGCCTCGGGGCCGAGGTCGGCCAGCACCTGGGAGGCGCGGGAGAACAGGAAGTCGCCGGTGAGGATGGCCACCGAGTTGTCCCAGCGGGAGTTGGCGCTCTCCGTCCCGCGGCGCACCGGGGCCTCGTCCATCACGTCGTCGTGGTACAGCGTGGCCAGGTGGGTCAGCTCGACCACCACCGCGGCCGGCACCACGCCGGGCGCGCCCGGGTCGCCGAACTGGGCGGCCAGCAGCAGGAGCAGCGGGCGGAAGCGCTTGCCGCCGGCCTCCAGCAGGTGGCTGGCGGTGACGGTGATGAAGGGGACGTCGCACTTGACGGCCTCGGAGAGCGCCGCCTCCACCGCGTCCAGTCCGATCTGGACGTCCCGGGTCAGGTCGCGGTCCTGCACGCTGAGCCCGAAGGGTCCCACGACGGTCACGAAGACCACTCCTCTGTCCCTGGTCGATCTAGCGGCCTGGTCCCTGAGTGCCGCCGCTGGCCATACAGGCAGGGTATCCGGTCGTGAGTGGATCACTGCACGGGCGTGCGGATCCCGTCATGCCCGAGCCGGAAGGCCTGGTCAGGGGCGCTTCGCGGGCGAAGCGGCGGTGGGGGCGAATTCGTCTGGAAACAAAGGCTGGAGATCGGCCCGGACATCCGGACCGATCTCCAGCAAACCGGCCGTGACGGTCAGTACGCGAACAGCGAGGCCTTGGAGGCGAGGTCCAGGAAGTACTGCGGCAGCAGGCCCAGGCCCAGCGTGACCAGCACCCCCACCCCGATCGCGGTCGCCGTGAAAGCGCTCGGGATCGCCACCGTCGGACCGCCCGGCTGCGGGTCGGAGAAGAACATCAGCACGATCACCCGGATGTAGAAGAACGCGGCCACCGCCGAGCTCAGCACACCGACGATCACCAGCGGCGTGGCCCCGCCGGCCGCGGCCGCCTGGAACACCGCGAACTTCCCGGTGAAACCGGAGGTCAGCGGAATCCCGGCGAAGGCCAGCAGGAACAGCGCGAACACCGCCGCCACCAGCGGCGAGCGCCGCCCCAGCCCCGCCCAGCTGGACAGGTGGGTCGCCTCGCCCTTGGAGTCGCGCACCAGGGTGACCACGGCGAAGGCGCCCAGCGTCACGAAGGAGTACGCCGCCAGGTAGAACAGCACCGAGGACAGGCCCTGCTTGTTGACGGCGATCACGCCGGTCATGATGAACCCGGCGTGCGCGATCGAGGAGTACGCCAGCAGCCGCTTGACGTCCTGCTGGGTCACCGCCAGCACCGCGCCCACCACCATGGTCAGGATCGCTACGCCCCACAGCACCGGCCGCCAGTCCAGCCGCAGCCCGGGGAAGGCCACGTAGAACAGCCGCAGGAACGCCCCGAAGGCCGCGACCTTGGTGGCCGAGGCCATGAAACCGGTCACCGGGGTCGGCGCGCCCTGGTAGACGTCCGGGGTCCAGGAGTGGAACGGCACGGCGCCGACCTTGAACAGCAGGCCCACCGCCAGCATCGCCAGGCCCGTCAGCAGCAGCACGTCGCTCCGGGTGCTGCTCAGCTGCGCCACGGTGGTCGACGTCTTGCCGGAGATGATGTCCGCGATGTCGCCGAGCTTCACGCTGCCGGCGTAGCCGTACAGCAGCGCCGTGCCGAACAGGAAGAACGCCGAGGCGAAGGCGCCGAGCAGGAAGTACTTGACCGCCGCCTCCTGGGAGAGCAGCCGGCGGCGCCGGGCCAGTGCGCAGAGCAGGTACAGCGGGAGGGAGAAGACCTCCAGCGCCACGAACATGGTCAGCAGGTCGTTGGCGGCCGGGAAGAGCAGCATGCCGCCGACCGCGAACATGGTCAGCGGGAACACCTCGGTGGTGGTGAAGCCGGCCCGGACCGCGGCCCGCTCCTGCTCCCCGCCCGGGGTGGCGGCCGCCTGGGCGGCGAAGGCGTCGGCGGGCGCGCCGCCGGCCTTCGGCTCCAGCTTCCGCTCGGCGTAGGTGAGCACCGTGACGGCCGCGACCAGCAGGATCACGCCCTGGAGGAACAGCGCCGGGCCGTCCAGCGCGACCGACTCCATGGCCAGCAGGTCGATCCGGGGGGCGCCGTGGCCCTGCGCGGCCAGCACCACCACGGCGACGAAGGCGCCGACCAGCGCGACCAGGGCGAGCGAGACCTGGGTCCAGTGCCGCAGCCGTCGGGGGACGAAGGCCTCGACCAGGACGCCGACCACGGCGGCGCCGAACACCACCAGCATCGGGGAGAGTTGGCCGTACTCGATGTGCGGTGCGGGGATGCTCGGGGTGTTGCCGCCGGCGGCGGCGAGCACTGCGCTGGCACTCACTTCTGCTCACCTCCTGAGGTGGCGGCGACCGGGTGGGCCGGCGCCGGGTCGGTCCGGTGGACCTGCGAGAGCGTCGCGTCCACCGAGGGGTTCACCAGGTCGGTGAGCGGCTTGGGGTAGACGCCGAGCAGGATCGTCAGCGCCACCAACGGCGCCACCACGGCCAGTTCGCGGACCTTGAGGTCGGACATCGACCTCACGCCCTCCTTCACCGGGCCGGTCATGGTGCGCTGGTACAGCAGCAGCGCGTACAGCGCGGCCAGCACGATGCCGACGGTGGCGATGACGCCGATCGCCGGGTAGCGGGTGAAGGTGCCCACCAGCACCAGGAACTCGCTGACGAAGGGGGCCAGCCCCGGCAGCGACAGGGTCGCCAGGCTGCCGATCAGGAACGTCCCGGCGAGGACCGGGGCGATCTTCTGCACCCCGCCGTAGTCGGCGATCAGCCGCGAGCCGCGGCGGGAGATCAGGAAGCCCGCCACCAGCATCCACGCGGCGGTGGACAGACCGTGGTTGACCATGTAGAGGGTCGCGCCGCTCTGGCCCTGGCTGGTCATGGCGAAGATGCCCATGATGATGAAGCCGAAGTGCGAGATCGAGGCGTAGGCGACCAGCCGCTTGATGTCCTTCTGGCCGATCGCCAGCAGCGCGCCGTAGACGATCCCGATCAGCGACAGCACCAGGATCGCCGGAGCGAAGGTCTTCGAGGCGTCCGGGAACAGCCCGAGGCAGAAGCGCAGCATCGCGAAGGTGCCGACCTTGTCCACCACGGCGGTGATCAGCACGGCGGTGCCGGCCGTGGCTTCGCCCATCGCGTTCGGCAGCCAGGTGTGCAGCGGCCACAGCGGGGCCTTCACCGCGAAGGCGAAGAAGAACCCGAGGAACAGCGCGTTCTGGGCGGTGCCGGACAGCTTCAGGCTGCCGTCGGCGATCGCGTCGGTCAGGGTCGGCAGGTCGAAGGTGCCGAAGCCCTGGTCCTGGGCGAGCACGTACAGGCCGATCACGGCGGCCAGCATCACCAGGCCGCCGAGCAGGTTGTACAGCAGGAACTTGACGGCCGCGTAGGAGCGCTGCCGGGCCGACTCCGGGCCGCCCGCCCGGTCGCCGAAGCCGCCGATCAGGAAGTACATCGGGATCAGCATGGCTTCGAAGAACACGTAGAACAGGAAGACGTCGGTGGCGTAGAAGGAGACGATCACCATCGCCTCCACCGCCAGGATCAGGGCGAAGAAGCCCTGGGTGCGGCGGCGCCGTTCGAAGGTGTCGGGGTCCAAGGTGCCGTCCGGCGCGGCGGGCCCCGGGTCGGCGTCGTGCCAGGAGGCCAGCATCACCATCGGCACCAGGACGGCCGTGAGCAGGGCGAGCACCGCGCCGATGCCGTCCACGCCGAGCGAGAAGGTGATGCCGAAGGAACGGATCCAGCTGTACGACTCGGTCAGCTGGTAACGGGCGCCGTGCGGGTCGAACCGCAGCGCCACCACGGCGGCCAGCGCCAGGGTGACGGCCGAGACGGCCAGCGCGACGGTCTTGGTGGTGCGGCGCCGGGCCTCGGTCGCCCCGGCGGGCAGGGCGGCGGTCAGCACCGCACCGGCCGCCGGGACGGCGCAGGTGGTGGTCAGCAGCACACTCACGGCCTGACCTCCCGACAGGTTTCAGGACGAGTCATCACACGGACCTCATCAGGAGAGTCGAGGCGACCAGCACCAGCGTGCCGCCGAACATGGAGAGCGCGTACGAGCGGACGAAGCCGTTCTGGACCCGCCGCAGCCGGCCGGACAGGCCCCCGATGACCGCGGCCAGGCCGTTGACGAAACCGTCCAGGCCGCGGCTGTCGAAGAAGACCAGGGTCGCGGTGAGCGCCGAGCCCGGCCGCACCAGCACGGCGTGGTTGAAGTCGTCCTGGAGCAGGTCGCGGCGGGCGGCCCGGGTGAGCGGGGAGCCGACCGGCGGCACCACCGGGACGGGAGAGCGGCCGTACATCGCGTACGCGACGCCCAGGCCGGCCAGCATGCAGACCGTGGTCAGCCCGGTGACGGTCCACGAGCTGAGCGGCGAGTCGCCCTCGCTGTGTCCGGTGACCGGCTCCAGCCACTTCAGGAAGGAGTCGTTGACGTCGAACAGCGCGCCCGCGAAGACCGAGCCGAACGCCAGCAGCACCATCGGGATGACCATGGTCCTCGGCGCCTCGTGCGGGTGCGGCGGGTTGCCCTCGGCGTCCGGCTGCCAGCGCTTCTCGCCGAAGAAGGTCAGCAGCATCACCCGGGTCATGTAGAACGCGGTGATCGCCGCACCCACCAGCGCGCACAGGCCGAGGATCCAGCCCTCGGTGCCGCCCTTGGCGAAGGCCGCCTCGATGATCCGGTCCTTGGAGAAGAAGCCGGACAGGCCCGGGAAGCCGATGATGGCGAGGTAGCCGAGTCCGAAGGTGGCGAACGTCCAGGGCATGTGCTTGCGCAGGCCGCCGTAGTGACGCATGTTCACCTCGTCGTCCATGCCGTGCATGACCGACCCCGCGCCGAGGAACAGCCCGGCCTTGAAGAAGCCGTGGGTCACCAGGTGCATGATCGCGAAGACGTAGCCGATCGGGCCCAGGCCGGCCGCCAGCACCATGTAGCCGATCTGCGACATGGTCGAGCCGGCCAGCGCCTTCTTGATGTCGTCCTTGGCGCAACCGACGATCGCACCGAACAGCAGCGTGACCGCGCCGACCACCACCACGGCGGTCTGGGCGTCCGGCGCCAGGTTGAAGATCACCGAGGAGCGGGTGATCAGGTAGACGCCCGCGGTCACCATGGTGGCCGCGTGGATCAGGGCCGAGACCGGGGTCGGGCCCTCCATCGCGTCCCCGAGCCAGGACTGCAGCGGCACCTGCGCCGACTTGCCGCAGGCCGCCAGCAGCAGCAGCAGGCCGATCGCCGTCAGCGTGCCCTCGCTCGCCCCGTGCGCCGCACCGAAGACCGGGGTGAAGGCGAAGGAGCCGAACTCCGCGAACATCACCATGATCGCGATCGACAGGCCCATGTCGCCGACCCGGTTGACGATGAAGGCCTTCTTCGCCGCCGTCGCCGCGCTCGGCTTGTGCTGCCAGAAGCCGATCAGCAGGTACGAGGCCAGACCCACGCCCTCCCAACCGAAGTACAGCAGCAGGTAGTTGTCCGCCAGCACCAGCAGCAGCATGGCGGCCAGGAACAGGTTCAGGTACGCGAAGAAGCGGCGTCGGCGCTCGTCGTGCGCCATGTAGCCCACCGAGTACAGGTGGATCAGCGTGCCCACCCCGGTGATCAGCAGCACGAAGGTCATCGACAACTGGTCAAGCCGGAACGAGACGTCCGCCTGGAAGGCGTTCACCTGCACCCAGCTGAACAGGTGCTCCGTCACCGACCGGTGCGCGGCGTCACGGCCGAGCATGTCCGAGAACAGCGCCAGGCCGAAGCCGAACGAGAGCGCGGCGAGCCCGGTGGCCAACCAGTGGCCGAACCGGTCGAGTGCCCGGCCGCCGAGCAACAGCAGGGCGGCGCCGGCCAGCGGGGCCGCCACCAGCAGCGGAATGAGAGAGTTCACCGAAGGCCCTCCGCCTACAGCTTCATCAGGTTGCTGTCGTCGACCGAAGCGGAGTGCCTGGTCCGGAAGATGGAGACGATGATGGCGAGGCCGACCACGACCTCGGCCGCCGCGACCACCATCGTGAAGAAGGCGATGACCTGGCCGTCCAGGAACCCGTGCAGCCGGGAGAACGTGACCAGCGCCAGGTTCGAGGCGTTCAGCATCAGCTCGACGCACATGAACAGCACGATCGCGTTGCGCCGGATCAGCACCCCGGACGCCCCGATGGTGAACAGCAGGGCCGACAGGTACAGGTAGTTGACCGGATTCACTGCGCGTCCTCCTCGCCGGTCTCGTGGTTGGGCACCGGTTCCAGGGACTTGCGCGGACCGGCCACCGCGGGCCGCTCCGAGGGCGGGCGGCCCAGCCAGTCCGCCGTGCTGTTCTCCAGCTCCGCCATCCGCCGGAGCATCGCCTGACTGACGTCCCGCACCTGGCCGCGCTCGCGCAGCGTCGCCATCACCGAGTCCTCGGCGACCGTGCCGTCCGGCAGCAGCCCCGGGACGTCCACCGCGTTGTGCCGCGCGTACACGCCCGGCGCCGGCAGCGGCGGCACCTGGATGTTGTCCCTGACCCGCTGCTCCGCCAGCTCGCGCTGGGTCTTCGGCGCCTTCACGTGCTCGCGGTGGGTCAGCACCATCGCGCCGATCGCCGCGGTGATCAGCAGCGCGCCGGTGACCTCGAAGGCCCACACGTACCGGGTGAAGATCAGCCGGGCCAGGCCCGGCACGTTGCCCTCGGCGTTCGCCTCGGCCAGCCCGGTGAAGTGGTCCAGCTTCGCGCTGGCGATCCCCGCGATCAGCAGCACGCCGAAGCCCAGCCCGCACAGCACCGCCGCGAACCGCTGGCCCTTCAGCTGCTCCTTCAGCGTGTCCTCGCTGGTCACGCCGACCAGCATCACCACGAACAGGAACAGCATCATGATCGCGCCGGTGTAGACCACGATCTGCACCACACCCAGGAACACCGCGCCCTGGGCCATGTAACAGACCGCCAGCGCCAGCATGGTGGCCGCCAGGCACAGCGCGCTGTGCACGGCCTTGCGCATCAGCAGCATGCCCAGTGCGCCGCCGACCGCGATCACCGCGAGCACCCAGAACTGGACGGCCTCACCCGTGGAGGTCGTCCCGCTCGCCGCCGCCAGATGTGCGATCACGGCCGCACCTCCTTCTCCCGGTCGGTGCGCTCCTGCTGGACCGTCCCCGGCGCCGCCGCGGTGACCTCGCCCCGGTAGTAGGCGCCTTCGTCGGTGCCCGGGTGGATCGCGTGCGGGGTGTCGACCATCCCCTCGGACAGGCCCACCAGCAGCTGCTCCTTGGTGAAGATCAGGTCCTTGCGGGAGGAGTCCGCCAGCTCGTACTCGTTGGTCATGGTCAGCGCCCTGGTCGGGCAGGCCTCGATGCACAGCCCGCACAGGATGCAGCGGGCGTAGTTGATCTGGTAGACCGCGCCGTAGCGCTCACCCGGCGAGTAGCGTTCCTCGTCCCGGTTGTCCGCGCCCTCCACGTAGATCGCGTCGGCCGGGCAGGCCCACGCGCACAACTCGCAGCCCACGCACTTCTCCAGGCCGTCCGGATGCCGGTTCAGCTGGTGGCGGCCGTGGAAGCGCGGCGCGGTGGGCTTCTTCTGCTCCGGGTACTGCTCGGTGAGCCGCTTCTTGAACATGGCCTTGAAGGTCACGCCGAAACCGGCGGCCGGGCCGAGGATCGACGGCCGGTCGGCCCGCTCGGGCCGGCCCGTCTGGTCGGACGACATCGCGGATCAGCTCCCTTCGGAATGGTCGGCCCCGTTGAGGGCGTCCTGGAGTTGCTTCGGGGCGCGGCTGGGGCGGCGCGGCACCGGCGGGAGCACCTGGCCGGGCAGCGGCGGCACCGGGTACCCGCCCGCCATCGGGTCGAACCCGCCCGCGGCCGGCCCGTTCTCGGCCGCCGCGGCCTCCTCGGGCTGCTTCCTCAGGAAGTCCCGCACCAGCGCCACCAGCAGGACCGCGCCGACCGGCGCGCCCACCCACAGCACCACCTGACCGAAGCCGTACCCCTCGTTGCGCAGCGCCCGCACGCTCGCGAGCAGCACCAGCCACACCAGCGAGACCGGGATCAGCACCTTCCAGCCCAGCTTCATGAACTGGTCGTAGCGGAACCGGGGCAGCGTGCCGCGCAGCCAGATGAAGAAGAACAGCAGCAGCTGGATCTTCAGCATGATCCAGAGCATCGGCCACCAGCCGTGGTTGGCGCCCTCCCAGAAGGTCGACACCGGCCACGGGGCCCGCCAGCCGCCCAGGAACAGGGTCGAGGCCACCGCCGAGACCGTCACCATGTTGACGTACTCGGCCAGCATGAACATCGCGAACTTCAGCGAGGAGTACTCGGTGTTGAAACCGCCCACCAGCTCGCCCTCGGCCTCCGGCAGGTCGAACGGCGCCCGGTTGGTCTCGCCCACCATCGCGATGACGTAGACGATGAACGACACCGGCAGCAGCGCCGCGAACCAGGTCGTCTGCTGGTGCGCCACGATCTCCGAGGTCGACATCGAACCCGAGTAGATGAACACCGCCGCGAAGGACAGACCCATCGCGATCTCGTAGCTGATCATCTGTGCCGAGGAGCGCAACCCGCCCAGCAGCGGGTACGTCGAACCGGAGGACCAGCCCGCCAGCACGATCCCGTAGATGCCCACCGAGGCCGTCGCCAGGACGTACAGCAGCGCCACCGGGAAGTCGGTCAGCTGCAGCGGCGTCCGCGTGCCGAAGATCGACACCTCGTCACCGGCCGGACCGAACGGGATCACCGCGAAGGCCATGAACGCCGGGATGGCGCAGACGATCGGGGCCAGGACGTAGACCACCTTGTCCGAGCCCTTGACCACCAGGTCTTCCTTCAGTGCCAGCTTCACGCCGTCCGCCAGCGACTGCAGCAGGCCCCACGGCCCGTGCCGGTTCGGCCCGATGCGCAACTGCATCCAGGCCACCACCTTGCGCTCCCAGACGATCGCGACCAGCACCGTCAGCACCAGGAACGCGAAGCAGAACACGGCCTTCAACAGCACCAGCCACCACGGGTCCTGGCCGAAGAAGTGGAGCGTCTCGTACGGCTGCGGAGTCGTCATCGGACCTCCCCTTCCCGGGCCTCGCCCACGACGTCCTCGACGTCCTCGGCGCCCTTGGCGTCGCCGGCGCCCTGCGCGTCCCCGACGCCCTTGGCGTCGTCGGCCTCCTCGGCGGTGGCGACCGGCGCGAGTTCGGCCGCGGCGATCGTCACCAGGTGGCCGACGGTGGTGCCGAGCGCGCGGTGGGCGCCCCCCGGCGTGGAGTTGAGCGGGATCCAGACCGTGCGATCCGGGACGGACTCGGTGACCTCCAGCGGCAGGACCAGCGAACCGGCCGGGCCGGTCAGCCGCAGCGCCCCTGCCGCCTCGGCGCCGGCCTCCTTCGCGGTGGCCGCCGACACCCGGGCCACCGCCCGGTGCCGGGTGCCCGCCAGGTGCGGATCGCCCTGCTGCAGCGAGCCCTCGTCCAGCAGCAGGCGCCAACCCGCCAGCACCGCCTGGCCGGTGGCCGGCCGCGGCAGCACGCCCGGGTGCGCCGCCGGAGCGGCCGCGCGGTCACCGCGCCACGGCTCGAAGCGGTCCAACTCCAGCCGGGCCGCCCGCACGTCCGCCAGGCCCAGGCGCTTGCCCAGCGCCTCCGCCAGCATCGCCAGCACCCGCAGGTCCGACTGGAGGTGACGGCCCATCTGCTGGTCCGGCTTGAGCGCGGCCTCGAACATCCGCACCCGGCCCTCCCAGTCCAGGAAGGTGCCCGCCTTCTCCGCCACCGCCGCGACCGGCAGCACCACGTCGGCGCGCTCGGTCACCGCCGACGGGCGCAGCTCCAGCGACACCACGAACGCCGCCGCCAACGCCTCCCCGGCCAGAGCCGGATCCGGCAGGTCGTCCGGATCCACCCCGCCGACCAGCAGCGCGTCCAGGTCGCCCCGCACGGCCGCGGTCAGGATCTGGCCGGTGTCCCGGCCCGGGCGCGACGGCAGTTCCGCCCCCCAGACCTCGGCCGCCTCCGCCCGCGCCGCCGCCGCGGCCACCGGACGGCCACCCGGCAGCAGGCCCGGCAGCGCACCCGCCTCCACCGCGCCGCGTTCGCCCGCCCGGCGCGGCACCCAGGCCAGCTCGGCCCCGGTCGCGTGCGCCAGCCGCAGCACCGCCGTCAGCGCACCCGGCACCGCCGCCAGCCGCTCACCCGCCAGGATCACCGCACCCGGCCGGCGCAGCAGCTCCGCCGCCCGGCCCGCGTCGTCGTTCAACGGCTCGTCCGCGGCCAGCGCCGCCAACCACTCCGGCTCGGTGCCCGGAGCCGCCGGCAGCAGCGCACCCCGCAGCTTCGCCAGGCCCCGGGAGGCGAAGGCCGCCACCGAGAAGACCCTCAGGCCCTTCGCCCGGCTCGCCTTCCGCAGCCGCAGGAAGACGATCGGCGACTCCTCCTCCGGCTCGAAACCCGCCAGCAGCACCGCCGGCGCCTGCTCCAGCCGCTCGTAGTCCACGCCGGTGCCGTCCACGTCCACCCCGCACCCGGCGACCGCCGCGGCCAGGAAGTCCGCCTCCTCACCGCTGTGCGGGCGGGCCCGGAAGTCCACGTCGTTGGTGCCCAGCACCACCCGGGCGAACTTCGCGTACGCGTACGCGTCCTCCACCGTCACCCGGCCGCCCGCCAGCACACCCGTACGGGCCCCGCCCAGCCCCTCCGCCGCCCGGGCCAGCGCCTCCGGCCAGGACGCCGGCACCAGCTCGCCGTCCACCCGCACCAGCGGGGTCGTCAGCCGGTCGCGCTGCTGGGCGTAGCGGAAAGCGAACCGGCCCTTGTCGCAGTTCCACTCCTCGTTCACCGCCGGGTCATCGCCCGCCAGCCGGCGCAGCACCTTGCCCCGCCGGTGGTCGGTGCGCTGGGCACAGCCCGACGCACAGTGCTCGCACACGCTCGGCGAGGAGGTCAGGTCGAACGGGCGCGAGCGGAAACGATAAGCCGTCGAGGTCAGCGCGCCCACCGGGCAGATCTGGATGGTGTTCCCGGAGAAGTACGACGCGAAGTCGTCCCCCTCCCCCGTGCCGACCTGTTGCAGCGCCCCGCGCTCCACCAGGTCGATGAACGGGTCCCCGGCGATCTGCTGCGAGAACCGGGTGCAACGCGCGCACAGCACGCAGCGCTCCCGGTCCAGCAGCACCTGGCTGCTGATCGGCACCGGCTTCTCGTAGGTGCGCTTCATGCCCTCGAAGCGGGAGTCCGCGTCGCCCGTGGACATCGCCTGGTTCTGCAGCGGGCACTCGCCGCCCTTGTCACAGACCGGGCAGTCCAGCGGGTGGTTGATCAGCAGCAGCTCCATCACGCCGCGCTGCGCCTTCTCGGCCACCGGCGAACTCAGCTGGGTGCGCACCACCATGCCCTCGGCGACCGGGATGGTGCAGGAGGCCACCGGCTTGCGCTGGCCCTCGATCTCCACGATGCACTGCCGGCAGGCACCGGCCGGATCCAGCAGCGGGTGGTCGCAGAAGCGCGGGATCTGGGTGCCGATGGTCTCGGCGGCCCGGATCACCAGGGTGCCCTTGGGAACCTTCACTTCGACGCCGTCGATGGTGAGCGTGACCAGTTCGACCGCGGTGTCGTCGTTCTTGGAGGCCGTTGGCTCAGTGATCGTCACGCGTGCACCTCCCTTTCGGTGGCGGGCTGGTGGCCGGGGCGGGGGCCGTCGGCCCAGACGGTGGAGGCGGCCGGGTCGAACGGGCAGCGGCGCTCGGCCAGGTGCTGCTCGTACTCGGCCCGGAAGTGCTTGAGCGAGGAGACGATCGGGCTGGCCGCACCGTCGCCCAGCGCGCAGAAGGACTTGCCGTTGACGTTGTCGGCGATGTCGAGGAGCTTCTCCAGGTCCCCCTCGACGCCCCCGCCCGCCTCGATCCGCTTCAGCAGCTGGACCAGCCAGTAGGTGCCCTCCCGGCAGGGGGTGCACTTGCCGCAGGACTCGTGGGCGTAGAACTCGGTCCAGCGGGTGACCGCCCGCACCACGCAGGTGGTCTCGTCGAAGACCTGCAGCGCCTTGGTGCCGAGCATCGAACCGGCCGCGCCGACGCCCTCGTAGTCCAGCGGGACGTCGAGGTGCTCGTCGGTGAACATCGGGGTGGAGGAGCCGCCCGGGGTCCAGAACTTCAGGCGGTGGCCGGCCCGGACGCCGCCGCTGAGCTCCAGCAGCTGGCGCAGGGTGATGCCGAGCGGCGCCTCGTACTGGCCCGGGTTGGTGACGTGCCCGGAGAGCGAGTACAGCGTGAAGCCGGGGGACTTCTCGGTGCCCAGGCCCTTGAACCACTCCTTGCCACGGGCCAGGATCGCCGGCACCGAGGCGATCGACTCGACGTTGTTGACCACCGTCGGGCAGGCGTACAGGCCGGCGATCGCCGGGAACGGCGGCCGCAGCCGCGGCTGGCCGCGCCGGCCCTCCAGCGAGTCCAGCAGCGCCGTCTCCTCGCCGCAGATGTACGCACCGGCGCCGGCGTGCACAGTGATGTCGAGGTCCACGCCGGAGCCGAGGATGTTCCGGCCCAGCAGCCCCGCCCCGTACGCCTCGGCGACGGCCGCGTGCAGGCGGCGCAGCACCGGGACGACCTCGCCGCGCAGGTAGACGAAGGCGTGGCCACAGCGGATCGCGTAGGAGGCGATCACCATGCCCTCGATCAGCGAGTGCGGGTTGGCGAACAGCAGCGGGATGTCCTTGCAGGTGCCCGGCTCGGACTCGTCGGCGTTGACCACCAGGTAGTGCGGCTTGCCGTCGTTCTGCGGGATGAACTGCCACTTCATCCCGGTGGGGAAGCCGGCGCCGCCGCGGCCGCGCAGACCGGAGTCCTTGACCAGGGCGATCACGTCGTCCGGGGGCATGGCGAGGGCCGCCCTGAGGCCCTCGTAGCCGTGGTGGCGGCGGTAGGTGGCGAGGGTCCAGGGGCGGTTGTCGTCCCAGGGGTCGGACAGGACGGGGGTGAGCAGCTTCTCGGCCGGCTCGGCGGAGGTCATCACGCTTCGGTCCCTTCCTGGCCGTCGGCCTTGCCTTCTTGGCCCGGCTCCTCGTGACGGGGCTCCCCGTGGTGGGGCTCCTCGTGACGGGGGGAGACGACCTTGGCGCCCGGGGTGCCGGGCAGGGCCTCGCCGCGGGCCAGGCGCAGGCCTGCCAGCGAGGGGGCGCCGCCGGCGCCGGACTCGTCGTTGGCGCCGGGGCGCTCGTCGGGGAAGCCGGCCAGGATCCGGGCGGTCTCCTTGAAGCCGCACAGCCGGGCGCCACGGGTGGGCCGCACCTCGCGGCCGGCCCGCAGGTCGTCCACCAGCCGCCGGGCGCTCTCCGGGGTCTGGTCGTCGAAGAACTCCCAGTTGACCATCACCACGGGGGCGTAGTCGCAGGCGGCGTTGCACTCGATGTGCTCGATCGAGATCCCGCCGTCCTCGGTGGTCTCGTTGTTGCCGATCCCCAGGTGCTGCTGGAGCTCGGCGAAGATCTGGTCGCCGCCGAGCACCGCGCACAGGGTGTTGGTGCAGACCCCGACGTGGTACTTCCCGGCCGGGCGCCGCCGGTACATCGTGTAGAAGGTGGCGACGGCGGTGACCTCGGCGGTGGTGAGGTCCAACTGCTCGGCGCAGAACCGGATGCCGGTCGGGCTGACGAAGCCCTCCTCGGCCTGCACCAGGTGCAGCAGCGGCAGCAGTGCCGAACGGGCCTGGGGGTAGCGGCCGATCAGCTCGGCGGCGTCGGCGGCCAGCCGGGTGCGCACCTCCTCGGGGTAGGGCGGGGCCGGCAGCGCCGGCAGTCCGAGTTCGACGTTGGTCACCGGTCCACGCCTCCCATCACCGGGTCGATCCCGGCCACCGCGACGATCACGTCGGCCACCTGGCCGCCCTCGCACATCGCCGCCATCGACTGCAGATTGGTGAACGACGGATCCCGGAAGTGGACCCGGTACGGGCGCGTCCCGCCGTCGCTGACCACGTGCACGCCCAGCTCGCCCTTGGGCGACTCGACCGCCGCGTACGCCTGGCCGACCGGGACCCTGAAGCCCTCGGTGACCAGCTTGAAGTGGTGGATCAGGGCCTCCATCGAGGTGCCCATGATCTTGCGGATGTGATCGAGCGAGTTGCCCAGGCCGTCCGGCCCGACGGCCAGCTGGGCGGGCCAGGCGATCTTCTTGTCGGCCACCATGACCGGGCCCGGGCGCAGTCGGTCCAGGCACTGCTCGACGATCCGCAGTGACTGCTTCATCTCCTCCAGGCGGATCAGGAAGCGGCCGTAGGAGTCGGCGCTGTCCGCGGTGGCGACCTCGAAGTCGTAGTCCTGGTAGCCGCAGTACGGGTCGGTCCTGCGCAGGTCGTGCGGCAGTCCGGTGGCGCGCAGGATCGGGCCGGTGGCGCCGAGGGCCAGGCAGCCGGCCAGGTCCAGGAAACCGACGTCGACCAGACGGGCCTTGAACACCGGGTTGGCGGTGGCGAGCTTGTCGTACTCGTGCATCCGGGAGCGGAAGGTGCGGACCGCCTCCCGGATCTGGTCCACCGCGCCCGGGGGCAGGTCCTGGGCGAGGCCGCCGGGGCGCACGTACGCGTGGTTCATGCGCAGGCCGGTGACCAGCTCGAAGACGTCCAGGATCAGTTCGCGGTCCCGGAAGCCGTAGATCATCAGGGTGGTGGAGCCGATCTCCATGCCGCCGGTGGCCAGGCAGACCAGGTGCGAGGCGATCCGGTTGAGCTCCATCATCATCACGCGGATGACACTGGCCCGCTCCGGGACGTCGTCGGTGATGCCGAGCAGCTTCTCGACCGCCAGGCAGTAGGCGGTCTCGTTGAACAGCGGGGTCAGGTAGTCCATGCGGGTCACGAAGGTGGTGCCCTGGACCCAGCTGCGGAACTCCATGTTCTTCTCGATGCCGGTGTGGAGGTAGCCGATGCCGCAGCGGGCCTCCTTCACCGTCTCGCCGTCGATCTCCAGGATCAGCCGCAGCACGCCGTGGGTGGACGGGTGCTGGGGGCCCATGTTGACGATGATGCGTTCGTCGTCGGCCCGGCCGACCGCCTCGACCACCTCGCCCCAGTCGCCGCCGGTGACGGTGAAGACCCGGCCCTCGGTGGTCTCGCGGGCGTCTGCTTCCTCGTAGTGCTGAGTACTCATCAGCTGTACGACCTCCGCTGGTCGGGCGCCGGGATCTGGGCGCCCTTGTACTCGACGGGGATGCCGCCGAGCGGGTAGTCCTTGCGCTGCGGGTGGCCCAGCCAGTCGTCCGGCATCATGATCCGGGTGAGCGCCGGGTGGCCGTCGAAGACCAGGCCGAAGAAGTCGTAGGCCTCGCGCTCGTGCCAGTCGTTGGTCGGGTAGACGCTCACCACGGAGGGGATGCGCGGGTCGGCGTCCGGCGCGGTGACCTCCAGCCGGATCAGCCGGCCGTGGGTGATCGAGCGCAGGTGGTAGACCGCGTGCAGCTCGCGGCCCTTGTCGCCGGGGTAGTGCACTCCGCTGACGCCCAGGCACAGTTCGAAGCGCAGCGCCGGGTCGTCGCGCAGGATGCGCACGGCCTTCAGGAGGTGGGTGCGGTCGAGGTGGAAGGTCAGTTCGGCGCGGTCGACAACGGTCTTCTCGATCACCTCGGCCGGGTCCAGGCCCTGCTCCTCCAGGGCGCCCTCGAACTCGTCGGCCACCTCGTCGAACCAGCCGCCGTACGGGCGTTCACTCGGGCCGGGCAGCACGATCGGGGCTGCCAGGCCGCCGAAGCCGGAGGTGTCGCCGCTGCCCCGGGTGCCGAACATGCCCTGACGGCGGCCGACCACCTCGACCGGGATCTCGCGCACCGGCTTCTCGCGGCGGGTCTCGGGTACCTGCTCGTTCATCGCAGCTGCCCCCGCATCTCGCTGACCGGGGTGGCCTTGAGGGCCAGGGCCTCGCCGAGCTCCTCGGCACGGCGCCGGTTCACGCCCAGCGGCTCGTGCTGGATCTTGTCGTGCAGCTTCAGGATGGCGTCCATCAGCATCTCCGGGCGGGGCGGGCAACCGGGCAGGTAGATGTCCACCGGGACGATGTGGTCGACGCCCTGGACGATCGCGTAGTTGTTGAACATCCCGCCGGAGGAGGCGCAGACGCCCATCGAGATGACCCACTTCGGGTTGGCCATCTGGTCGTACACCTGGCGCAGCACCGGGGCCATCTTCTGACTCACGCGACCCGCCACGATCATGAGATCGGCCTGCCGGGGGGAGCCCCGGAAGACCTCCATGCCGAACCGGGCCAGGTCGTAGCGGCCGGCGCCGGTGGTCATCATCTCGATCGCGCAGCAGGCCAGACCGAAGGTGGCCGGGAAGAGTGACGCCTTGCGCACCCAGCCGGCGGCCGTCTCCACGGTCGTGAGCAGAAAGCCGCTCGGCAGCTTCTCCTCGATTCCCATCAGATCCCTCTCAATGCCCTCAAGTCCTCTGGTACGTCCGGCGATGCGCCCGGGGAGCGTCCGGGGGAAGTCCGGGGGAACGTCCGGCCCGTTTCGAGCTTGTCCGCTCGTTCACAAGGGTGGCGGCGCCACCCCTGGCCCGGTCCCGCTCCGGGGCGCGGTCCCGCTCCGGGGGTTCAGTCCCACTCCAGGCCGCCGCGGCGCCAGACGTAGGCGTAGGCGACGAAGACGGTGGCGATGAACAGGAGCATCTCGACCAATCCGAAGATCCCCAGGGCGTCGAAGGTCACCGCCCAGGGGTAGAGGAAGACGATCTCGATGTCGAAGACGATGAAGAGCATCGCCGTCAGGTAGTACTTGATCGGGAACCGACCGCCGCCCACGGGCTGCGGGGTCGGCTCGATGCCGCACTCGTACGCCTCCAACTTGGCCCGGTTGTAGCGCTTGGGGCCGGTGAGTGAGGCCATCACGACGGAACCGACCGCGAACGCCGCCGCGATGGCACCGAGTACGAGGATCGGCGCGTAGGCATTCATAGCCCCCGCTCCCTCCGTCCAGTCGTCCTTGACTGCAGATCGGAACCGGCGGGTCACGCTGTGGTGAACCCGCGTTCCAGTTCCCGAGATCCACCCCATGTGAGGCAGTTCACAAAGCCTGGAACGAGCGCATCCTATGCCCGGTCGCTTGTGATCTGCGACACGCAGTTCGTCGCCATCTTTGTGATCTACGACACCATGTGAATGGTAGCGAATGTGAACATGACCAGAGTTGTCGACGCAAAGGAGTCAAATGGTCACAAGCAGTCGCATTTATCTTTGAAGCGGCTGGTCAGGAGTGGGTTCCTATATCAACTATGCGTCGGCAGTGGCAAATTTCCGGGCGTCATGTTGACGTGTTATTGGGGCTCACTCGGAGGGGTGGTGGGGGGAGGAACGCTTGCTTGACCCTTCGTTCACAAGCGCGCGAAGTTGTCGTGGGGTCTCCTCTCGGGATCTACCCTCCCCCCACCCCCACCCGCCCGCCGCCCGCCGCCCGCGCCCGCGCCCGCGCCCGGTTTGCCCACCTGCTGCCGGTGTCGCCTGCGCTGGGCCGGCCGGTCCCAGCGCGGAGCTGCTGCGCGCTCGCAGCTCCGGCAGCCTGCGGGCCCCTGGGGGGCCTGCCCTCGTCCTTGCCCTCCTCCTCCGCCGCTCTCCGCTACCGCTACCGCGGCTCTGCCTCCGGTTCGGGCAGGCCCAACTTTCTGGTGCGGCCCTCAATCCCCTGGGCCCGTCTCCCCCTCCGGTCCTGCCTCCCTCTCGTTCCCGGGGCTCGCTTTCGTGCGGGCCTCCCTCACTGATTCGCTTCCGCCCTGCGGGCCAGGCCACCGGTTACCGGTTACCGGCTGCCTGTTCCCACACCCAGGACGCGACGCCCACCCGGTTGCGGGCGCCGAGCTTGCGCTGGATGTTGGCGAGGTGGTTCTTCACCGTTCCCGGTGAGATGAAGAGCCCGGCGCCGATTTCGGCGTTGGTCGCTCCGTCGGCCACCAGCTCAGCGATCTCCCTTTCCCTCTCGGTCAGTTCTTCCACCGGGCCGGCTATCAACGGGCCCGGCACGCCTGCCCCGGTCGCGGGCCCGGATGCCGGACCGGAGCCCTGCAGTGCCATGTGCTGCAGCAGCCGGACCGTGATCTGTGGGCTGATCAATGCGTCCCCGGCCATCGCCGCCCGGATCGCCTCGATCAGCAGGACCGGCCCGGACCGCTTGAGCAGGAAGCCCGCCGCACCACGCCGCAAAGCCGTGTGTACGTACTCGTCCAGGTCGAAGGTGGTCACCACGATCACCTTGCACTCGCCGGCCAGCTGTCGCGTGACCTCCAGACCATCGAGCTTCGGCATCCGGATGTCCGCGAGCACCACGTGGGGCCGCAGCCTCTTCGCCTCTGCCACCGCTGCGGCGCCGTCCGCCGCCTCGGCCACCACCGTCATGTCCGGCTGGACGTCGAGGATCATCCGGAATGCGCTGCGGACATCGGCCTGGTCATCGGCGACCAGGACCCGAATCGGTCCTGCGCTGCTGCTCATCTGCTCTTCTCCCCTGCACCCGCCCTGGTCCTCATCGGGGTCTCCGGCCGCTCCGGTTCCGCCCGCCTTGTCAACGGCAGCCTCGCCGCCACGCGCCAGGCCTCCTGCTTGTACGCGCCCGTCTCGAACGTGCCGCCCAGGGCCTCCACTCGCGCCGCCAGCCCCGGCAATCCGCTGCCGCCGCCACGGCGGGGGCGGGCGACCGGACCCGGTGTACGGCCGTCGTTCGTCACGGTCAGCTCCAGCCACTCGCCGGCGCAGTGGGCCCGGATGTCGATCCGGCGGGCACCTCGCGCGTGCCGTCGCACGTTGGTCAGCGCCTCGACGACGATCCGGTGGACCGTCCCGCCCACCTCCCGCGGAACCGGCTGGCCCGGCAGCTCCAGTCGGACCTCCGCGCCACCGGCGGCCGCGAACCGCTCTGCGACCTGAGACAGTTCAGCGAGACCAGGCTGTGGACCGCGGCCGCCGGCCTCTTCACTGCGAAGCAGCTGCACGGTCCGGTCCAGCGAGGCCAGGGCCCGCTGCCCCGCCTGCTCTATCCGCTCGAACATCTCGGCCGACCGCGCCGGGTCGACGGAGGCCAGATACGCCCCGGCCTGGGCCTGCGCGACCATGCCGCTGACGTCGTGCGCCACGAAGTCGTGGAGGTCGTGGGCCAGTTCGATCCGCTGCGCCCGCCTGGCCTCGGCCACCGCGCGGGCCCGGCCCTCGTCCAGACCGCGCAGGTAGAGCCCGATCAGCACCGTCGGCAGGGACAGCATCGAGCCGAACCCGAAGAGCGTGAGCGCGTCGGCGGGCCCGTCGAACCGGGACGGCCAGAGCGCGACCGCCCCGCACGCCGTCCAGGCGGCCGCCGCACATCGCGGGCCGTCCTCGGCGCGCAGGCTGAGGACCACCGCAAGCAGCAGCGCGGCCAGTTCGGCCAGACCGACCAGCCCGGTCCAGCGTTCCGCCTCCGTCCAGCGGCCGGCGAACCAGACAGTGACCGAGATCGCCGCCGACACTGCCCCCAGCACGGTGGTCAACGCCGCCGGTCCGTACCGCCTGCGGAGCAACCAGGCCGGCAGCAGCAGGACCGGGACGACCAGGGACAGAAGCTGAGACATCGTCACCGCCTCTCATTGGCTCTTCGAATGCCGTCACATTACGACGGGCCGCAGCGGGTCCGCCTGTGCCGATCGGCATATTTCCCAGGCCGGTTGAGCAGCGGGAACAGCCCGATCGACACTGCCGCGGGCCCCTGGCCGAACTCCAGTCTTGAGTCATCGCACCGGCCGAGGGAGCCGGGCCGAAAGGAGCCCACCGTGCCTAAGCTCGTGATCAACGCCCGCACCGCCACCACCCGCCGAACCCATCCGGCCGAGGCGGCAAGCGCGGTGGACAAGGTCGCCCCCGCCGCCCCGAACGTCTCTCCCGCACCGCGCTGGGCCCAGCTGGCCGCCAAGGCCGCCGCTCTGAGCACCGTTCCCTCTGGGGTGTGGCGGATCGTCTTCGGCTTCGGCGTCCCGCTCGGCTTCACCGGTGCAACGGCCGCGGCGTACGAGGCTCACCAGCCGGGTTGGGGCACGGTCTACTGCGTGGCGTTGAGCGCCCTGACCGAGGCGCTGGCCTTCCTGACCCTGGGCCTGGTCCGGCCCTGGGGGCTGGTGGCCCCCCGGTGGATCCCGTTGATCGGCGGACGCCGGGTCCAGCCGCTCGCGGCGATCGTCCCGGCCCTGCTGGGTTCGGCGATACTCACGGTCGTCGGCATGGAGGGGCTGTTCGGCCGCTGGGCCCACAACCTGGCCGAGCCGGATGCGCCGCACGGCGTCGCCGGCCTCGTGATGACCGCCGCCTACCTGCCCCTGGTGGCCTGGGGCCCGCTGCTCGGCGCGGTCACGGTCGACTACGCCCGTCGGACGCTGTGGCGGCGCCGATGAGCGCGGCGACGGATCATGCCGGCGTCGGCTCGCGCGTCTGCTCTCCGGTCCTCGCACCCGCCGCAGCGCCCATCCCGTCCTCGCCCCTGGCCGGGTGCGGCGCGGGGGCGGTGCGCCGGCCCCACTCGGTCGCGAGCAGCACCAGGGCTCCGCCGAGCAGGGCGAGCGGGCCCATCCGGTTCCCGGCAACGGTGATGCCGAAGATCGCGGCCCACAGGGGTTCGGTGCCGAGCAGCAGGCTCACCCGGGACGGCGAGGTGGCCCGGACGGCCCACATCTGAACGAAGAAGGCAAAGAGCGTGCAGAACAAGGACAGGTGGAGCAGCCAGGCCCACTGGCCGGCTCCGTACGAGAGCGCGACGGTCCACGCCGCGGGCCCAACGGCGACTGCGACGACTGCGAACACTACGGTGGCCACGGCTAGTTGGACCCAGGTCACGGCGAGCATGTCGGTGTCGCGAACGGCCCGGGTGCGGGCCATCGCGAGGACGTACGCGGAGCGGACGAGGGCAGCGCCCAGCACGAGCAGGTCACCGAGCGTCGGAGGGCGCAGCCCGCCGTCGCCGGTGAGCAGCGCGACGCCGAGGACAGCCAGCCCGGCGGCCGCGAGGAAGGCCCGTGGTGGCGCGGTCCGGCTGAGGGCGCTCTCGCCGAGCGGGGTGAGCACCATGGCGAGGCTGATGATCAGCCCCGCGTTGGTGGCGGAGGTGTGCACGGCGCCGTAAGTCTCCAGTAGGAAGATTCCACTGAGGACGAGGCCCAGTGCGGCGCCGCCGAGCCACTCGGCGCGGGTCAGTTTCCGCAGGGCCCGCCACGCGGCCAGCCCGAGCAGCGGCAGCACCAGTCCGAAGCGCAGCACGAGCATCGCCACGACCGTCCCGGGCTCGGCGACCCGTTGGACGGCGAGGAAGCTCGACCCCCAGACCACTGCCACGAGCAGGACCGGCAGATCACGAAGGACCGATGAGGATGAGGACAGGGAGGCACGCATGAAGAGGATCCCTCCGAGCGAACGGAACCGGCGGGTGCGAGGACCGTACGGCGTCGGACGGACCCAGCAGCTGAGCGTGTGGCTCAGCGGCGGACGGGGTGAGGGATGGAGCAAGGGGGCGCCATCTTCGCGCACCGGCCCGCCGATGATCAATGCCCCTGTCTGGTGTCGACGGGTCAGGAGACGATCAAGCCGTTCGCGTCGGCGATGGCCTCGATGTCGGCTGGGGTGCCGGACATGATGGCGCGGACGTGCTCGGTGACCAGCTCGACCGGCCAGTCCCACCAGGCGGCGCGGAGCAGGCGTTCGATGTCGGCGTCGTCGAAGCGGCGCCGGATCGGACGGGCGGGGTTGCCACCGACGATCGTGTAGGGCTCGACGTCAGCGGTGATCATCGCACCGGCCGCGATGATCGCTCCGTCGCCGATTCGGACACCGGGCAGGACGGTGGCGCCGAAGCCGAACCAGACGTCGTTGCCGACCACGGTGTCGCCCCGGCTGGGAAGGCCGGTGACGATGTCGAGGGTCTGCTCCGTCCAGCTGCCGCCGAACATCGTGAAAGGAAAGGTGGACACACCGACGGTCGGGTGGGCGGCCCCGGCCATCAGGAAACGGGTGCCGGTGGCGATCGCGCAGTACCTTCCGATCACCAGCCGTTCGGGGCCGTAGGCGTAGAGGACGTTGCGCTCCTCGAAGCGGGTGGCTCCGTCGGGGTCGTCGAAGTAGGTGTACTCACCGACTTCGATCCTCGGGTCGGTGACGAGCGGGCGCAGCAGGACCACCCTCTCGTGGCCGGCGAGCGGGTGGAGAGCGGTCGGGTCGGGGATGGCGGTGGCGGTCACACAGGCTCCTCTCGTAATGCGACTCACGTCGCATTACGATGAGCATGGCACGACCGCCCACCCCGCAGCAAGCGTTAATGCGACTGGAGTCGACTTTGAGTGAGCCCATCCACCCCGCCTGGCAGCCCCGCACGCCGACCCCACGCCCTGGCGGCCGAAGCGCCCGGGTCCGCGCGGACGTGGTCGCCGCCACGCTCGCCGAGGTCACGGAGAAGGGCTACGACGGACTCACCGCCGAGGCGGTCGCGGCCCGGTCCGGCGTCCACAAGGCGACCCTCTACCGGCGCTGGGGCGGGGTCGACGGACTCGTCGCGGACGCCCTGTCCGCCTCGGCCGACCAGCCCTGGCCATTGCCTGACACCGGAGATCTCCAGGCGGACCTCCGCCGGATCACCCAGGAGGTGTTCGACGTCTTCACCGACCCCGAGCAGAGCCCCACACCCACCGCGCTGATCTCCGCCGCCCAGCGTTCCGACGCCGGCGCGGCAGCCCTTCGCGAGTTCTTCGCGGCCCGTCACCGCCAGGCCGCCGAGATCGCCGAACGAGCCGTCACCCGAGGCGAGTTGCCAGCTGGGACGGACGGCGCCGAGGTCATCAGGGCCGCCACCGCCCCGCTCTACTACCGACTGTTCGTCACCGGCGAACCACTGGATGCCCGCACCGCCGAGCGGGCCGCCGACGCCGCCGCCCTGGCCGCCCGTGCCGGGTTGTTCAGCTCCGCCCCGACCGACCCGGCACCTGGCACCGCACCGAACGCCCCCACCCCGTAGCCGCAGCCATACCCGTAGTCGCGGCCGTAGCCGTGGCCACACCTACGGCCGTGGCCACTGCCCAGCGGTCAGCCGTCCCACAGCCCAGCTGACTACACATGACCACCACCCAGCCGAAGGAGTCCCAGCCGTCCCGACCCCTACCGGAGACCCACCCGGCCGTGGATGATGCCTGCATGACAAGCACGCCGTCCACCACCCCACGGAAGGCCCGTCACGTGAAGCGCAAGCACTGGGCGCTGGTCGCCGCCGCCACTGTCCTCCCGCTCGCGGCGAGCACCGGCACCGCCGTCGCGGCGCCCTCCGGCGCCACCCCCTCCCAGAGTGCGGCCTGCACCTACACGCCCGCCGTCCCGGCCGACAACTTCAAGGGGATCCCGGTCTTCGACGCCCAGAAGGCCGCCCGCCCGTACCACGCGACCCTGCGGACCAACCAGGGCCCGATCACCTTCCAAGCACTGACCGACAAGGCACCCTGCACCACCTTCTCGTTCCGTTTCCTCGCCGAGCACGACTACTTCGACCGCAGCCGCTGCCACCGCCTCACCACCCAGCGGATCTACGTCCTGCAGTGCGGCGACCCGACCGGGACGGGCAGTGGTGGTCCGGGCTACTCCTTCCCGGACGAGAACCTGACCGGCGCCACCTACCCCGCAGGCACAGTGGCCATGGCCAACGCCGGTCCGAATACCAATGGCAGCCAGTTCTTCATCGTCTGGAAGGACACCAAGCTCTCCCCCGCCTACACCCCGTTCGGCCGGGTCACGGCCGGCATGGACGTCCTGCAGAAGATCGCCGCCGCCGGCGAGGACGACCAGAACGGTCCCGGCGACGGCTACCCCGACCTCCCCGTGAACATCCGCCACGTGAAGATCAGCGATCACTGACCAGCGGCCGACCGGCGGGAGGGCCGGGCGGACCCGCCCGGCCCCACCCCCCGTGGCCGCTCCCGTACGGTGGCAGCACCAACGACACCGCAGGGAGCCGCACCGCATGGACAGCCGGATCTGGGAGAGCGTCGACCACCTGGTCGCATGGCTGGACGAGCAGAGCACACAGTCACCGCAGGAGGAGCGCCTGCTGCGGCTCCTCAAGCTCTCCGAGGAGGTCGGCGAGGTCGGCGCGGCGGTGATCGGCGCCACGGGTCAGAACCCGCGCAAGGGCGTCACCCACACGTGGGAGGACGTCCAGCACGAGCTCTGCGACGTCGTCTTCAGCGCCCTCGTCGCCCTGCGGACGCTCACCCCCGACGCGGCCCGGGTGTTCGCCGAGCGCCTGGCCTACGTAGAACAGCGCTCCGCCGCCTCCCGGCGCCCGGTCGACGGGTCCGAGGAGACGGCGGAGGAGAAAGCCTGAAACAAGGCCAAACGAGACCTGACGATCCCGACGAGACCTGCCAATCCCTGCCAATCCCTGCCGATCCCCACGAACTCCACGAGCCCCGAAGCCCCGAGCCCGCCGTCAGGCGTTGGGCGCGACCTTGGCCAGCCCGTTGATCATGCGGTCCATCGCGTCGCCGCCCTTCGGGTCGGTGAGGTTGGCGAGCAGCTTGAGGGTGAAGCGCATCAGCAGCGGCCGGGGCAGGCCGTGCTGGGCGGCGAGCTGCATCACCTTGGGGTTGCCGATCATCTTCACGAAGGCGCGGCCGAGGGTGTAGTAGCCGCCGTACACGTCCTTGAGGATGCGCGGGTAGGCCTGCAGGGCGCGCTCGCGGCCGCCGTCGGTCAGGCGGGCGTGGGCCTGCACGATGACCCCGGCGGCGATCTGGCCGGATTCCATCGCGTAGGCGATGCCCTCGCCGTTGAACGGGTTGACCATGCCGCCCGCGTCGCCGACGAGCAGCAGGCCGCGGGTGTAGTGCGGCTGCCGGTTGAAGGCCATCGGCAGCGCGGCGCCCCGGATCGGTTCGGTCATGTTCTCGGGGGTGTAGCCCCACTCCTCCGGCATGCCGGCGCACCAGGCCTTGAGCACCTCGCGCCAGTCGAGTTCGCCGAACGCGGGCGAGGAGTTGAGGATGCCGAGGCCGACGTTGGAGGTGCCGTCGCCCATGCCGAAGACCCAGCCGTAGCCGGGCAGCAGCTTGCGCTGGCCACCACGGGTGTCCCACAGCTCCAGCCAGGACTCCAGGTAGTCGTCGTCGTGGCGCGGCGAGTTGAAGTAGGTGCGGTAGGCGACGCCCATCGGGCGGTCCTCGCGGCGGTGCAGGCCCATGGCGAGCGAGAGCCGGGTGGAGTTGCCGTCCGCGGCGACCACCAGCGGGGCCCGGAAGGCGACCGGCCGCTTCTCCTCGCCGAGCTTGGCGGTGACCCCGACGATCCGGCCCGTGCGGTCGTCCAGCACCGGCCCGCTGACGTTGCAGCGCTCGTACAGTCGGGCGCCCGCCTTCTCGGCCTGACGGGCCAGCAGCTCGTCGAAGTCCGCGCGCTTGCGGACCAGGCCGTAGTCCGGGAAGGAGGCCAGCTCCGGCCAGTCCAGCTCCAGCCGGACGCCGCCGCCGATGATGCGCAGGCCCTTGTTGTGCAGCCAGCCGTTCTCGGTGGAGACGTCGATGCCCATGTCCACCAGCTGCTTGGTGGCGCGCGGGGTGAGGCCGTCGCCGCAGACCTTCTCGCGCGGGAAGGCGGTCTTCTCCAGCAGCAGCACGTCCAGCCCGGCCTGCGCGAGGTAGTACGCGGTCGTGGAGCCGGCCGGGCCCGCGCCGACCACGATGACGTCGGCGGTGCTCTCGACCGTGCTGTCCGGCTTCGTCAGATCGACTGCGGTCTCGGACACGTGGACACACTCCTGGAGCTGCGGCGGGGGATGGCGGCTTTTGTCTCCGGCAGTCTAGTTCCGCTCACGCCGCCGGAGACGCCCGCGCCCCGACGGAGGGGCAGCACGGCACGGCTACCCTCCCCGTGGGCCGCCCCCGCCCCGCTAGGCGGACTTGTACCCGCGGTGCAGGGCGACGATCCCGCCGGTCAGGTTCCGCCAGGCGACCTTCGACCAGCCGCTCTCCTGCATCCGGGAGGCCAGCGCGGGCTGGTCCGGCCAGACCCGGATGGACTCGGCGAGGTAGACGTACGCGTCCGGGTTGCTGCTGACGGCGGTGGCGACCGGCGGCAGCGCACGCATCAGGTACTCGGTGTAGACGGTCCGGAACGGCGTCCAGGTCGGCGTGGAGAACTCGCAGATCACGAGCTTGCCGCCGGGCTTGGTGACCCGGTGCATCTCGCGCAGCGCCGCGTCCGTCTCCTGGACGTTGCGCAGCGCGAAGGAGATCGTCACCGAGTCGAAGGTGTCGTCCGCGAACGGCAGCCGGGTGGCGTCGCCGGCGGTGAGCGGCAGCTCGGGGTGGCGGCGCTTGCCCTCGGTGAGCATGCCGACCGAGAAGTCGCACGGGACGACCTTGGCCCCGGCCTCGGCGAAGGGCAGCGAGGAGGTGCCGGTGCCGGCCCCGAGGTCGAGTACGAGGTCCCCCGGTCCGGCGGCGACCGCCTCGGCCACCGCCCGGCGCCAGGCGCGGGCCTGGCCGAGGGAGAGCACGTCGTTGGTGAGGTCGTACTTGGCCGCTACGTCGTCGAACATGGCGGCGACTTCGTGCGGCTGCTTGTCCAGGGAGGCTCGGGTCACGCCCCCATTCTTCACCCTGTGACGGACACCCCGACCCACGGGGCGAACGAGACGGCACCACGAGCCGACCAGCCCCGACCGGCTACCACCGATCCGGCTCCCACCGATCGGCCGCCACCGGCCCGCCAGCCCCGACCGGCTGCCACCGGCCGACCACCACCGGCCACCACCGGCCGTCACCCGCCCTGCTGCGACGACCCCCGCCGTCCGCCCGCGCGCCGTCGGCGCCGTGAGCGCTTGCCCTGGGTTATCGCGGGCATCCCCTCGGCCAGCGCCCCGGTCGCCAGGGCGAGGTTGGCGGCGAGTCGGCCCTGCCCGCTGCGGACGGCCACGGCCCGCCGGTGGCGCCGGATGCGCAGCACGCAGATCACGAACAGCACGACGGCGACCGGCACGCTGAACCGGGCCAGTCCCACGCCGACCGGCTGGGGGTAGGTGTCGCCGCAGATCCGCACGGCGCCCGGGTCGTCGGCCGCGTGCTCCAGGCAGACCGGGTCGCCGACCTTGATGCCGTCGGCGAGCGGCAGCGCGGCCGCGGTGTGCGGCTGCCCGCTCACCTTGTAGCTGACGGCGCTGTACGTGCCGCCGCCGGTCGGCAGCTGGGTGACGACGCCCTCGACTCTCACCGGGTGGGCCGCGATCCGGTCGGCCTGGTCGGCCTGGCGCCAACCGAGCAGGCACATCCCGACGGCCAGCACAGCGCTGAGCACGGCGGCGAGGTACCAACCACGGCCCAACCGCGGGGATCGCGGCGGGGGAACGGTCGCGGTTCGCATGGTTCCTGTCCTGGCTTGCCTCCGGGGCCTGGGACACGGCCCCGCCGCCCGCGGGCGCGGGCAGTGGTGTGGTGAGGGTACGGAGTGAGCTGTCCGGGATGGTATCCGCTGGCGGGCCCTCAGGTCACGGCGAAGGGACAATCACCCCTCCGAGAAGGCACGGAAGTTCGGGTGCACACGAAGGAAGTGCCTTGCGCGGCAAGGCAATCCGACTACTGACGAGTACGTCACACCGGCCGGGTCACCCGCCCTCGCCGGGCGTCACCTCCGCCGGTACACCAACCGCCCGCCCAGCACGGTCGCCAGGCACCCACCGGGCGCCGGCCGCACCCCGTGCTCACCTTCACCCTTACCACCCGGCACCTCCGGCACCGCCGGCACCGCCGGGAACACCGCGAAGTCCGCCCGCCCTCCGGCTGCCACCCGCCCGTGCACGGCCAGCGCCAGCGGCAGCACCGCCAGCGGATCCAACGCCCTCGCCGCACCGGACGCCCCTGGCAGCGCCCCCAGCCCCGAACGCACCACCGCCATCCGCACCGCGGCCCGTTCGAACGGTCCGGCCACCGCCGTCACCCCGAACCCGAGCATCCGCTGCAGCCCGCGCCGCGCACTCGCCCCGTACCGGGTCTCGTCGGTGCAGCCCACCAGCCCGTCCGCCACCGGCTCGACGCCGATCTCCTCGCGCGGGTCCGGGTGGTAGTCCCGTTCCAACAGCCGCTGCCCCCAGGGGTTGCGCAGCCCGGGCGTGAGCACGGCCGCCGCGCCCCAGTCCCGCACCCGCGCCGACGGGTGCGCCGCCGCCAGTTCCCCGTACGCCCCGACGGCCTCGACCAGTTCGCCGCGCACCACCACCGCCCCGTCGGCGAAGGACGGGGCGGTGGGATCGGCCGGATCGGGCAGCACGAGGGCCGCCCGGTGGAGGGTCAGCACCGGTTCGGACTCAGCGGACTCAGCGGACTCAGCGGACTCAGTTGTCCAGGATCTTCAGCTCGGGGTGCGCCGTGCCGCCCTCGATCGCCGTGGAGGCGATGTGCGAGGCGACCCGCGGGTCGACCGGGTCGTTCGCCGGGTCGTCCAGCACCCGCAGGTGCTCGTACGTGGTCGAGCGCTGCGCCGGGACGCGGTCGGCGGCGCGGATGAGGTGGATCAGCTCGGTCAGGTTGGAGCGGTGCTTGGCACCGGCCGCCGAGACGACGTTCTCCTCCAGCATCACGGAGCCGAGGTCGTCCGCGCCGTAGTGCAGCGACAGCTGGCCCGCCTCCTTGCCGGTGGTGAGCCAGGAGCCCTGGATGTGGGCGACGTTGTCGAGGAACAGGCGGGCGATCGCGATCATCCGCAGGTACTCGAAGACGGTGGCCTGGGTCGAGCCCTTGAGGTGGTTGTTCTGCGGCTGGTAGGTGTACGGGATGAAGGCGCGGAAGCCGCCGGTGCGGTCCTGCACGTCGCGGATCATCCGCAGGTGCTCGATCCGCTCGGCGTTGGTCTCGCCGGTACCCATCAGCATGGTGGAGGTGGACTCCACGCCGAGGCCGTGGGCGGCCTCCATGATCTCCAGCCAGCGTTCACCGGACTCCTTGAGCGGAGCGATCGCCTTGCGCGGCCGCTCCGGGAGCAGCTCGGCACCGGCGCCGGCGAAGGAATCCAGGCCCGCCTTGTGGATCCGGGTGATGGCCTCCTCGATGGAGACGCCCGAGATCCGGGACATGTGCTCGACCTCGGAGGCGCCCAGCGAGTGGATCACCAGCTGCGGGAAGTCGGCCTTGATCGCCGAGAACGCGCGCTCGTAGTACTCCACGCCGTAGTCCGGGTGGTGGCCGCCCTGGAACATGATCTGGGTGCCGCCCAGCTCGACCGTCTCCGCACAACGGCGCAGGATCTCGTCGAGCTCGCGGGACCAGCCCTTGTCGCTCTTCGGCGGCACGTAGAAGGCGCAGAACTTGCACGCCGTCACGCACACGTTGGTGTAGTTGATGTTGCGCTCGATGATGTACGTCGCGATGTGCTCGGTACCCGCGTAGCGGCGGCGGCGCACCGCGTCGGCGGCGGAGCCGAGCGCGTGCAGCGGCGCGGAGCGGTAGAGCTCGAGCGCCTCCTCCGGGGTGATCCGGCCACCGGCGGCGGCCCGGTCGAGCACGGCCTGCAGGTCGGTGCTGGACGCATCGAGGGTGGTCGCTGCGAGCTCGGTCACCTGGCGGCCTTCTCTCTCTCAAGTGCTACTGGGGTACGGCCGAACCAGCCTACGCCAGGCCTTTCGGGCGCCCGCGTCAGCCCGCTGAACTGCGCCGCAGTCGGCTGGGACGCCCCTCGGCAGGCGCCCTCCGCCCGCGCCTCACCCCGCCCGCACCCTGCCCGTTTCCCCGCCTACCCGGCGCATCGTGCCGATGGACGCCGCTGGCGGCGAAGGCCAGGACGGCGCCGGACGAGAAGACGTCGCCAACCGGTCCGCCCGCCCGTCCGTCCGCCTGTGCGCCTGTTCGTCCGCCTGATCGGGTGACATGAAGCCGGGCGATCCCACCGCACAACCCGGACGAGTGAATCCACTGGTCGCGTCCAGGCCCCGGGCGATCCCGAAGCCGGTCAGCCGCGACCCGTCCAGGGTGAACGGCACGTTGGGGGGCTTGACGTCACGGTTCGCCAGGCCGAGGCCGAGGACGTGGGCGAGTCCGTGGACGTGGGCGAGTCCGTGGACGTGGACGTGGGCGTCGACGTGGACGTGAGCGAGCCCCCCGCCCGCCCCGCAGACCGGACGAGCCGATGAACCGGACGAGCCGGACGGGCCCCGGCCTGGTCCGCCCGGCCCTCCCCCCGTCCCCCTCCGGCTACCCTCCGACCGGCAGCGCCGCCGGCTCCAGCAGCCGCACCGCCACGTCCGGCGCGAAGCCGCTGTCGTGCGCGACCCGGCGGGCGAACTCGGCGACCCCGGCCAGCTGCCGCTCACCGAGCGAGAAGTCGAGCGCCTCGCTGAAGTACCGCTCCAGCACGTCCGCCCCGAAGGCCTCCCACCGGGCGGCCTGCTCGGCGACCTTGGCGGCCTCCACCAGCGACAGGTCGCGGGACTCCAGGAAGGCCCGGTGGACGGCCGCGGTCAGCTCGGGACGGCGCTCGGCGAACTCGCGGCGCACGGCCCAGACCGCGAAGACGAACGGGAGGCCGGTCCACTCCTTCCACATCTCGCCGAGGTCGTGGACGGTCAGCCCGAGGTCGGCGGCCTGCCCGAGGTAGGCGCGCAGGGCCGGGTCGCCGATCAGGACGGCGGCGTCGGCCTCGGCGAGCATCGCGCTGAGGTCCGGGGGGCAGCTGAAGTAGTCCGGGCGGACGCCTTCGCGCTCCTCCAGGAGCAGTCGGGCGAGGCGGACGGAGGTGCGGCTGGTGGAGCCGAGGGCGACCCGGCGGCCGTCGAGGTCGGCGAGCGGCACCTTGCTCACGATCAGGCAGGACATCACCGGGCCGTCGCTGCCGACCGCGATGTCGGGCAGGACCAGCAGGTCGTCGGCGTTGCGCAGGTACTCCACGCAGGTGATCGGCCCGAGGTCGAGGGAGCCGCTGACGAGTTGGTCGCTCAGCTTCTCCGGAGTGTCCTTGGTGAGGTCCAGGTCGAGCAGGTTTCCGGTCCTGGCGAGGCCCCAGTAGAGGGGGACGCAGTTCAGGAACTGAATATGGCCGACCCGCGGCCTGACCGGGGTGTTCTCGTCTGGCTCGTCGGGCTCCCGCTTTTGCGCGTCCGGTGCTGCCACTGCGCCGCTCCCTTGCTGTTCGTGCGCTTCCCCGCAGCGTATGCCCGCTGTTCGCGCCGGCTCGCACCGGCCACCCGACACGCGCACGAGCGCGGCTCGTCAGAGCCGTGCGCGCCCCCAACGCGCCCTCCCCGACCGCTCCCAGGCGTCTCCCGGCCCTCTCCCGCGGACCTACGACACGCCCCGTCCGGAGGGCAAGTGACCCCTGGTCGTCACAGCGGCCGCATGCTAGCGTTGCCCTCAGTTGCAGTTTGATTCCCCTTGCAGTACTTGAAGCCTGCGGAGCATGTAACCGCAGGCTTTTTGTAGTTTTTCAGCAATATCGAAAAACTTCGGACTCGTCCGGAGGCAGGGCGATCAGCGCAGCGGACCGGGGACCACACGGTGTGGCCCCCGACACGCATCGCAAGGAGAACGGCATGGCTCAGGGAACCGTCAAGTGGTTCAACGCTGAGAAGGGCTTCGGCTTCATCGCCCAGGAGGGCGGCGGCCCCGACGTCTTCGTCCACTACTCCGCCATCAACGCGAACGGATTCCGTTCGCTGGAGGAGAACCAGGCGGTCACCTTCGACGTCACCCAGGGTCCGAAGGGCCCGCAGGCGGAGAACGTCACCGCCGTCTGACCATCCTCTGATGTTCTGATCGCTCGGGACCCCTTCGGGTCCGCCGGCGGCTCCCGACAGCCGTCACCATGAGCACAAGAGCAGCACCCAAGGGGGCCTGCCCATCGCGGCGGGCCCCCTGCCTTTTCGGGCCGCGCCCGGGGAGGTGACGAGGAAAGCCGAAGGGCCCTCCCCCCGACATGGGGAGAGGGCCCTTCGTGCACCCTGGAAGAACCGGGAGCACGATTGAAGTAGCGGGATCACGAGGCCCCGGGGATCACGGGAACCGGGTCAGGCCGTGGCCGCGCCGTTCACGTCGGCCGGCACCGGGATGACGGCCTTCGGCGCGTCCTCCTCGTACAGGTCCCCCGAGGGGTTGTTGTACGCGGCCACGTCCAGGATCCGCTCCCGCGCCGCGACCACGATCGGCACGACCACCTGACCGGCGACGTTGGTCGCGGTCCGCATCATGTCCAGGATCGGGTCGATGGCCAGCAGCAGGCCGACGCCCTCCAGCGGCAGGCCCAGGGTGGACAGGGTCAGCGTCAGCATGACGATCGCACCGGTGAGGCCCGCGGTGGCGGCCGAGCCCACCACCGAGACGAAGGCGATCAGGATGTAGTCCTTGATACCCAGCTCGATGTTGTAGACCTGGGCGACGAAGATCGCGGCGACGGCCGGGTAGACCGCGGCGCAACCGTCCATCTTGGTGGTGGCGCCGAACGGCACGGAGAAGGACGCGTACTCGCTCGGGACGCCGAGGCGCTCGGTGACGCGGCGGGTGACCGGCAGGGTGCCGACCGACGAGCGGGAGACGAAGGCCAGCTGGATGGCGGGCCAGGCGCCCTTGAAGAAGTACAGCGGGTTGAGGCCCGCGGCGAAGCGCAGCACCAGCGAGTAGACGACGAACAGCACCAGCGCGCAGCCGACGTAGATGTCGAGGGTCAGCGTGGCGAAGGGCTTGAGCAGGTCCCAGCCGTACTTGGCGACGGACTTGCCGATCAGGCCGAGGGTGCCGAGCGGGGAGAGCCGGATGACCCACCACAGGGCGGTCTGGGTCAGCTCCAGCACGGTCTCGCTGAGCTTGAGGACCGGCTCGGCCTTGGTGCCGAGCTTGATGATCGCGGCGCCGACCACGACCGCCATGAAGACGATCTGCAGGACGTTCACCTTGACGAAGGCGTCGACGATGTTGGTCGGGAAGATCCCGGTCAGGAAGTCGACCCAGGTGCCCTTGGAGTCGAGCGCCTTGAGGCCCTCGGTCTTGAGGTTGGTGCCCTGGCCGGGGTTGGTGAGCAGGCCCAGGCCCAGGCCGATGCCGACCGCGACCAGCGAGGTGATCATGAACCAGAGCAGCGTGCGGGTGGCCAGGCGGGCCGCGTTGGTGACGTTGCGCAGGTTGGCGACGCTCACCACGATCGCGGTGAAGACCAGCGGGGGCACGGCCAGCTTGAGCAGCTGGACGAAGATCTTGCCGATGGTCTCCAGGGTGGTGGCCAGCCAGGAGATGTCGGCGGCGCGGGCCAGGTAGCCGAGGCCGACGCCGAGCACGAGGCCGGCGACGATCTGCACCCAGAACGGCGTCTTGCGGATGCGGGTGAGCACGGACGGCGACGAGGTCGCCTCGGGCGCTGTGGACATGGGGGTGCGACTCCGGGGGAGGGCGTTGCTGACGGTGGGGTGTGGGGCGGAGGAGGCGGCACGGCGCGGGGGCCGGGCGTGGGAGGGCTCGGGCCCCGGTTCAGGGGCGTGCCGCCGCGATACAGCTCATGGCCGTACAGCCCATGGCGCGACAACGGCGCGGACTGTCCACAGCACCGGTCAGAGCACAGGGGCGGGCGGCGCCGGGCAGCGGGCCCGGGCCGTGCATCCGCAGTGCGTCTGAGGTGGTCACGGTCGATACGTTAGCAGTAAAGGTTTGAGATGTTCAAAGTAGTTGTTTGAGATCAGGCCGGATCCAGCGCCCACCCGAGGGTTGAGATCCGGGCACGAACCATGCTGACACCCCATCAGCTCCACCTTCCGGTCGGATTGACCGACCGGCAGTTATACGTATAACTTTGACGGCGTCCCCGGCCCTCCCGCCCCCCGCCCAGACACCCTCCCCTGCCCAGACCCGCTGCCCAGACGCCCTCCCCTGCCCCGACACCGGAGAAGACCACCGATGGGCTACCTCGCCCTGCTCCGCGCCCCGCACGTCACCCGACTCCTGTTCGGCACCCTGCTCGGCCGCCTGCCCGCCGGTATGACCGCCCTGGTGATCGCCCTCGCCCTGCGCGAGGCCGGCGTCCCGTACGGCCGGATCGGACTGGCCACCTCCGTCTACGCGCTCGCCGCCGCCGTCGGCGGGCCGGTGCTCGGACGGATCGTCGACCGCACCGGCCAGCCCCGCGTCCTGCTCGCCTCCGCCGTGATCGCCGGCGGCGGGTACGCGCTGCTCGCCCTCGCCCCCGGCTCCCCCGTCGCCGCACCCCTCGGCGCCGCCGTCGCCGGCCTGGCGATGCCGCCGCTGGAGCCCTGCCTGCGCTCGCTCTGGCCGGACGTGGTCGAGGACGAACAGCTCGACACCGCGTACGCCTTCGACTCCGCCTCCCAGCAGATCCTCTACGTGGCCGGGCCACTGGCCGTCGCCGGGATCGCCGGACTGTTCAGCCCGGTCGCCGCGCTCTGGGTGGCCGCCGGGCTCGGACTGGCAGGCGCCCTGGTCGTCGCCACCGCCGCCCCCGCCCGGGCCTGGCGCGCCCCCGCCCGCGAGAAGTCCGCCGGGCTGCTCGGCCCGCTGCGCTCCCCCGGCCTGGTGCTGCTGCTGATCGGACTGGCCGGGGGCGGCTGGGCGGTCGGCGCGCAGAACGTGCTCTTCATCGCCTACGCCGAACGGCACGCCGGCGCACTGCCCGGCGGCGGGGGCACCCTGCTGGCACTGGCCGCGCTGGGCGGACTACTCGGTGCCCTGGCCTACGGCATGGTCGACTGGCGGCAGACCACCGCGACCCGCACCTGGCTGATGGCCCTCGCGATGGCCGCCTCCTACCTCCCGCTGGTGGCGCTGCCCGGCCCCTACCCGATGGCCGCGCTGGCCTTCATCTCCGGCATCCTGCTGGCTCCGCTGCTCGCGGCCGCCTTCGTGCTGGTCGCCGAACTCGCCCCGACCGGGACGGTCACCGAAGCCTTCGCCTGGCTGGTGACCCTGTTCGCCACCGGCAACTCGCTCGGCTACGCCGTCTCCGGCCACCTCGCCGAGGACTCCTCGCTCCGCCCGGTCGCGGTGTGCGCGGCGGGCGGGATCGCGCTCGGCGGACTGGTGCTGTTCGGCGCCCGCCGCTGGTTCCGCTCCGCGCCGGCGGCGCCGCACGTCGAGCCCGTTCCGGTGGGCTGACCGGCCGCCCCCACGAACGACCGCGCCCGCCGGGGGTCTGGCCGGCGGGCGCGGTCCTTTCCCCCCGGGCCACAGGTCGCTCGGCGGTGCGTCAGGGCAGGCGGCACCCCGGGACCGACGGCACGCCAGGAGCAGCGGCGCGTCAGGGCCGTGCCGGCGCCGTCGAGGAACGCTGCACCAGCGCCGTGGCCAGCGGCGCCACCGGCTCCACCCGCTCGCCGCGCAGCAGCCCGGCGAGCGCGGCCGCGCCCGCCCGGCCGAGGTCCTCGCCGGGCAGGTCGACGGTGGTCAGCGGCGGGGCGAGCAGCCCGGAGACGGCGACGTTGTCCATGCCGACCACCGACAGGTCGTCCGGCACCCGAAGCCCCCGCTCGGCGGCGGCCTGGTAGACCCCGGAGGCGACCACGTCGTCGTCGCAGATCATCGCGCGCGGACGGTCCGCCCGCTCCAGCAGCTCCGCCGCCACGCTCCGCGCCGCCGCGTAACCCTCGTTCAGGCTCACACCCAACTCCACGACCTCCAGGCCGAGTTCACGGACGGCCTGCTCGAAGGCGGCCTGCCGGACCCGGAAGGTGTACGCGGCGTGGGTGGAGCGCAGGTGGCCGATCCGGCGGTGCCCGAGGGCGGCCAGGTGCTCGACCGCGGCCCGCATCCCGCCGGCCACGTCGAGTTCGACGGTCGGGCGCGCCCGGTCGGTGCCGGGATCGGCGTCCAGGAAGACGGCAGGGGTGTCGGGCGGCAGTTCGCCGAGCTGGCTGTCGTCCGGGGAGCAGATCAGCAGGCCGTCGAAGCGGCCCGCGGTGGCGGCCTCGGCGAGGGTGGCGCTGCCCCAGCCGGAGCTGACCACGACTGCCAGGCCGTGCCGGCCCGCCTCGTGGTGGACGCCCTCCAGCACCCGGCCGAAGAACGGGCCTTGCAGGTTCGGCACGGCCAGCATGATCATCCCGCTGCGGCCCAACCGCAGTTGGCGGCCCGCCGCCTGGGGTCGGTAGCCGAGGCTGCGGGCGGCCTCGCGGACCCGCTCCCGGGTCGCCTCGGACACCCGGCGGCCGGCCTCGGCGCCGGAGAAGACCAGCGAGACGGTGGCCTGGGACACCCCGGCGAGCCGGGCCACGTCCCGCCCGGTGGGCCGGCGCACGGGGGCCGGCCACGTCCCGGTGGGCCGGTCGGCCCCGACGGCCGTTCCGGCCTCGGCCGGTTCAGCAGGATCAGTAGCCACGGCGGGCGGCGCCCGGCGTCAGCTCTGCCCGGAGGTGGCCGCGCGGGCGGCGTCGTCCGCGGCGTCCTCCTCGGCGTTCTGGGTGGCGATCCGCTCGGCGGTGCGGCTGCGCATCCCGGCGACCTTGGTGGTGATCTGGGAGGACATCTCGTCGCGCTGCTTGCTCAGCAGCACGTAGCTGAGCGGCGCGGAGGCGATCGCGGCCAGCAGGACCAGGAAGACCACCCCGGCCTCGCCGCTCACCGGGATGATTCCGAAGTGCCCCAGCAGCAGGGCCACCAGCAGGCAGCCGAGGAAGATGCTGGCCCGCATGGAGGTGTAGCGGAGCGTGGCGTGCGACTTCTGCGGGCCGTTGCTGCTCACTGGGACACATCCTTCTGGTTCGAGCCGGGGCGGGACTTCCAGTCAAGCATGCCTGACACCCGGCGCGGGCCAGGGGTCTCCCGTCCCTCGCCCGGAGCGTCCCCGACGGCGCCCGGAGGGGTTCAGCGCAGGTCGAGCCACATGGTGATGTCGTCGCGGTCGTCCCCGGGGGCGACCCGGATCGCGGCCGGCACCCGGCCGACCTCCCGGTAGCCGCAGCGGGTGTAGAAGCGCTCCAGACCCAGGCCGCCGCGCGCGGTGAGCCGCAGCGACTCCAGGCCCCAGGCGCGGGCGACCCGTTCGGCCTCGGCGAGCAGTTCGGCGCCATGCCCGAGGCCCTGGAAGTCGGGGTGCACCATGACCCGCTTGAGCATCCGCCAGTGCTCCATCGGTCCGAAGCGCATCGAAGCGAAGAACAGCGCCCCGACCAGCCGGCCGGTCGCGCTCTCGTGCGCGACCAGCAGCCGGTCGGGGCCGTCGGGGGCGACCCCGGCGAACTGGCGGTCGGCGGTGTCCCAGACCTCGTCCTCGGTGACCGGGGCCACGAAGCCGACCGCGCCGCCGGCGTTGGTCACGTCCGTCCACAGCCGGACGACGGCGGTGCGCAGGTCGGGGTCGAGCTTCGGGTCCAGGGTGAAGGTGAGCGCCATGAAGCGGAGCATAGGGGTCCGGTAGCGCACGCTCACGGGAGGGCGGGCACCGCCCGGTCCGCCGGGCGTCCGGTGCGCAGCGCCAGGCAGAGCCCGACCGCGATCGCGCACAGCGCGCCGGCCCCGTACCAGGTCAGGTCGTAGTTGCCGAGCGCGTCGCGGGCCAGGCCGGCCAGTCCCGCGACGACGGCCGCACCGATCTGGTGGGCGGCGAGCACCCAGCCGAAGACGATCGGGGCGTCCTCGCCGAAGTGGCGGCGGCACAGTGCGACGGTCGGCGGCACGGTGGCCACCCAGTCCAGGCCGTAGAAGACCACGAAGGCGAGGATCGGCGGCTGGAGCGAGCCGGCGAGCAGCTGCGGCAGCAGGAGCAGGGACACCCCGCGCAGCCCGTAGTAGACGGTGAGCAGCAGCCGGGAGTCGACCCGGTCGGTGAGCCAGCCGCTGAACACGGTGCCGGCGACGTCGAACAGGCCGATCAGGGCGAGCAGGCTCGCGGCGGTGGTGACGGGCATGCCGTGGTCGTGGGCGGCCGGGATGAAGTGGGTGCCGACCAGGCCTGCGGTGGTGGCGCCGCAGATCGCGAAGGAGCCCGCCAGCAGCCAGAACGGCCGGGTGCGGGCGGCGTCGCGCAGCACCCGCAGGGTGCGGGTCAGGGCGCGGGCGTCCCGCACCGGCGCGGGCGGGGCCTCGGTGGCGCCGTAGGGGAGCAGGCCGAGGTCGGCGGGGCGCTCGCGCATCAGCAGCAGGACGGGCACGGCGACGGCGCTGGCGGCGAGCGAGACCACGACCACGGCCGAGCGCCAGCCGTGCTGCTCGACCAGCCAGGCGCCGACCGGCAGGAAGACCAGGTTGCCCGCTGCTCCGGCGGCGGTGAGCACGCCGGTGACCAGTCCCTGACGGGCCTGGAACCAGCGGCCGGTGATGGTGGTGGCGAAGGCTCCGGCCATCGAACCGCTGCCGAGGCCGACCAGCACGCCCCAGCACAGGACCAGCTGCCAGGGCTGGCGCATCAGCATGGTGAGGCCGGCGCCGACCGAGATGGTCAGCAGCGCGCAGACGACCACCAGGCGCACGCCGAAACGGTCCATCAGGGCGGCGGCGAAGGGGGCGGTGAGGCCGTAGAGGGTGAGGTTGACGGAGGTGGCGCTGGCGATCGTCCCGAGCGACCAGCCGAACTCGTTGTGCAGGGCGTCCATCATCAGGCTGGGCGTGGAGCGGAAGCCGGCCGAGCCGAGCAGGACGAGCAGCGCGACGGCGGCGACCACCCAGGCGTAGTGCACCCGGGGGCGCCGTCCGGGAGCGGGGCCGGTGGCCGTCGGGGCGGCGGAGCCGGTGGGCGTGGAGGCGGCGGGGGCACTGCGTTCGGTCACGTGGACGAGTCTCCCGAGCACGCGGAGCCGGGACGAGTGGCCTGAATGACAGCTTTCGCAAGAATCGGGCCACGCTCTCGCGTACGCTGGCCCGGATCCCCTCCCGGGAAGGAACCCGGATCCCCTCCCGGGAAGGAAACGGCATGGCGCACCTGGTCGCGGTACTCGCCCTGGAGGGCGCGATCGCCTTCGAACTCGGCATCCCCGCACGGATCTTCGGCAACGCCAAGGACGGTGCCGGCCGCCCGCTGTACGAGGTGGCCACCTGCACCCTGGACGGCGGCCCGGTCGCCACCAGCGCCGACTTCCGGATCGCGGTCGACCACGGGCCCGAACTGCTGGAGCGGGCCGACACCGTGGTGCTCCCGGCCTCCCACGACTCCGACCCGGACACCGCGGACGCCCCCTTCACCCCCGAACTCGCCGCCGCCCTGCGGCGGATCCGGCCCGGCACCCGGCTGATGTCGATCTGCACCGGCTCCTTCCTGCTGGCCGCCGCCGGGCTGCTGGACGGCCGCCCGGCCACCACCCACTGGCGCTACACCGAGCTCTTCGCCCGGACGTTCCCGAAGGTCCTGCTGGACCCGGACGTGCTCTACACCGACGACGGCGACATCCTCACCTCCGGCGGGGTCGCCGCCGGGGTGGACCTGTGCCTGCACGTGGTGCGCCGCGACCACGGCAGCGCGGTGGCCAACGCGGTGGCCCGCAACTGCCTGGTGCCGCCGTGGCGCGACGGCGGCCAGAAGCAGTACGTGGAGGCCCCGAGCCCGGTGTCCACCGGCGGCTCCGGCACCGCGGCCGTCCGCGCCTGGGCGCTGGAGCACCTGGACGAGCCGCTGCCGCTGCGCCGGCTCGCCGACCGGGCGGGCATGAGCGTGCGGACCTTCACCCGGCGCTTCCGCGAGGAGACCGGCGCCAGCCCCGGCCAGTGGATCACCACCCAGCGCACCGAGCGGGCCCGCCAGCTGCTGGAGCGAACCGACCTGACGATCGACCAGGTCGCCCGGCGGTCCGGCTTCGGCACGGCCGCCTCACTGCGGCTGCAGTTGCGCGGGCGGCTGGACGTGGCGCCGAACGCCTACCGGCGCACCTTCCGCACCGCCCCGGCGTAGCACCGCCCCGGCGGAGCACCGGACCGCACTCCCCGGGCACAGCTCGGCGGAACGGGACAGGACCCGAGTGAAGCTGAGTGATTCCTGGAAAAAGGCTGGCGGTTGGCCGGGATTCGCCCCGCTGGAGCGACGCGACGGACGGCGGCCGACCGCGTGCGCACCGGGCGCAGCGCGGCGGGCCACCGTCCGACCGCGGCGCACGGGCCCTGAACCCGCGCCGCGACCTCCGCACTCGCCGAGGAGCGGGCCGCGTCCGGCGGGCCACGATCCCCCTGCTGACGCGTTCCCCCTGGACAGCAGCACCGTGGTGGCGGACGGACGTCCCCTCGGCGTCCCCTCGCAACGGAGAGCCGCACCCAAGCGTGATCAGTCGGATACGTCACGTCAATGGGTAGTCCGAAATTCGGAATGGTTGCGTCAACTTTCGGCCGGTGATCACCGCGGCGATCCGCACTGCCCGCCGACCGGCCCGACGGCGGTGCCGGAGACCGCCGAAACCCGTTGCCGGTAGCCGCTATTGAGCCAAAGCCGCCCAGTCCGCCCCGGCCATCGGGTCCACCGGCCGGGCCCGGGTATCGATCTCGCACCAGACCCGCTTGCCCGATCCGTCCGGGTACCAGCCCCAGCGTTCGCAGAGCAGCTCGACCAGTTCCAGTCCGCGCCCGTTGGTCGCGTCCTCGTCCGCACCGGCGTGCCGGGGAGCCGGGGCGACCTGGCTCGCGTCGGCCACCTCCACCCGCAGCAGGCCGGACGGACCGGCCTGCGCGGAGCCGTCGCCCACCGGCAGGCAGAGTCTCAGCACGGCCGGACAGCCCGTGTGCACCACGGCGTTGGTGACCAGTTCCGAGACCACCAGCACCACCGTCTCGGCCATCGGCGCGTCCGGGTCCACTCCGTGGTTCAGCAGCCGCGAGCGCACCCACCGGCGGGCCCGGCCGACCTCCGAGGGCTCCGCCCGCACCGCAAGCTGTACCTGAAGAACCTGCACCGCTCCACCACCCGCACTCGCAGTTCGGCCAACGTCCCGATCGGGCCGGATCAGCCGGCCGGCGGGGCCCTCGCTCTTCGCCCGGTGCTCCCGGGGCCCGCCCGGGAGCTCGCCGACCCGTTCGCCCGCGCCACTCGCCCGCGCCAACTCGTCAGTCGCACACAGGCCGCGACACGAATACGCCTCAGGATGGGCGGGCGGGCGGACGGCAGCAAGCGCTTCGGGCATATTCCGGCGATCGGGGGACAGCGCAGTGCATACTGTCCCGTTCACTCTCGCGAGCCTCGCACCGGCACTCGTCCGGTCCGGGCCGACGCCGGTCCCGCTCAGGGCGTGTGGGACACGCCCTGGCGGGAACGTACCGCCGGACACTCCCACCGCCCCGCCCGCCACTCGGGAACCACCCGTGCGACATATGTCCAACGGGTCTCGAACGGCGGCACCGGCGGGCCGCCCCGCCACGAGCGGCCGAACCACGGGGCGGGGCTCCGTTCTTGCCGGATTCCCTCCCGCCGCCGACCGGCCACGGGATACCGTTGGGTAACGCCAAGCGAACCGGGCAGGAGGGTGGTTCTTGATGGCCGCCCCGGACCGGATCCCGCGCTGGGACGAGCAGTTGCAGCGGCGCCTCGCCCGCGGCGAGGAGACCGCGCTCGGCGAACTCTACGACCGGCTCTCCCCGATGGTGCACGGTCTGGCCGGGCGGATACTCGCCGACCAGGCCTCCGCCGCCCAGCTCACCCGGGAGGTCTTCGCCCACGTCTGGGAGCACCCCGAGGACTTCGACCCCGCCCAGGGCTCGCTGCGCTCCTGGCTCGGCGCGCTCACCCACCGCCGCGCGGTCGAACGGCTGCGGGCGCGCCGCGGCGCCGAGCGGGCGCCGGAGCGCGGCACCGGCGCGACCGAGGAGGAGATCCGCGCCGTGGCCACCGCCGCGCGCATCCAGTACGTGGTCGACTCCCTGCCCCAACCCCTGCGGGAGACCATCGCGGTGACGTACTACGACGGCCGCACCTACCAGGAGACGGCCCGCCTGCTCGGCATCAGCGAGCAGGCCGCCAAGCAGCGGATGCGGCTCGGTCTGGAGCTGCTGGCCACCGAACTGGCCGACGAACGCGCCCGCCAGGAGCCAGGCGCGGTGCACGGGGACGGGACCGGCGACGGGAACCGCGACAGGAACGGGAACGGCGACGGAACCGGGAACAGCGACGGGAACGGCGACGAGGACGAGGGCGGGCGGGCATGAACGAGGAGCGGCACGACGCCCTGCGCTCGCTGCTCGGCGCCTGGTCCCTCGGCGCCTGCCCACCGCGCGAGGCCGCCGAGTTGGAGCAGCACCTGCGCGACTGCGCGGAGTGCGCCGAGGAGGCGGCCCGGCTGCGCGACGCGGCCGGCTGGCTCTCCCTGGACGAGCCGCTGGACCAGCCCGGTTCGCTGCGCCAGCAGGTGCTGGACTGGTGCCTGGCCCGCCGCCCGGCCGAACTGCCCGTCCCCGCCTGGGGAATGCCGTACACCGCGGAGACCGCCAAGCTCGACGCGCTGCTGCGCGACCTCGGCCCGGAGGAGTGGCAGGAGGTGGCCGAACTGCCGTGGCACGGCGGCGCCGAACTGCTGCGCCCGGCCGAGGTGCTGGGCCGGCTGACCGCGGTGGACGGCTTCCTGGCGCTCGCCCTCGGCCTGCCCGACCCGGTCCCGGCCGCCGCCCCGTCCGCACCGGCGCCGACACTCACGCCCGGGCCCGCACCCACGGCCCAGCGCCGGGTGCCGCCGCAGGAGGCGGCCGTCCCGGTGCCGCGGGTGCCGCCGCAGGGCGGCCCGTACGCCGCGGTCACCGCACGCACCGCCCGTTTGCTCGCCGACCAGGCCGGGCTGCCGCCGCAGTCGGTGCGCGCCCGCTGGCGCCAGCAGACCCATGACCTGGTGCGCAGCGCCGCGCTGGCCCCGCAGGGCAGCACCCCGGTCGACCTCGGCTTCGCGGTGCTGCCGCTGCGCGACGCCTTCGTGGACCGCGCCCTGGAGTGCTTCGTGCGCGGCGAGGACGTGGCCCGGGCGGTCGCCTACCCGTACGCCCCACCGGCGCCGCAGCACCTGCGGCAGATGGTGGAGCTGGTGGTCCGGCTGCTGCCGCGGGCGCTGGCCGGGCTGCGGGCGGCGCGCCCGGAGCCCGCCGGGGTGCCGGGCGGGCGGGCCCTGCGGGAGGCGAGGCGGCTGCGGCTGGTGGTGGACGGTCCGGCGGCGGGCGAGTGGCTGGTGCCGCTGGACGGCGAGGAGGCGGGGCCGCCGGGCGGGGAGCCGGTGGCCTCGATGGTGCTGGACGGCCTGGAGCTGTGCCAGTTGGCCGCCGCGCACCGTGACCCGGACCGGCTGCCGGTGGGCGAACACGGTGACCGGGCCGCGGTGCGCGAGGTGCTGCACGCGCTGCCGCTGCTGTCGCGGCCCTGAGGACCGTGGCGGCTCAGCCGAAGACGCTCAGCCGAAGACGACGGTCCGGCTGCCGTCGAGCAGCACCCGGTGCTCGCTGTGCCACTTGACCGCGCGGGCCAGCGCCTGGCACTCGACGTCCCGGCCGATCGCGACCAGCTGGTCCGGGCTGACGTCGTGGGTGACCCGGGCCACCTCCTGCTCGATGATCGGGCCCTCGTCGAGGTCGGCGGTGACGTAGTGCGCGGTGGCGCCGATCAGCTTCACGCCGCGGGCGTGCGCCTGGTGGTACGGCTTGGCGCCCTTGAAGCTCGGCAGGAAGGAGTGGTGGATGTTGATCACCCGGCCGGACAGCTCGGTGCAGAGCTGGTCGGAGAGCACCTGCATGTAGCGGGCCAGCACGACCAGTTCGACGTTCTCCTTCTCGACCAGGTCGAGCAGCTGCCGCTCGGCCTCGGCCTTGGTGTCCCTGGTGACCGGGATGTGGTGGAAGGGGACGCCGTAGCTCTCGGTCAGGTCCCGCAGGTCGGTGTGGTTGGAGACCACCGCGGCGATCTCCACCGGGAGGGCGCCGATCCGGGTGCGGTAGAGCAGGTCGTTCAGGCAGTGCCCGAACTTGCTGACCATGAGGACGATCCGCATCCGCTGCTCGGTCGGGTGGATCTGCCAGTCCATCCCGAAGGAGGCGCCGATCGCGGCGAAGCTGGCCCGCAGCTTGTCGGCGGTGACCGGCTCGGGGGCGGAGAAGTGCACCCGCATGAAGAACAGTCCGGTGTCCCCGTCCCCGAACTGCTGGCTGTCGATGATGTTGCAGCCGGTCATGAAGAGGTAGCTGGAGACAGCGTGGACGATGCCCTGCTTGTCGGGGCAGGACAGCGTGAGGACGTACTGGGCGCTGGCCGGCTGCTGTTCCACTGGGGGTATCCCGTCCTGAGGTCGTGCGAGTTCGTGAATGGTCCAGCGTGTCACATCCTGGACAGTGGGCGCCCCGCTGCCCGTACTGCGGGACGGCACCGCCCGACGGACGCGCCTCAGACCTGGGTCAGGATGCGCAGCACGTCCAGCGACCTGGGGGCCGCGTCCGGGTCCTCGCCGTCGCCGACGGCCAGGGCGACGTGGGCCTCGCGGGCGGCCCGGACGGTCTCCGGCCAGCCGGGGTGGCCGAGGTAGGCGGAGGCGGGGGCGTCCGCGCCGACCTCGTGCAGCATCTGCACCGCGCGCAGCACCGCGACGTCGACCAGGGCGGCCTCGGCGGAGTCGCGGAACATCGTGCCCACGTACTTCTCGGCGGACCAGCGGTCCAGCCAGGTGTCCTCGACCAGCCGGTAGACGGCGTCGGTCACGTCCCCGTAGCCCTCCCGTCCGGCCAGCCAGGTCTCCTGCTGGAATCCGGGGTCGGACAGCATGTGCAGCGCCGAACGCAGTCGGGCTCGCCAGCGCCACCAGGGCAGGTCGTTGAGCGGCATGCCGCCCATCGTGCTGGAGCGGTGGCCCGGACGAGAAGGGTTTCGGGCGGACCGGTGCGAAGAATCTGTGCTGGCGGACATGGTGAACGATCGTACGTTCTCCGTCTGTTCGTGCTCCACTCGCGATCTACACGCGTACCCCTCCGGATTTCAGCCGTCGTTTGCCGAGCGTTCGCAGTTCGGCCCTCTCGGCTTGCGGCTCCGGGTCTTGGCTGTTTCCGGTGCGCCGGATGGCGCCCAGAGAGGGAAGACCGATGACCAGCCGAAGGGACTCGTTCCGGGCCCGTCCCACGATCGCCCGGCGCCGCCGGCGTCCGATCGCCGCCGCAGTGACCGCCGCGGCGCTGCTCCCCACCCTCTTCTCGGCCTCCGCGTGCGGCGGACCGGCCGATGCCTCCACCAGCGCCGACGACCTGACCGTGATGACCTGGGCCCCGTCCGGCACCGGCTCCGCGGACCGCCCCGGCATGACCGCGCTCGCCGACTCGATCGGCCGGGACGTCAACCTCAAGGGCGGGTTGAACGGCCACAAGCTGCACGTGGTCACCTGCAACGAGCACAACACCGCCGACGGCGCAAAGGCCTGCGCCCAGCAGGCGGTGGACGCCGGGGCGGCCGCGGTGATCGGCTCCTACAGCCAGTGGGGCGACGCCTTCATGCCGGTCCTGGAGCGCGCCGGGATCCCGCTGATCGGCGGGTACGGCCTCTCCCAACCCGAGTTCTCCAGCCCGCTGTCCTACCCGGTGGACGGCGGGATGCCCGCGCTGATCGCGGGCAGCGGCCGCCAGCTGGTCGAGGCCGGCTGCAGGTCCATCGCGCTGATCCGCCCCGACACCCCGGCCGGGGACAGCCTGCTCGGCTACCTGGGCAACGCGCTCAAGCCGGCCGGCATGAAGCTGCTGGACGTCAAGGCACCCGAGCAGTCCTCCGACTACTCCTCGGTGGCCCGCAAGGCGATCGGCCGGGACGAGCCCGGCAACTGCGTCACCAGCGCGATGGCCGCCGAGCCGACCGGCAACCTGCTGGACGCCTACCGGCGGCTGACCCCGAAGAACACCCGGATCGCCTCGGTGATCGGCAGCGTCCAGCAGTCGGTGGTCGACTCCACCGGCGGCGACTCCGGCCCGCTGGCCGGCGCGTTCGTCACCAGCTGGTACCCGCCGGAGTCGGCCGGGATCTGGGACGGGCTGCGCTCGGTGGTGCGCTCCGACACCACCGGCGGGCGCACCATCGACGTCTCCGACCCGGGCGTGCAGACCACCTGGGTCGCGTACGAGGTGTTCCGGGTGGTGGCGGAGAAGCTGTCGGCGGCCGGCAAGCCGGTCGACTCGAAGTCCATCACCGCCCTGCTGGACAGCGGCGAGGGCATCGACGTCGGCCTCACCCCGCCGCTGAACTGGGGCACCACCAACATGCTGCCCAGCACCGAGTCGCCGCGGTTGGTGAACACCTGGATCACCTACCAGGTGGTCCGGAACGGGCGGATGACCCTGCAGCAACCCGGCTTCGTGGACGTCCGCTGGGCGCTCACCGGGGGCCGGCCCCCGGCCTGAGCCGCGGCGCGGTGAAGGGCGGGCCCGGGGCCCGCCCTTCACCGTCGTGACGCGTCGTCGTCGCCCCGGCCGGGCGGGCGGGCCGCCCTACAGGTCGCCGTCGCCACGGGAAGGCAGGCCGGTCTGGGTGGCGATCGCGTTCCACAGGGTCGAGGCCTGCTTCTTCGCGGTGGTCGCCGTGCCGCTGGCCTGCACGGCGTTCTTGTAGTGCTGGTTGCCGGTGTCCGGCTTCTTCGGGTCGCAGGAGGACTGGGCGTCGGTCGCCCAGGCCGCGTACTCGTCATCAGCCTGGGCCGAGGCCGTCCAGGCGGCGTTGAGCTGCTCGATCAGCTGCGGGCCGCCGGGCAGCTTGTCGGTCTTCAGCTGCCCGAGCTTGGTCTGCAGCTCGCGCCGCTTGCCCGCCGCGGCGGACAGGGCCTGCTGCGAGTCCGGGAGCTTGTCGCACTTCTGCACCGAGGCGACCGCCGAGACCACCGAACTGCGGCTGTCGCTCGCGGTGCCCAGCAGGTCGGACAGCGGCTGGGCCTGTGCCTTGACCTCGGGGTCGGCGGCGGCGCCGGAGCCACTCGCGCTCGCCCTGTCGGGGGCGGTGCTGCCGGTGGCGGCGACCGGGGTGCTCCCCTGGCCGGTCTTGTCGGTGCCGCCGCCGCTCATCAGGACGGCGACCAGGATGCCGGCCGCCGCGCAGCCCGCCACCACGCCGCCGACGATCAGCTTGTTGGAGGAGCGGCCGCCGCGGCCCGGGCGGCCGCCCCGGGTCGCCTCCGGGTCCTGGCCGTAGCCGGGCTGTCCGTGGCCGTCGGTGCGGTAGCCGGCCTGCCCGTAGCCGTCCGTTCCGTAGCCGCCCTGGGGGTGCGCCGGTTCCTGGCCGTAGCCCTGCCCCGGGTAGCCGGGCTGCTGCGGCTGCGACTGTGGCTGTGCGGCCTGCGGGTAGCCCTGGTAGCCGGGCGCGGCCTGCGGCGGGACGCCGTAACCGGGCTGCGGCGCCGGGTAGCCGCCGCCCTGCGGGTCGCCGCCCGGGTACGGCGGCAGGTGCTGGGTGGCCGGCGCCGGGTCGGCCTGCGGCGGGGCGCCGTAGCCGGGCTGCGGCGCCGCACCCCACTGCTGCTGGGCGGGTACGCCCTCGCCCAGGTACTCCGGCTGACCGGACGGCTGACCCACCGGCGGCACGGCCGTGGGGCCCTGCGGCTGGCCCTGCTGGCCCGGCTGGCCCTGGGGCTGGCCGGGCTCGGGGCGGAACAGGTCGTCCAGGTTGAAGTCACCCGAGTTGGGGTACGAGCGGCGCTGACTCAACGCGATTCCTCACCTGTGCAGGACCGCGCACAGGCGGCGGACCACATCTCGTCGGTTCTTGGGGGCATCACAGTTCCTTGGACGTCGCGCCCACGCTACCGGTTCGCCTCACCGGGTGACCACGTGGGCGGGACAATCCACCTGCTCCCCAGCGCGGACGGTCCTCAGGCCGCCTCCGCGTCCGCCCTGGCGTGGAACTCGCGCACCACCCGCTGCTCCCGGTAGGGCTCCAGCCGGCGCCGGAACTCGTCCAGGTACTCCACGCCCCGGTTGGAGCGCAGCCCGCTCAGCAGCCGCACCGCCTGGGTGCCCGTCTCGCAGGCGCGCTCCAGGTCGCGCTGCTGGAGCTGAGCGGTGGCGAGCAGCACGAGGTCCACCGCGCGGCGGCGCACCCGGGTCGGCGGGTGCAGGTCGAGCGCCCGGCGGGCGTAGTGCTCGGCCGGCCCGGCCTGTTCCAGGTCCCGGTGGCAGTGGGCGAGTTCGTCGGCGAGGTAGGCGTCGTCGAAGTGGACGATCCAGTCCGGGTCGTCCTCGGGGTGGCGCTTCTCCATCATCTGCAGCGCCTTGGCCGACACCGCCTCGCAGGAACGGGCGTCGCCGAGCAGGGCGTGGCCGCGGGCCTCGGCGGCGTAGAACATCGCCATCGCCGTCGGGGTGGCGACCGACCGGGCGCCCTCCTGGGCGGCGCGGGCGAGCTGGGCGATCTCCCGCGGGTTGCCGAGGGTGGCCGCCAGGTGGCTCATCGAGGCGGCGAGGACGTAGCCGCCGTAGCCGCGGTCGTCGGCGGCCTGGGCGAGCCGCAGGGCCTGGATGTAGTAGCGCTGGGCCAGCCCGGGCTGCCCGGTGTCCACCGCCATGTAGCCGGCCAGTTCGGTCAACCGAGCCACCGCGGCGAAGAGTTGGCGACCGGTCTCCTCCCGGTAGGCGCCGCCGAGCAGGCCGGAGACCACCGAGTTGAGGTAGTGCACGACGACCGGGCGCACGTGCCCGCTGCCGAAGCGGTGGTCCAGGTCGACCAGCATCGCGGTGGTCGCCTTGATCGCGGCCACGTCCGTCGGGCCGACCCGGGTGCCGCCGGTGCGGGCCACCACCGGGTCGGGCGGGGTGATCAGCCAGTCCCGGCTGGGCTCGACCAGCGCGGAGGCGGCGACCGTCGCCCCGGTCAGGAAGTCCCGCCGGCCGACGTCGCTGCGCCACAGCTCGCACACCTGCTCCAGGGCGGCGCCCAGGGTCGGCGCGAACTGCAGCCCGATGCCGGAGCTGAGGTTCTTGCCGTCGGCCATGCCGATCTCCTCGACCGACACGCTGCGGCCGAGCTTGCGCCCGAGGGCCTCGGCGATCACGGCCGGCGCCTGTCCGCGCGGCTGCTGCCCGCGCAGCCAGCGGGCGACGGAGGTCTTGTCGTAGCGCAGGTCCAGTCCGTGCTCCGCGCCGCACAGGTTGACCCTGCGGGCCAGGCCGGCGTTGGAGCAGCTGGCCTCCTGGATCAGCTGCTGCAGGCGCTCGTTGGGCTGTCGTGCGACGAGTGGTCTCGCGGCCATTGGGCTTCGCCTCCCCACACCCTCCGGTCCCGGCCGGCGGGCGACGATGTGCTGATCTGTTGCCGACTGTCCGACCGTCAAAGGAATCTGACACCAGGTTAGCGATCAGCAACGCCAGCGGGATACCCACGGTGACGAACCGCACCCCCCGCGCGCCCTGGGGAATGCTTCCGTGCGCCCCCGCTGCGCCCGCCTCCGCCCGCTCCAACTCGCTTGAGTCACCGGTTCGGGTGACATTGCCGGGATACGGCCGACCGGGGGCCTCGGGGCCGTAACCAGCCTCACGGACGGTAGTTGAGCAGCCCGTGGAAGACATCCCCGACGCCCCCGGCCAGGACGAGAACGCCGGCCCGCCCCCGCTGCTGATCGAAGCCGTCGGCTACGCCGAGAACCGCCACTGGGAGGTGGCCCCGGGCGCCTGGCTGGTCGACGGCGACGGGCCCGCCCGCTGCTCCTGCGGTGACCCGCGCTGCGCGCTTCCCGGCGCCCACCCGCTGGACGCGGACTGGGCCCGCAAGGCGAGCGCCGGGCCGGGTGCGGTGCGGCGGTGGTGGACCGAACGGCCCGAGGCGTCGATCCTGCTGCCCACCGGTCGGTCCTTCGACGTCCTGGACGTGCCGGAGACGGCCGGGTGCCTGGCGCTGGCCCGGATGGAGCGGATGGACCTCCAGCTCGGCCCGGTGGTGGTGCTGCCGTCCTCGCCCGGGCGGATCGGGCGGCGGCTGCACTTCCTGGTGCTGCCCGGGGTCGCGGCCAAGCTGCCGGAGATGCTCCGCAAGCTGGGCTGGCCGCCCGGGCGGCTGGACCTGGTCGCCCGCGGCGAGGGGGACTGGACGGTCGCCCCGCCGTCGCGGATCGGCTCCACCGGCTACGCCCAGTGGGCCCGCTCCCCCTCGGAGTCCAACCGCTGGCTGCCGGACGCCGCCGAGCTGATCAGCCCGCTCGCGTACGCCTGCGGCCGCGAGGCGCCCGCCCAGCAGTTCCAGGCCGCCCAGCCGGCCGGGGTCTGACCCCGGACGCCGGCCCCTGAATCTGCCGCCCTGCGCCGATCGGGTGAGGGCGAGCACCGCGCGACACAACGCGCACGAGTGACGGGCCTTGTCTCCCACCGGAGACGGGGCCCGTCACACGCATGTGCGGATAAGGCCTTTGTCTACCCGCTGGTCAACCGGGAAAGCCCCTCGTACGAGTGACAGCGCTCAAGGATTGCCATGATCGGCCGAGGGGAGGAATTGCGGTGCGAGGGGACGCCGGAAGGGTCGCTCGGACGGGGAAGCCGGGCGAGGCGGTGGAGGGGCCGGGAGGGAGCGGGAGGGACGGAGGGGATCGGGAGGGATCCGGGGAGGACGGGAAGGGCCCGCTGCACGGGGAGCAGCGGGCCCTGATCGTCGGTACCGCCGGGGCGGTAGGGGCGGAGGAAGCGGCAGGACCGGCGGCCCGAGGGCTCAGGCCTGGGCGACGAACACGTGCTGGGCGATGTCCTTGCCCAGCTCCGCCGCGTTCTCCCCGCTGCCGACCAGGACGCCGCCGACGCCGGTGGTCACCTTGACCGTGGAGCCCGGCCGGATGCCGGCCCGGCGCAGGGTGCTCATCAGGGCGCTGTCGGTCTGGATCGGCTCGCCGATCCGGCGGACCACCACGTCGGCCCCGGTGTCGCCGGGCTTGACGGAGTCCAGCGGGACGAGCGCGGCGTCGAAGCCCTCACCCTCGGCCTTGGCGTCGCCCAGCTCGTCCAGGCCCGGGATCGGGTTGCCGTACGGGGACTGGGTGGGGTGGCCGAGCATGGCGAGCACCTTGCGCTCGACCGTCTCGCTCATCACGTGCTCCCAGCGGCAGGCCTCCTCGTGCACCTGCTCCCACTCCAGACCGATCACGTCGACGAGCAGGCACTCGGCGATCCGGTGCTTGCGCATGACGCGCACGGCGAGCCGGCGGCCCTCCTCGGTCAGTTCGAGGTGGCGGTCCCCGGCGACCTGGAGCAGCCCGTCGCGCTCCATCCGGCCGACCGTCTGGCTGACCGTGGGACCGCTCTGTTCCAGGCGCTCGGCGATCCGGGCGCGCATCGGGACGATGCCCTCTTCCTCCAGCTCCAGGATGGTGCGAAGGTACATCTCAGTGGTGTCGATCAGCCCAGACATCGCCGCTGGCTCCGTTCTTCGGTGTCCTCACCGCCAATTCTGACGTACCGCACCGACAACCGAGCCCGCCCGGGGCCTCCCGGTACCGGTTTTCGTTCCTGTTGACAGCGGTGCCACCGGGACGCGACCGTGCTCGCCGTAGCTTTCTCCACTGGCGGTCCGGACCACCCCGGCCGCCCCACCCGGCCGGCTCCTCCACCGGCAGAGAGCGAAGGCAACCGATGAACGACCTGGTCGGCAGGTACTTCGACGCCGCGATCGCCCACCTGAACCGGGTCCGCGAGGAGGAGGCCGACAGCATCGAGGCGGCGGCCGCCCTGCTGGCCGAGGCGATCACCGGGGGCCGTCGGGTCTTCACCTTCGGCGCCGGGCACTCCTCGCTGCCGGCCCAGGACGTGGTCTACCGGGCCGGCGGGCTGGTCCCGATGAACCTGCTGAACGTGCCGGGGATGGCCGGGGTGACGATGATGCCCGCGCCGCTGTCCAGCGCGCTGGAGCGGGTCCCCGGGCTCGCCACCTCGACCCTGGACCTGACCCCCGCGACCAGTGGGGACCTGCTGTTCCTGATCTCGCTGTCCGGCCGCCAGGTGATGCCGGTGGAGCTGGCCCGGCACGCCCGGGACCGCGGGCTGAAGGTGATCGGGGTGACCTCGCTGGCCTACCCGGGCGAGGTGTCCTCGGCGCACCCTTCCGGCACCTACCTCAAGGACCACTGCGACGTGGTGCTGGACAACAAGGTCGCGGTGGGCGACGGCGAGCTGACCCACCCCGGCGCCGAGACCTCCTTCGGCCCGGTCTCCACCATCGTCACCAGCGCGCTGATGCAGGCCGTGGTCGCCTCGGCGGTCGGCCGGCTGGCGGACCTGGCGGCCGCCGGGGACGCGCCCGCACCGCCGCTGTTCCGCTCCGGCAACGTCCCAGGGGGCACCGAGTGGAACGCCAAGCAGATGGCCGACAACGCCGGGCGCATCCTCTACACCTACTGACACCCACGTCCGCTGACACCCGACATGACGGCAGGTGCCCACCCGGCCACGGAACGTACCGGACAATCCACCGGGGCTTCCCGGCCATTGCCGACCGCCCCGGCGGGCGCCAGGCGTACCGGGAAGCCGCCGGGGGCAGGAGAGCGGAGGGACCGGAGCGACGGGTGGGGGCCGAAACATGGCGTCTGGTGCGGGACGGACCGGGTGGGTGCGCGAGCGGGAGCTGCTGCCCGAGTTCTTCTGGGCCGCCGACGCGGCCTCGCTGCGCGGCCAGCGCCGCTCGGTGCTGCTCTCCGCCTGGGAACTGGCCCTGCTGCTGGTCGCCGCCGCGACCGGTTCGGCCGACGGCGAGCCGTGGGCCTGGCCGGCCGCCGCGGCCTACCTGGGCGCGATGGCGCTGGCGGTGGTGATCAGCCGGCAGAACCCGCAGGGCCTCTGGTACGAGGGCCGGGCGGCCGCCGAGTCGGTGAAGACACTGGCCTGGAAGTTCGCCGTCCGGGCGGACGCCTACCAGCCGCCGCCGCGCAGCCTGCCGGACGCCGAGGGGCTGTACCGCTTCCAGCTCACCCGGGTGCTGGGCGCCTTCCGGGGCGGTCCGGTGGCCGTGCCGGCGACCGGGGTCGAGATCACCGAGGCCATGCGCGACCTGCGCGGGCAGCCGCTGGCGGTGCGCCGCGAGGTGTACCTGAACGAGCGGATCCGGGTGCAGCACGACTGGTACCGCAGCAAGGCCCGTTACTGCGCCCGCGCCGGGTACTGGACCGGCGTTCTGGGCGTGCTGCTGCCCGCGCTGGGCCTGGCGCTGGCGGTGCTGCGGGCGCTCGGCGCGTTCACCTACGACGCGCTGGGCACGGTCTCGGCGGTGGCCGCCTCGGTGACGGCCTGGGCGCAGCTGCGCCAGTACCGCCCGCTGGCCGCCGCGTACGGCCTGGCGGCCGAGGAGCTGGAGCTGATCCGCCTCCAACTCGCCCGGCTGGACCTGGAGTCGGTCGACGCCGAGGAGATCTGGGCCCGGCTCGCCCGGGACGCCGAGGACGCGGTGTCCCGCGAGCACACCACCTGGCAGGCCCGCCGGGAGGTGCGCACCACCACCGACCGGGAGCACTGAGGAGGAACGCGTGGCGTTACGGATGGTCAAAACGGCGGACGGCCGGGCCCTCGCCGTCGAGTCCCTCGGCGACCCGCGCGGCCGTCCGGTGTTCCTGCTGCACGGCATGCCCGGCAGTCGGGTCGGCCCGCACCCGCGCAGCACCGTGCTGTACCGGCTGGGCGTGCGGCTGATCTCCTACGACCGCCCCGGCTACGGCGACTCGACCCGGCTGTTCGGCCGCCGGGTGTCGCACGCGGCGGCCGACGTACGCACCATCGCCGACGAGTTGGGGCTGGACGGCTTCGCGGTGCTGGGCCGGTCCGGCGGCGGCCCGCACGCGCTGGCCTGCGCGGCGATGCTGCCGGAGCGGGTCAGCCGGGTGGCGGTGCTGGTGGGGCTGGCGCCGCGCAACGCGACCGGCCTGGACTGGTACGCGGGGATGACCCCGTCCAACGTCCGCGCCTACCAGGAGGCGGAGCGCGGGCACGGCCGGATCGCCGACGCGATGGAGTTCCGCTCCCGGCAGATCAAGGACGACCCGGTCCGGCTGCTGAACGGGCTGCGCACCGAACTCTCCGCCGCCGACCGGGAGGTGGTGGCGGACAGCGGGCTGCGGCGGATGCTGCAGAGCAACTACCGGGAGGCGTTCCGGCACGGCGCGGACGGCTGGATCGACGACGTCCTGGCCTTCACGGCCGACTGGGGCTTCGAGGTCGGATCGATCGGGGTGCCGACCTGGCTGTGGCACGGCGCGGACGACCAGTTCTCGCCGGTCGACCACTCCCGCTGGCTGGCCGACCACGTCCCGGGCGCCGAGCTCTTCCTGGAGCCCGGCGCCGCGCACTTCGGGGCGTTCCGGGTGATGACCACGGCCCTGGCCTGGGCGGCGGGCTAGGGATTGACCGGGGTCAGGGGTTCGCCCCCGTCCAGTACGGCCACGACGTTGTCCACCGCCAGGCCGCCCATGGCCTGCCGGGTGCGGACGGTGGCGCTGCCCAGGTGCGGGACCAGCACCGCCCGCTCCTGGGCGAGCAGCGCGGACGGTACGTCCGGCTCGTGCTCGAAGTTGTCCACGGCGGCGGCGAACAGCGCCCCGGACTCCAGCGCGGCGGCCAGCGCCTCCTCGTCCACCACGCCGGCGGTCATGCTGACCACCACCGCCCCGGGCGGCAGCATGGCCAGCCGGCGGGCGTCCAGCAGGTGCCGGGTCTCGTCGGTGCACGGGCAGGTGACGACCAGCACGGTGGAGGTGGCGAGCAGTTCCTCCAGCGGCTTCCACTCGGCGCCGTCGGCCTGCCCGGGCGGCAGTTCGCGGCGGTTGTGGTAGCTGACCGGCATGTCGAAGGCCCGGGCCCGCCGGGCCACCGACTGCCCGATCCGGCCCATGCCGAGCACGCCGAGGGGGGTGCCGGCCAGTTCCAGGCCGAGCAGGAAGTTGGGGCTCCAGGTCCAGGGCGTGCCGGAGCGCAGCAGCCGCTCGCCCTCGCCGAGCCGGCGGGTGGCGGCCAGCAGCAGCGCCCAGGCGGTCTCGGCGGTGGCGTTGGTGAGCACCCCGGGGGTGTTGGTGACCACCACGCCGCGTTCGGCGCAGGCCGCGAGGTCGATGTTGTGGTAGCCGACCGCGTGGTTGGCGACGATCTCCAGCTGCGGGCCGGCCGCGTCCAGGAACTCGGCGTCGACCCGGTTGTTCAGGGTGGTGAGCACGGCCCGGCGCCCGCGGACGGCGTCGAGCAGTTCGGCCCGCTCCAGCTCCCGGTCGCTCTCGCGGCAGGTGGCGGCGTACCGGGCGGTGAGCCGTTCGAGGACGCCGGGCGCGGGGCGCCGGGTGACCAGGACCGGGGGCGGAGTGTCCATGCGCACCTTCCGTGATTCGCTCGCTGCGCTCGCAGGGCGCAGCGTACCCCGCCCCCTTCCCCGGTCACACCGGCTGCGGCTCCAGGTCGCGGTTGATCCGCTTCCAGCCGCGCGCGGACACCGTGTTGGGGTGCTCCTCGCCGAACTGCCGGATCAGCTCGGAGATCGCCCGGGCGCGCAGTTCGGCGGCCTGGGTGTGCCGGCCGGCCGCCCGCAGGGTGACCGCCAGGTTGGCCTCGCAGGCCACCGCGTCCGGGTGCTGCGAGGAGTAGCGCGCGCACAGGCCCGCGTACGCCGCCCGGCCGAGTTCCTCGGCGAGTTCGGTCTGCCCGTCGTCGCCGTAGGCGTTGGCCAGGTTGATCACCGCGTTGAGGGTGTACGGGTGGTCCGCCCCGACCGAGCGGGTCAGTCCCTCCACGGTGAGCCGACCGCGTTCGATGGCGCCCTGGACGTCGCCGCTGCCGCGCAGGTAGATGCCCAGGTTGTTGGCGCAGGCCAGGGTGAACGGGTGCTCGTCGCCGAACAGCCGCCGGTGGCCCTCGAAGACGGTGGCGCAGAGGTCGCGGGCGGCCTCCTTGTCGCCGGAGGCGCTGTGGTCGGCGGCCAGGTTGAGCGCGCAGGCCAGCGCGTCGGGGGCGTCGGCACCGTAGCGCTCCAGGTAGCGCTCGTAGGTCTCCCTGGTGATCCGGCGGGCCTCGGAGAGCTGGCCGATCCGGCGCAGTGAGACCGCGAGCGACTTGGCGTTGCGCAGGTTCTCCGGCAGGTCGGGGTCGAGCACGTCGCCGAGGTCGGAGGTGACCTCCTGGAGGAGGTCCACCGAGCCGCGGTAGTCACCGAGTTCGCGCAGGTCGCGGGCCAGGTTGGACTTGGTGGACAGGGTGTAGGGGTGCTTGGGGCCGAGGACGGCGGTGCGCCGGTCCAGGGTCTCCTGGTCGAGTTCGCGGGCGGCCTCGCTGTTGCCGACCAGCCGGTAGTCGATGGCCAGGTTGTTCGCCATCGACAGGGTGCGCGGATTGTCGTCGCCGAACAGCTCGCGGAACTGCTCCAGGATCTCCTGGTCGAGGTCGAGCGCGGCCTGGAAGCGGCCGAGCGCCCGGCGGTCGGCGCCGAGCGAGCCGGCCGTCATCAGGGTGTAGGGGTGGTGCTCGCCGAGCAGCGCCCGCTGGCGCTCCAGGGTGGCCTCGTCCAGGGCCAGCGCCTCGGCGTAGTTGCCCTGGGAGCGCAGCACGTTGGCGAGTTGGAAGCGCAGCAGCAGGGTCTGCCGGTCGTCCTCGCCGAGCTTGCCGGTCCACTCGCTGTCCAGGGCGTGGCCGAGGTCGCGGGCGCGGTCGAGTTCGCCGCGCTTCCACAGGTAGCGGACCCGGTCGATGAGCAGCTGGCGGGTGTCGGCCTCGTCGCAGTTGTGGGCCTTGGAGGGCGACAGGTGGGGCCAGATCTCGTCGAAGGCGGGCCAGTTGGCCGGGTCGTCGGTGTCGCCGAGGACGGGCCGGGCGCCGGTGAGGATGCGGTGCACCTCGTGGACGGCGACCTCCTGCTCGTCGTCGCTCATCCCGGCCCGGATCACGGCCTGGACGAGCCGGTGCACCTGGAAGCTGTTGCTGCCGGCGTCGACCTTGGCGAGGGCGTACCGGCCGATCGCCTGGATGACCTTGCCGAGCATGAACTTGTCGCTGAGGTCGGCGTCGTACTTCACCAGCGCCCGGATCATCTGGTCGCTGTAGAAGAGGTTCATCGAGATCGGCTCGGGCGCGAAGAAGGCGCACAGCTGGAGCAGCCGCACGGCGGCCGGGGACTGCTGGCGCAGCCGCCCGATCGAGACGTTCCAGGTCGCCGCGACCGGGGTCGGGTAGTCGGTGGGGTGGTCGACGGCGAGGGCGCGGGCGGCCTCGGCGTGCAGCTGGGTGACGTAGGCGTCCACCGGGGTGCCGGTGGTGTCCAGCCAGGCGGCGGCCACCTCAACGGCCAGCGGCAGGTCGCCGACGGCCTCGGCGACCCGGTCGGCGTCCGCCCGGGAGAGGCTGCGGGCGCGCCGGCACAGGTGCTCGACGCTCTCGCCGCGCGTGAAGACGTCGACCTCCAGCGCCTCGGCGTGGCCGGTCCAGGCCTGGTTCCGGGAGGTGACCAGGATGTGGCCGGAGCCGCCGGGGAAGAAGCGGCGGATCTCGCTGGGCTCGTCGGCGTTGTCGAAGATCAGCAGCCAGCGCGAGGTGGGCACGCCGCGGCGCAGCGCCTCCCGGGCGGCCTCGGCGGCCTCGGTGACGGAGTCGCCGACGCGCAGGCCGAGGCGGCGGGCGAGTTCGGCGAGCGCGGGGGCGACCAGCTCGGTCTGCTCGGCGTCGATCCACCAGACCAGGTCGTAGTCGGACATGAAGCGGTGGGCGTACTCCAGCGCGACCTGGGTCTTGCCGACGCCGCCGAGCCCGTACAGGGTCTGCGGGGTGGGCAGGACGGCCGCCATGCCTCCGCGCAGCTGGTTGCGCAGCTGCTCCAGGACGGCGGCGCGGCCGGTGAAGGACGGGTTGCGCGGCGGCACGTCCCACACCGAGGGCTTGCTGCCGGGGAAGCGCGGGCCGCCGCTGGGGGCGTCACCAAGCGGGGCGTCGCCGCGCCCGAGCGCCCGCAGCAGGCTCTGGACGGACTGGGCCTCGTCGCGGCCGACCAGGTCGACCGGGTTGCGGTTGCTGAACGGCGCGGTGAGCCGGACGTCGCCGACGCGCACCGGCAGCAGCTGGCGCCGGGTGCCGGAGGGGTCGGAGTTGACCACCGACTCCCACAGCGCGCGGGCCTGCGGGGAGCGCTGGTAGGCGGGCGAGAGCACGGCGACGGTGCGGTAGGCGGAGTCGATGCCCCGCTCGGTCTCCTCCCTCGGGTCGGTGCCGGCGCTGAGGTCGCGCGGCAGCACCCGGAAGCCGGCCCGGGTCAGCACGGACTCGATCCAGTCCGCCCACATCCGGTCCTCGGGCACGTAGGACAGGTAGAGGTCGGCGGGGACGGACGGGCGGCGGCGGGTGAAGGCGTCCACGTAGCGCAGCCGCACCTCCTCGTCCACCGGCGGCAGTCCGGTGACCCGCCCCTCGGTGATCATGGAGGTGAGCCGTTCGCAGGCGGCCAGCATCGAGGTCGGGGTGCCGGTCTGGTCGCCGAAGGTGGCGAGGATCTCCTCGTAGGCGTAGAACGGCCGGTACGGGATCTCCACCGAGCCCCAGTAGCCGGCGAGTTCCTCACCGCTCAGGCCCGCGGGCAGGCCGTCGAAGCGCACCCGGGCGAGGGCGCGGCCCGCGTCCGCCTTCTCCTTCTCGCCCTCGTCGATGCGCATCGGGACGGGCAGGATGCGGATGCCGCGGTCGCGGTAGCGGTCGTGGATGTGCTGGGCGATCCGGGAGGCGCCGTCGATGGACTGGTCGCTGAGGGTGAAGCAGACCACCAGGTCGTCGGGCATCTGGACGGTGCAGATCTCGGCGATGTCGGACAGGCCGGTGCGGGAGTCGATCAGCACGTAGTCGTAGCGCTTGGACATGTCGGCCTTGAGCGCGTCGAAGAACTGCCCGCCGTCGAAGCGGTCGTAGAAGATGTCCCAGTCGAGGTGGGTGACGGCCTCGGAGTAGTCGCGGTTGAACTGGCCCGCGGAGAGGAAGTCCAGGCTGCCGCCGGACGGGAAGTGCGGCCAGGACAGCGACAGCGCGTGCGGGTGCACCCGGGCGAAGTCCAGGTGCCAGCCCTCGGCGTGCTCGACCGGGCGCAGCGCCTCCTCGCGGTACTCGGCGATGAGGTCCATCATCCCGGTGGTGCCGGCCAGCGAGGCCGGGTCGAGGAAGGGGTGGAAGAACTTGGCGAGGCCGGGCGCCTCCAGGTCCCAGTCCACGGTGAGCACCCGGAAGCCGTTGGCGGCGAGGATCCAGGCGGTGTTGGCGAGGGCCATGGTGCGGCCGGTGCCGCCCTTGTAGGAGTAGAAGGTGATGATCCGGCCCTGGCGGTCCTGCTCCGCGGCCTGCCTGGCGGCCTCGCGCGCGGCGGCCAGCTCGGCGGCGCCGATCCGGAAGTTCCTGGTGGTGTTGTCACTCATCGGTACGGTCCTCCCAAGGGCGCCATCCCAGCATCGGGGTCATCGCCGTCGTCACGGTCGTCGCGGGTGTCGCGGTGGTCGTTGTCACGGGCGGTGCGGTGGTTGCTTCCGGAGTCCGGGTCGCGGTCTCGGTCGCGGTCGCGGTCGTAGGGCTCCGGCTCGTAGGGTTCCGGCCGGTGTCCGCCGAAGCCGTCCGGCCCGTACGCCCCCGGTCCGCGCCGGAAGGCCTCCCGCAGGCTCGGCCGGGGCGTCGGCGGCTCCTCCGGTTCGGCCCTGGTGCGGCCCTCGAAGGCGTACTTGGCCTTCATCGCCGCCCGGGGCAGCGCGTCGTCGAAGTCCTCCAGGGTGTCCAGCCCGGTCGGGCCGGTCACCCCGAGGAAGCTCGGGCGGCCGGCCCGCCGGGTGATCCGCAGTATCTGGTCGCTGAGCTCGACCAGTTCGCGGCCGCCGCCGTCGCACTCGGGGTCGTCGCTGTTCCACGGCTCCAGCACGCTCACCCAGGTGGCGTCGCAGCGGTCGAAGCGGCGGACCAGCTCGCGACGGTGCGGGTCGCGCAGCGCCCACCGGTCCAGCAGCAGCAGTCCGGGGGCCTCGGCGTTGCCCTCGATGATCGACTCGACCTCGTCGTCGAACTCGTGCACGGTCGGCTGGAACCCCAACTGCCGTGCCAGGCGCACCGCGTGCTGGGCGATCGGCGACCCGGCCGGGCGGTAGGGGTGCCAGTCGGTGCGCCGGGCACCGTAGAAGTCGGGGTTGCGGTCCGGCGGCAACTCGCCCTGGTGGTAGGTGAGTACGGAGATCCGCAGCTGCTTGGTCGGGGCGGTCACGTTGAAGGCGCTGGGCAGCGCGTTGAAGTCCAGCCGGCGGCCCACCGGGATCACCGTCTCCTCCGCCACCTGCACGATCCGCGCGGCCAGCCGGTGCACGGCCAGTTCGTAGGCGGCGCGGAAGTAGCTGAGCTTCATCAGCGCGTACAGGCCCTCGGTGGCGTAGTCAGGGCCGAAACCCGCGTGGTTGAACTGGAGTTCACTGGCCACCTTGGGCAGCCGGTAGCGGCTCATCGGCGCCCACAGCACCGGGACGATGCCGCTGGTGCGCTCGGCGTCGATGGTCGCCGGGTACACCGGGCGGCGGGTGAAGGCGTGCCATTCCTGACCGCACGGAACGCTGTTGAAGTAGCGGGGCGAGTACAGCGGCACGAACACCCGGCAGCTGGCCAGCTCCTCGGACAGCCGTTCGGCCCACAACTCGCCCTGGTGCATGGACTCGTCCATGAACCCGACCGGCACCCCGGCCGGGACGGTGGTGAGTTGCAGCACCGCCTCGCAGAGGTCCCGGTACAGCTGGCGGACCCAGTGGTTCGGGTCACCGGCGCCGCGCGCGCCTGACTTGGGGGTGTGCGCGTAGGAGAGGAAGAAGTACGGCCGGGCCTCGTCCTCGTCCCAGCCACGGTCGTTCACACGCGCCTCCCCCGGGCCCGTCGGCAACCTGGTTCCCGCAGCCCCCGTGCGGCGGGGTCTCAGTGTAGGAACGACTGACGTCCCAATGGAATAGCACAACGACTAGCACGAATTGACATGACCGAAACGATGCCGCCGTGCTCTTCGGTGGACCAGTACCCTCGTTGCGGCCGTCGTGAACGATCAGGAGGGGTACGCATGGAGCAGCTCAACTGGCAGAGGTCGAGCTTCAGCGAGGACAGCGCCGACTACATCGAGATCGCCTCCGAGGGCGACCTCGTCTATCTCCGCGAGTCCAACAACCCCGAGCTGGTCGTCACCACCACCCGCACCAAGCTCAACGCCTGGATCCTGGGCGCCAAGGACGGCGAGTTCGACCACTTCGTCGGCCTCTGAGCCGTCACCGCCGGTAGCGGGCGGCGAGCGCACCGACCGTCCCGGCGATGCGGTCGCGGAGTTCGGCCGGCTCCAGGACCTCGACGTCGGCGCCCAGGCGCAGGAACTCGCCGTGGGCGTGGTCCACCGATTCGATCGGCACCCGGGCCTGCGTCCAGCCGTCCTCCGCCGGTGGCACCCCGAGGCGGCGGGCACCCTCCGGGGTCAGCCGCACCAGCGCCTCACCGGTGTGCAGCCGGGTGCGGAAGTCCGCCAGGTAGCCCTGCCAGTAGTCGGCCAGGTCGAAACCGTCCGGCACCGCGAACTCCTCGCACTGGCCGCCGAGTTCGATGATCTGGTCGACCCGGTAGGTGCGCGTCCCGGACGGCCCGCCGGCGACCAGGTACCAGCGGCCCGCCTTGAGCACCAGCCCGTACGGCTCCACCCGCCGCTCGATCTCCTCCGGCGGCCGCCAGCGCCGGTACCGCAGCACCACCGCCCGTCGTGCCCAGACGGCGGCGGCGACGTCCGCCAGGTGCGGGGTCTCGTCCGCGTCGCCGTACCAGCCGGGGGCGTCGAGCAGGAAGCGCTCCTGGATCCGCCCGGCGTGCTCGCGCAGCTCGGCCGGGAGAGCGGCCCGCAGCTTGAGCTGGGCGGTGGCGAGCGCCTCGCCGAGGCCGAGTTCGGCGGCGGTGCCCGGGAGCGCGGCGAGGAAGGCGGCCTGCGCCTCGTCGGCCGTCAGCCCGGTGAGGCGGGTCCGGTAGCCGTCGACCAGCCGGTAGCCGCCCGCGTGCCCGGCCTCGCCGTACAGCGGGATCCCGGCGGCGGCGAGCGCCTCGACGTCCCGGTAGACCGTCCGGGCGGATACCTCCAGCTCCTCGGCCAGCTGCCGGGCGGTCATCCGGCCCCGGTTCTGGAGGAGGAGCAGCAGGTTGACCAGCCGGCTCGCGCGCACATCGCCCAGTATCCACTGACAGGGGTTGTCAGTGGAGCGACCCTAGCCTGCGGCGCATGAACGACTTCGACTTCTTTCACGGCTCGTGGGACGTGGCCAACCGCCGCCTGTCCGCGCCGCTCAGCGGCGGCGGCACCTGGGAGGAGTTCCCCGGCCACACGTCGGTCCGGCCGCTGTTCGGGGGCGCGGGCAACATCGAGGAGCTCGTCTTCCCCACCCTCGACCGCCGGGGCGTGACGCTGCGGCTGTTCGACCGCGCGACCGGGCAGTGGTCGATCCACTGGTCCGACAGCCGCACCGGCCGGCTGGACCCCCCGGTGACCGGCGGCTTCAGCGGCGACCGCGGCGACTTCCACGGCCGGGACGTCCACGGCGGCCGCCCGATCCTGGTCCACTTCACCTGGTACCGCCTCGGACCGGACACCGCCCGCTGGGAGCAGGAGTTCTCCGCCGACGGGGGCCGTCACTGGAAGCTCAACTGGACCATGGACTTCACCCGCACCGGCCCGGCCCTGGGCGGGCTCGCCGCATGAACCTCGTCGTCGAACTGCGCCGGTACACCTTGCACCCCGGCGCCCGGGACACCCTGATCGAGCTGTTCGAGCGGGAGTTCGTGACCGGCCAGGAGGCGGTCGGCATCCGCGTCGGCGGCCGCTTCCGCGACCTGGACGACCCGGACCGCTTCGTCTGGCTGCGCGCCTTCCCGTCGATGGCGGAGCGCCGCCGCGCGCTGGAAGCGTTCTACTACGGCCCCGTCTGGCGGGAGCACCGCGACGCGGCCAACGCGACCATGGTCGACAGCGACGACGTCCTGCTGCTGCGCGGCCCCGGCTTCGCACTCCCGGCTGACCGCCGCGAGCTGCGCGCCACCGTCTGCCACCCCTGCGAGCCGGCCGCCTTCGACACCTACGCCGCGCGGTACCTGGGCCCCGAGCACGCGCTGCACCGCACCGAACACGCCGAGAACGACTTCCCCGCCCTCCCCGTCCGCACCGGCGAGGACGTCCGCGTCTGGTTCGGTCCGGTCGAGGCGCCCCCGCCCTGGCCCGTCCAGCAGCTCCGGCTGGAGCCGGTGACGGGTTAGGGCACGCAGCGCGCAGGAAGTCGGCCCGGCCGACTTCCTGCGCGCTGTTCCGTACGCCGAAGCCGTCGAGCGGATGGGCGGCTGGGTCCGGCAGCGGCAGGAGGGGGAGATCGCGGATCGGCTGGTGCTGCTCACCCACCCTCCGGTGATCACGTACAGCGCCCGGACGCCGCCCGAGGAACTGCCGACGCACGGCCGGATACCCCTGGTCGAGGTGGACCGGGGTGGTCAGGCGACCTACCACGGGCCCGGGCAGCTGATCGGCTACCTGGTGGTCGACCTCCGTGAGCGCGGCCCCGCCGACATCGTGCGCTGGCTGGAGAACGGCTTGATCAGCGCCCTGGCGTCGCTCGGCCTGGGGGCCGTCCGGCGTGACACCCCGCCCGGGTCCCAGAGCCTGGTGGGGGTCTGGGACCCGGGGCACCGGAAGGTCGCCTCGATCGGCATGAGGATCCGCGGCGGCGTGACCAGCCACGGGTTCGCGCTGAACATCGCACCGGACCTGGCGGCGTTCTCCGCCTTCACGGCCTGTGGGCTGCCCGAGGTCGCCATGACCTCGCTCGCGGAGACGGCCACCGCCGCAGGTCGGCCCGTCCCCACCGAGGGAGCGGTGCGAGGGGCCGTGGCGGAGGCACTGGGCGCGGTCTGAGGGCGGGATCAGGACCCGACGGGCTCCGCGAGTTCGTCGGCCGGTCCGGGGGTCAGCCGGTAGAAGCCCCGGAGGCTGACGAAGCGTGGTGCCGCTCGAACTCCGGCCGTGCCCCGGCCCGCCGCCGGGGCACGGATATCCGGTGGCACGCCTCGCACCGGGAAGCCAGAATCGCCACATGCACGTCTTCCTTGAGACCGGGCGGCTCGTATTGCGCCCGTTCACCGAAGCCGACACCGATCACCTCCACGCGCTGGACGACGACCCCGAGGTCATGCGCTTCATCAACGGTGGTGAGCCGACCAGCAGGGAGACCGTGGAGACCCGGGTCCTGCCGCGCCTCCTCCACGACTACCCGTGCTTCGGCACCCGCGGCTTCTGGGCCGCCGAGGAGAAGGCCACCGGCCGGTTCCTGGGCTGGTTCGAGCTCCGCCCGCTCGCCGAGCACAGCCCCGCCGTCGTCGAGCTCGGCTACCGGCTGAACCGGGCAGCCTGGGGCAGGGGTTACGCCACCGAGGGCTCGCTGGCCCTGATCGACAAGGGCTTCACCGACCTCGGGGTGGAACGGGTCACCGCGAACACCATGGCCGTCAACACCCGCTCCCGGCGCGTGATGGAGAAGTCGGGCCTCTCGTTCCTCCGGAACTTCACCGGGGACTGGCCGGACGCGATCCCCGGGTCCGAACACGGCGAGGTCGAGTACGAGCTCACCCGGAGCGCGTGGCAGAAGCGCCGGTAGCGTTCGCCCGAGCGGCTGAACCGGCGCATCCACCGGCGCGGCCCGACGGCGGTCCCGCCGTCACGGACCAGGAGTTCCAGGACTTCGTCGACTCGGTGATCACCGCGAGGTTCCCGTACGGCATCACCGCCGAGCGAGCGCACGGCCGGTACCGGGACCGCTTCGGGCCGAAGTGCGCCCCCTCCGCGCAGGAAGTCAGCCCCGTCGACTTCCTGCGCGGGCCCGACCCGGCCCACTGGGGGGTCACCCGGCGCCCGGGGTGGGTCCGGGGTCAGCGGCAGAACACCGCCTTGATCAGGCCGTTCAGCGCCTTCGGGAACTCCTGCGCCGGGTCCGCGTCCGAATCGCCGGTGGTCAGCCCGGCGGTGAGCGTCCGGCCACCGTCCGGGGTGCTGATCATCAGCGCGCCGTAGCCGCCGGGGGCGCCGCCGTTGTGGTGGACGATGGTGATGCCCCCGTCCTCCGGGCCCAGGTCCTGGATGAACAGCCCGAGTCCGTAGCCGAGCTTGCCGTGCGGTGTCCGCATCTCGTCCAGCAGCGCGGCCGGGAGGAGCCTGCCGCCGAGCAGTGCGGCGAAGAAGACGTGCAGGTCACGGGTGGTGGAGATCATGTCCCCGGAGCCCGTCAGCAGCGAGGAGTTCTGCCGGGAGACGTCCACGACCTTCCACGCCCCACCGTCCTGGTAGCGGTAGTAGCCGTGGGCGTGCGGGCCCGGGATGTCCGGCGAGTCGCCCGGCACCACGGTGTCCCGCAGTCCGAGCGGCCGCAGGATCCGCCGCCGCATCTCCTCGGCGTACGAGCGGCCGCTGAGCGCCTCGACCAGCAGCGCGGCCAGCGTGTAGTTGGTGTTGGAGTAGCTCTGGTCGGTGCCCGGCTCGAACCGCGCCGGCTTCGCCAGTGCGAACCGCACCAGCTCGTCCGACCGGTAGCTGTGGAACCGGTTCTCCACCCAGGCCTTGCCGACCGACGGCAGCCCGGGCACGAACGTGCCCTGCTCGTCCAGCTCACCGGTGCAGTTGTAGATGCCGCTGGTGTGCTGGAGCAGCATCCGCACGGTGATCCGCTCGTCCAGGCCGAACCGGGGCAGGTGCTCGGCCACGCGGGAGTCCAGCTCGACCCTGCCGTCGGCGACCAGGTGCAGCACCAGGGCCGCGACGAAGGTCTTGGTGGTGCTGCCGATCCAGAACCGTCCGTCCGTGGACGGTTCGGCGCGCCCGCCCAGCTCGTGCACCCCGGCGCTGCCGACCCACTCGCCGCCGCCGCGCTCCTCGCACACCCGCATCTGTATGCCGGCGAAGCCGACGTCCACGACGTCCTGGATGGCCTTCTGCAGGTCGGGGCGGGCCTGCGCGACGTTCTGCCCGATGGTGCTCATGGTCGTTCCTTCTCTCGCCGGAGGTGCGGATCAGAGGCTGCGGGCGGTGATGTCGCCGTAGGCGGTGGTGGCGTGGATGGTCAGGCCGAGGGTGCCGTCGGCGTTCTTCAGGGCGTTGTGGATCCGGCCGTGGCCGGTGCCGGCGTCGAGGGCGGCGCAGACCCCGCGGGCGGCGCCGACCGCGATCTGCCCGTACTCGGTGCGCAGGGTGACGACGCCGCCGACGGCCTCGGAGACCCGGAGGTCGCCCTTCCGGGTGCGGATCTCAGCGGAGCCGCCGAGTCGGCCGACCGCGATGTCCCCGGCCTGGAGGGCGAGGTGGGCGCCGGCGGTCTCGTCGAGCTTGACGGTGCCCTGCGCGGCCCGGAGGGTGACCTCGCCGAGGCGTCCGACTCCCCGGAACTCGCCGAGCGCGGCCTTGGCGTCGACCCGGGAGCCGGCGGGCAGTTGGACGGTCACCTCGACGCTGCCGGAGTTGCCGAGGACCCGGTTCTCCGCCTCCGGGGCGTGGATCCGCAGCATGCCGTCGGCGTACCCGACCTCGATCCGCTCGGCGGCCTTCACGTCGCGACTCTTGCCCGCGTCGGCGGGCCGGACCTCGACCACGGTGTCGGTCCGGTCCGCGGCGATGAACCGGATGCGGCCGGCGGGGATGTCCAGGACGGCCGAGACCGGGGCGGGGGTGGCGAACTTCTGCATCGTGCGCTCCTTCTCTTCCACGGCGTCGGCCCCTTCGGCCCGCCGCTTTCTGATGAGAGAAACGCTACGTTGCGTTCAGTATTCTGACAAGGCTACTGCGGAGCCAAAACAGCGATACAGCAGGTCAAAGGCATATATTCATTGCAACGATTCTGCCAGGAATGCAACGACTCCCCGCCCGCCCATTGCAATGGACTGAGGGTGAACGCTATCGCGGGGCCGCTGCGGCCTGACCGGGAGTCAGTCGCCGGTCCGGATGCCGGTGCCGCGGGGTGCGGTGCTGCTCCCGAGTCAGCCGCGGGCGCGGCGCAGGAAGCCGTCGGCGAGGTCGACGGCCTCCCGGACCGGCACGAGCAGGCAGTCCGCCGCTCCGATCCGCGCGCTCGACACCCCGGTCGCCGCGCTCAGCACCCGCTCCCCCAGCTCGGCGAAGTGCAGGTCGTCCAGGTCGGGCGCCTGGAAGGTGGTCCAGCCCTCCGGGGCGACGCACCGGTACTCGCGCAGCCGGACGCCCGGCTGGCGCAGGTCGGCGAGGTGGAAGGCGGTGAGGCGGGCCATCCCGACGCCGAGCATCAGCACCCGGGCGTCCAGCTCGTAGAGCCGCCCGAGCGGGGACTCCGGGCCCAGGTGGGAGGTGAGTGGATGGCTGGCGGTGATCTCCTCGGCCCGGGGGCCGAGGGCCGCCCAGGAGGTCTGCGGATGGCCGCTGCGCAGGGCGCCGGGCCGGGTGCGGACGGCTTCCGAGAGCGCCCCCATGGTCGGGGACGCCGGGGTGGCCGCCGGGTCGAAGCGCGGCATCCGCGCCCGGTGGGCCTCGGCCTCCGCCGGGGAGAGGCCGGCCACGGCCTCCTGGTGGATCCGCGAGGTCGAGGAGTTCTCGGGCGTGGCGGTGTACGCCACCAACGTCCCGTCCGGCCCCAGGACTTCACACAGGGCATCCACCACGCCCGCCGCCCCGCCCTCGACCGGTCCGAGCGCCCGCAGCGAGGCCTGGACGTGCAGCACCATCCCCGGCCGGACGCCCAGCCGGTCGAACCGTTCGACGAGCGCGGCCGTAGTGATCACCGGCAGTCCTCCCGATTCCCCATCAGGCCTCGACCGACCGCAGCCGACCGTGCTCGTCGCGCTCCCGCCGCACCCGCTCGGCCTCCCGCTCCGCCGCCTCCGGCAACGGGACCGCGAGCCACGGCTCGACGCTCCCCCGCATCCCCTCCGCGAACCGCACTCCGAGCCCGGTCAGCGCCCCCGATTCGGCCAGCCGCTCGACCGCCTCCGCCGTGTACCGCCGCCAGAGCGCGAACTGCGCCCGCGCCCGCGCGGCCGCCTCCCCCGCCAGACCGTCGTACGCGGCCGTCCGGGTGCCCCAGTACTCGGTCACCGCCAGGTGCGCGTACGTGCCCTGCAACAGCCCCTCCAGTGGGCGCGGATCGGGCCGCCAGGGGGCGAAGTACAGCCGGTCGTCCGCCCGGTCGTGGAGGTCGAAGAGGTCGAGCACCGCCCCCAGCTTCACGTGCTGGAACTCGTGCGCGAGCAGCAGCGCCAGGGTCGGCGCCGTCGCGGGCCGCGCGATGCCGACCACCCCGTACGCCTGCCGCGCCGCCGAGCTGACGTCCCGGCCCACCGGGCCCGACCGCAGTGGGGTCACAGTCCCCAGCCCGGCCCGGATGCCCTCCGCGTAGGCGGGCAGGTCACGCCCGAGCAGCTCCCAGGCCTCCCGCAACGCCCCCGTCCAGCCGAGCAGTTCGGTTTCCGACAGCCGCTCGGCCACCGGGTGGTCGTGGCTGTCCCGCAGCGGGTCGAGGTCCTCCAGCGCGACCGTCCAGCCCCCCGCCAGCCGGACCCGCCGCAGCGGCTGGTCCAGCGCCGTGCGCACCGACCCGTCGGCGGCCCGCACCTCGAAGCCGTCCGCCCGCCCGGTGACCACCGCCTCTCCGTCCGGCACCGCGACCCGCCCCAGCGTCGGCAGGTGCAGCCACCCGCCCCTCACCGGCACGGCGACCGCGTCGCCCCGCCCCGCTCGCACCGCCGCCGCCGCGGCCAGCGCGGCCAGCGGCCCGAGCCCGGCCGCGAGGTCCCCGGCCAGCCGCCGCGCGGCCCAGGTCCGGGCGTACGGGTGCGCCAGCACCGTGTCCACGGCCGTCGGCACCGCGCCGTCGAGCTCCGACAGCAGCGCCCAGGCCTGCGCCCGGCCCTGGCCGGAGGCGTCCCAGGCGGCGGCCAGCATGGCTCGGGTGAGCGCGAGTTGGGAGCGCCCGAGGGCGGCGACGGTGTCGGCGCTCCCGTACCCCCGGGCCAGTTCGTCGAGTTGGGCGGGAGCGAGCGCGGCCGGCAGCAGCGGCTCTGCGCCCTGAGCCGGAACAGCGGCCGGTACGGCAGTCGGTACAGCGGCCGGCGCAGCGGACGAACCGCCGTCCCCCGCAATGCCATTGATGAGCGTCATGAGGTCACCGCAGTAGACGGAGGGATTGTCGAAGCCAGTGTCCGCCCGGTAGCGGTGGGCGTACAACCCGCCCCCGCAGGAGCGCACCACCGGACAGGCCCGGCAGGCCGCGCTCAGCCCGGCCAGACCGGACTGCCGGGCGGCGATCCCGGGGTGGCGGGCGAGGTCGTCGAGGCTGTGCGCGAAAACGTTCATCCCGGTGGCGGGCGCCCCGTCGTACGCCGTCTTCAGGCTGTCCGCCTGCTCGAACGTCCCGTCCGTCTCCAGCACCGCCAGGTCCGAGGGCTCCAGCCCCATCGACTCGGTCAGACTGGACAGCCCCCGCAGCGTCCGGTGCACGGATTCGAAGGTCCGTACGGCGAACGGCCGCCCGTCCGCCTCCCACAGCCGGTGGACGGCCAGCAGCCAGTCCGCGTACGGCGCCTCCCCGCCCCCCGGGACCCGCTTCGGCGGCTCCTCCCAGGTCGCGTGCGGCAGCAGGAAGTCCACCGCCGGCGGCCGGAGCTCGGCCAGCGCCCGGTACACGGCCACCGGGTCGTTCTCGATGTCGATGGTGCACAGCAGCCCGGCGAACAGGTGCCGGTACTCCGGCTCGTTCAGCAGCCTCACCGCCCGCAGCACCTGCGGATGGCTGCTCCGCCCGTCGGCGAACCGCCGGTGCCGGTCGTTGGCGACCCGGTCGCCGTCCAGCGAGATGCCGACCTTGACGCCCAGCTCTGCGAACAACGCGCAGTAGGCGCGGCCGAGCAGCACGCCGTTGGTGTGGATGCGCAGGTCGAGGGCGCACTCGGGCGGCAGCGCCGCACGGAACGCCTCGGCGGCGCGGCGCAACCGGTCCGGGCCGGCGAGCAGGGGTTCGCCCCCGTGCAGGACGACCCGGACGGCGGACAGCCGGTGGGCGACCGCATGCTCGCCGACCCGCTCGGCGGCCTTGACCAGGATCCCGTCCGCGATGACCTTGGGGCGGGAGCGCCAGCTGCTGTCGGCGTGCTCGTAGACGTAGCAGTGGTCGCAGGCGAGGTCGCACCGGCTGTGCATCTTGACGACGAATTGCGTCAGTGGCACCGGAATTCGCGTCGTCATGGGTGTGGCGGGTTCAGCTCGGCCTGGGTCCGTTCGGGGTCCGGTCCGGCTCAGATCGAGGAGTTGAAGGCCGCTACCGGCACGCGGCCGGATTCCGTGCCGGGGAGGGCGCGCTGCAGCCGGGAGGCGAGTTCCTCCGCACCCAGGGCGGCGAGCTGGGCGAGGGACGGGCGTTCCGGCGTCTCCTGAGTGTCAGTGAGGTTGCCGGCCGGCCTGGTGCTGGTTACCGGAGTCATGTTCGTTTCCTTAGGCGCGGTTAGGACCTGCCGAGTGCGGGTAGGCCACCCGGTTGCGACCAATGTAGTGCCCGCGAGGACTGCGCGCGGCACCTTGCCTCCTCAAGTTGGTCTGCCCAGCCGGCCGACGCCTTACCACAGCGCGCGAGCGGCCCAGAATTCACCCGTTCGGCGGTCGCGCACTTCGCCATGGCGCACGCCGAAGCGCGTTGACGGAAGCAGGCGTTCGAGCCCTTCGGCCCGCCCCCCCCCGCCGCACGGACGCGAGCCTCGGGAGCAAAAGCGCTCCCGGAACCGCCGCGCGAAGGCCCGGCCGACGGATCTCCGGAAGCCGGACTAGCCGCTCAGGCACCCAACCCACGGATGGAACGCGCCATCTCAGCGATGAACTCCCGTCCGTCCGCCGTCAGTTCACCGCATTCCAGCAGGGTCCCGGCCGCCGTCAGGGTGTGCGCCCGCCAGCGGGTGAACTCCCTTTCCGCCCGCTCCGGTTCACTCACACCGGCGGCCGCCTCGGCGCACCAGAAGGACGCCACGCCCAGGTGCGCGTACGCCCCCTGGAGCAGGGCGCCGGCCGGGCGCGGATCGGGCCGCCAGGGGGCGTGGTAGACCGCTGGACCGTTGGGCCGGTGCAGCGGCACGAGGTCCAGCAGGGCGCCGAGTTGGACGTGCAGGAACTCGTGCACCAGGGCCAGCGCCAGCAGCACCGGATCGCCCGGCAGCGAGGCCGCCACCGCCCCGTAGGCCCGGCGGGCCGCGGCGCTGACCGCCTCCCCGCCCGGGGCGGCGCGCAACGGCACCACGGCCGCGACGCAGGCCGCCACCGCCTCCGCGTGCCGGGGATGGCGGCGCACCAGGATCTCCCAGGCTGTCGCCAACCGCCGCTCCCACTGGCGCAGTTCGGACGCGGGAAGCGGCCCGACCGGGGGCCGGCCGTAGTCCACCCGGCGCGGCCCGAGGTGGTCGACCACCGGCGTCCACCGCAGCCCGTCGCACTCCAGATCGAGCACCGGCCCGGCGTCGGCCCGTAGGAACTCGTCCAGCCCGTGCAGCGACACCACCGATCCGAGCGACAGTGCCCGCAGGCAGTCAGCCGCCCAGGCGTCCAGCTCCGGTCGCAGCAGCACCTCCTCCCAGCGCGCCCGGTCGGTCCGCTGGAGCGTGCACACCTCTCCGTACGCCTCCCGGAAGCCCTCGTCCTGCGGAGCCTCCCGGTGCAGCGCCAGCAGCAGCAGGGCGCGCTTGCTCAACTGTCCGGCACGCAGCAGCCGGACGGCCTCCGGGCCCCCGCGCGCGCCCGCGATCGCGCGGAAGGTCGCCCGGTCCATGACGTGCCGGGGCAGCCCGTCCGCGCCACGCCCGTCCGCCGAAGCCCCGTCCGCGCCGCGTGCGCCCGGCACCCCGGCCGCCACCGCCTCGTCCGCACCCGTCACCGGTCCGTCCTCTCCCGAAAGCCCGAAGGTCCTGTAAGCCCTGAACAGCCCCGGCCACCCGTCCGGTCCGCCCGCAGTCTCCCCACACGGCGCCTACTCAGCCGGCCCGGCCCCGTGCATGACCCGGACGGGTGAGCGGCAGCCGGCGAGGCACGCGCCGCCGGCCCACCACCGGACCTTCGCCGGAGTCCGCGAGGCCGCTACCGCCGCTGCCCAGCCCCGGCCAGCTCCACCACCCCGGCCCGCAGCCGCCCCGCGATGTGCCGGATCAGCCGGTCCATGTCCGCGCAGTACACGGACGGATGGGCGAAGCCGTCACCCGCGTAGCGGTGGGCGTAGAGCCCTCCGCCGCAGACCCGGACCAGCGGACACGCCACGCACACCGGCCCGAGCCCGGCGAGGCCGCGCTGACGGGCCCGGAACGCCGGGTGCGCGGCCGCCTCCGCGAAGCCGTGCCGCCAGACGTCCAGGCCCGTCCCGGCGGCTCCGTCGTACGCCACCTTGAGGCTGTCGGCCTGTTCGATCGTGCCGTCCGCCTCGACCACCACGAGGTCCACCGGCGCCAGCCCCACCGCCTCGCTGGCCGCCCGCCCACCGAGCAGCAGGACGGACAGCTCCTCGAACAGCCGCACACCCGTCTCCCGGTAGGGCGCGTCGTACCAGCGGTCGAAGGCGGCGATCAGCCACGCCCCGTACGGCGCGGGATCGATGCCCGAAGGCGGCGTCGACGGCATCGCGCGCCGGACGCCCGCCGGCGGCTCCCGCCAGGTGGCGTGCGGCAGGAGCAGGTCGAGTCGGGGCGGCGCGAACTCCAGCAGCGCCTCGTAGGTGGCGACCGGGTCCGCGGCCAGGTCGACGACGCACAGCAGGCCGGCGAACAGCTCCCGGTGCCGGTCCGAGCCGAGCAGCCGCACCGCCGCCGCGGTCCGCTCCCAGCTGCCCGCGCCGGAGGGCGACCGCCGGTGCCGGTCGTGGTCGGCCCGGGCGCCGTCCAGCGAGACCGCAACGCCGACCCGGTAGCGGTGCAGCACATCGAGCAGCGCGGGCTGGTCCAGCAGCCGCAGCCCGTTGGTCTGCAGGCTGAACCGCACCCGCGGTCCTGCCCCGGCCAACTCGGCCAGGAGTGCGTCCAGATGGGCCGGTCCGACGAGCAGCGGCTCGCCGCCGTGCAGCACCACGGAGATCTCGTCGAGCCCCTGCTCGGCCGCGTGCTCGGCGATCCGCCGGGCGGTGCGGCGCACGGTCGCCAGCTCCATCCGCCGGGGCCGGTCGCGCCAACTCTGGTCGGCGCCCTCGTACATGTAGCAGTAGTCGCAGGCCAGGTTGCAGCGGCTGTGGATCTTCAGCAGGAACTGCCGGAACGGCACCATGCGCGTGAACCTAGCACCGCCCGGCAAGATCGCTGACCTCCCGTCACACGTGCGGGGGCTCCACGTCCGAGTCGAGCCGCGTCCCCGCCTTCACGGCGACCGTGGTCGGGTGCTCCTCCCCCAGCGTCACCCGGGCCCGACGGATGCAGTCCGCCCGCAGGTCGGCGGCCCGCTCGCCCTCACCGACCGCCGCGAGGCTCAGTGACAGGTTGGAGTTGATGCCGATGGAGTCGTAGTGGTCCGGGCCGAGCGCCGCGGTCATCAGTGGTGCCGCCTCCAGTTCCAGGGCGAGCGCGGCCCCGATGTCGCCACCCAGCGCCAGGTCGTTCGCGTGGTTCATCATCGCGACCGGGATGTAGAGGTGGTGCGCGCCGAGGACGGTCCGGAACTGCGCCAGCGTGCGCCCGGACAGCTCCCGGGCCTCCGCGAGCCGCCCGGACAGCCGCAGGTAGACCGAGAGGTTGTTGGCTCCGGCCAGCGTGACCGGGTGGTCCTCGCCCAGGTAGTCGCGGTAGCGCGCGAGCGCCCGTTCGGCCAGCGGGATGGCCCGGTCGGTGTCGCCGAGCGCGTTGAGGTCGCTGGCGAGGTTGGTGGCGGCGGCCAGGGTGTCCGGGTGCTCGGGGCCGTTGATGTCCAGATAGCGCTGGTAGATGTCCTCGTCGATCTCCAGGGCCTCGTGGTAGCGCCCGGCCCGGCGCAGCGCCACCGCGAGGTTCTTGCGGGCGCGCAGGGTGTCGGTATGGTTGTCGCCGATGGTCTGCTGGTAGATCCGGACGGTCTCCTCCAGGAGGTCCAGCGCCTCCCGCAGCCGCCCGGTCTCGCGCAAATCGCGGGCGTAGTTGGAGGCGGAGGACAGTGCGTACAGGCTGTGGGCGCCGAGGGCTTCGCGCTGCTGGAGGTAGTTGCTGCGGTGCCGTTCCAGGGCGGCGCGGCGGTCGCCGGCCAGGTAGTCGGAGACGGCGAGGTTGTTGGTGATCATCAGGGTGCGCGGGTGGTCCGGGCCGAGGGTGCGCCTGGCCGCGTCCAGGGTCCTGCGGTCGAGCGCCCGGGCCTCGTCGTAGCGGCCGAGGAAGCGCAGGTCGGCACCGAGGCTGTTGGCGACGGCGAGGGTGTGCGAGTGCTCCGGGCCCAGGGTCGCGGTGAACCGCTCCAGGATGTCCCGGTCCATCTCGTACGCCTCCTGGAGGGCGCCCTGGGAGCGGCGGATGTTGCTCAGCTGGGTGCGCAGCATGAGTGTCTGGGCGTCGTTGTCGACGTCGAAACCGGGGCCGCCGTAGCCGTCCTCGCGCCAGTGCTCCAGGGTCCGTTCGGCCAGTTCCCGGCCGGACTCGTGCAGGCTGCGCTTCCACTGGTAGCGGACCGAGTCGATGATCCACTGCCGGACGTCCTCGTCCGAGCTGTCGAGCGCGCCGGACGGCCAGAGGTGGGGCAGGAGTTCGGCGTACTCGGCCCAGTTGGCGGGGATGTCCGGGTCGCCGGGGTTGGCGGTGGCCAGGGCCGCGTGCACGACGCCGCGCAGCTCGGCCTGCCGCTCGTCCGCGACCTGGTCCCGCAGCACGGCCTGGACCAGCCGGTGCACGGTGATGGTCTCGCTGCCCTGGTCGGTGCGGGCGAGCCCGAACCGGTTGATGGCGCGCAGGAACTCGCCGATCGCGAGCTTGTCGCGGGGCGCGCGCGGGGGCAGCCGCAGGGCGCGGGTGACGGCCCGGCTGTAGAGCAGCCGCATCGGGATGGCGTCCGGGCCGAAGAAGGCGCAGATCTCGAGGATCTGGGCGGCCGGCGCGTTCATCCGCCGCAGTTCCTCGACCGAGATGCGCCAGGTGGCGGCGGCGGAGTGGGGGTACTCGGCGGGGCGCAGCCGGGTGCGCTCCAGCATCTCGGTGAGCTCGCCGTCGAGCAGTTCGAGGTAGGTGGCGATCGGCATCGACGTCTCCTGGAGCCAGACGGCGGCCTGGCCGACGGCCAGCGGGAGGTCACCGAGGCGGTGGGCGACCTGGTCGGCGTCCTCCGGGGAGAGGCCGCCGTTGAAGCGGCGCAGCAGCCGGATGCTCTCCTCGCGCAGGAAGACGTCGACCTCGACCAGACCGGCGTGCCGGGCCCACCCCTGGTTGCGCGAGGTGATCAGCACGTGCCCGCCGGAGGAGCCGCCGGGCTGCCAGGAGGCGAGTTCCTCGGGGGTGCCGGCGTTGTCGAACACCAGCAGCCAGCGGCGGTACGGGTGGCCGCGGCGCAACGCGTCGAGGACGGCGGCGGCGGTGTGCGCGACGTCGTCGCTGGTGGGCACGCCGAGCCGGGGAGCGAGTTCGGCGAGCTTCTGCGGGATGTTGGCGGGCTCCTCGGCGGGCACCCACCAGATGACGTCGTAGGCGGACTTGAAGCGGTGCGCGTACTCGGCGGCGATCTGGGACTTCCCCGCACCGCCGAAGCCGTAGAGGACCTGGCTGAGGACGGCGGCGGGTCCGCCGGTGAAGCGGTTGCGGAGCAGTTCGAGCAGCTTGCCGCGGCCGATGAAGGCGGCGTTGCGCGAAGGGGCCTCCTGGACCTGCGGGGCGGTGCCGGGGAAGCGGGCCGGGGCGAGGAACTCGCCGCTGTCGGAGTCGAACTGGCGGTTGTTGCCGGGCGGTGGGCCGAGTTCGCCGTACAGCTGGGCCTCGGCGCCGGTCGCGGAGGAGCGGATCAGGTCGGGCACCGCCTGGCCGATGAACGGGCGGGGCACCGGCTCGTCCGAGTCCTGCAGCCGGAGGGCGACCAGTGCCGAGGTGCCGGAGGGGAGTTCACGGCCCTGGAGGAGCTGCCACACCTCGGCGGCACGGGGCAGGGCCGTGTACTCGGGCGAGAGCAGCGCGAGCAGCCGGCCCTGGCCGTCGAGCGGTCCGGCGACCTCGGGCGGCCGCTGGCCTGCGTGCGGCTCGGCGGCGTTGTGCAGGGAGGTCTGATAGCCGAAGCGGGTGAGGGTTCCGGCCGCCCACTCGGCCCACATCCGGTCCTCGGGGGCGTAGCTGACGAAGACCTGGCGGGGCACCGCCCGGGCGGAGCGCAGGTAGGCGCCGTACAGCCGGCGCCGGGCCTCGGAGCCGAGCGGGCGCAGCGAGCGGACCCGTCCGTCGGTGATCCACTCGGCCAGCCGTTCGAAGGCGTTGAGCAGGCTGCGCGCCTCCTGCGGGCGGTCGGCGACGGTGGCCGGCACCTCCTCGTAGGCGTAGAACGGCTTGTACGGCACCTCGACGTCGGCCCAGTAGGCGGCCCGGCGGTCCCCGGGCAGCCAGCGGCCGAGGTAGGGGGCGAAGGCCTCCCGGGCGAAGTCCCGTCCGGCTTCGAGGCGTTCCTGCTCGGCGTCCTCGACCCGCATCGGCACCGGCAGGACGCGGATGGCGCGCTCCTCGGCCTCGGCGATGGCCCGGGCCGCGTCGACGCCGCCGCGGATGTTCTGGGCGCTGAAGGTGAAGCAGTCGACCACGGTGTCGGGCATCAGCACGGTGCAGATGCCGGAGGTGTCGCTGACGCCGGTGCGGCTGTCGATGAGCACGTAGTCGTAGTTGCGGGCCCAGCGTTCGCGCAGCTCGCGCAGGAACTCCCCGCCGCGGATGTCCCGACCGTGGTAGAAGCTGCGCCAGTTGAAGCTGGTGACGGCGGCCGCGTAGGCGGCGTTCTGCCGGCCGGCGGGCAGGAAGTCGAGCCGGCCGCCGACGGGCAGGTCGAGGGCGAGGCCGCAGATGTAGCCGTCGAGGCGCCCGGGTTCGTCCAGCCAGGCGGCCGGGGGCAGGCCGGTCGGTCCGGCGGCGGAGGGCAGCGCCTGCTTGACGTAGGAGCGCAGCAGGTCGATCAGCCCGTCGGTGGAGTGGAGTTCGGGGTCGACCAGGAGCGGGTGGTAATAGCGGTGGAGGCCGGGCGCCTCCAGGTCCCAGTCGACCACCAGGACCCGCAGGCCCCGGCTGGCGAGGATCCAGCCGACGTTGGCGAGTGCCATGGTCCGGCCGGTGCCGCCCTTGAACGAGTAGAACGTGACGACCGAACCCGGTCCGCCGCGTCCCGGCTCCGCGCCGGGTTCAGTGCTCATCGTCCGTCTCCCCTCAGCGGGACAGAGCCGTCGTGGCTGCCCGGACGCTGGCCGGGCACGTCGTTCGGTGTCGGGTCCGGATCGGGGCGCGCGGACGGGCTCCGCGGCGGACCGGAGGGACCGGGCGGGCCGGCCGGGATGGTCAGCCCGGGCATGTCAGGGCCGCCGCCCGGGCCGAAGCCGAAGGCGTCGCCGCCATCGTCCCCCCAATCCAGGTTGTCGTCCATGAGCTTGTTCTGGGCGACCGTCACCATGATGGCGAGGTCACTGTCGAAGCTCTCCCGGCTCACTTTCACCCGGAACAACTGCTCCGGGTCACGCCGGCGCAACCAGTTGCGGCGGAACACTCCGCGCACGCCGGCCCACGGCGCTTCGCGCTCCCCCTCCGGGTCGTTGCCGCCGATCGGCACCACCACGCCGGTGACCGGGTGGTTCTGGTCGTCGTACTCGCTCAGGGCGGCCCGGTAGCGCTCGCTCCCGGCCGCCCACGGGTCCACCAGCAGCACGCTGACCTGGCTGTCCTCGCGGGCCTGGTCGAGCTTCTCGCCGAGCCCGTCGCCTATCTCCTCCAGCGTGGTGGTGTGCCCCGCGTTGGTGATCACCTGCTGGGCACGCGAGGCCAGCGACGGCTGGGCGGGCGGGAAGAACGGCGCCCAGTGCCAGGGCTTGGCCCCGTACCAGCCGCCCGCGTACGAGCCGCCTTCGGCGGCGGCCTCCGAGGCCCGGCCGGCCGCGATGAACAACCGCACCATGCCGGGCTCGGTGGCGGGCACCGGCGCGGCCGGTCCGGGGAAGTAGCCGCGGACGGCGTCGAGGTCGAACTCGGGCAGTTCGGCGAGCCGCCGCACGGCCGCGTCCCGGATCCTCCCGGCGACCACCCGGACGACCTGCCGGTAGGCGTCCTGCTGGGCGGTGCGCAGCAGGGCGCGCAGGCCGTGCCGGGCGTAGGCGTCCCCCATGTCCGGCTGGGCCCACTGGATCTTGGTGACCTCGGTGACCAGGTCTTCGGGCGCGACCGGCTCCCAGAGCACCGGGATCAGCGCCGAGACCAGTTCCGCGGTCTCCTCGTGGTGGCGCCGGACCCTGCCGCGGAAGGCCGTCCACTCCTTGCCGCAGTACAGGCTGGAGAAGTAGGCCGGGGAGTAGAGCGCGACCATGGTCCGGCTGCGGCCGAGCATCAGCGCCAGCTTCTCGGCCCACTCGTCTCCCAGGCGCAGCCGCTCGGTGTCCCGGAAGGCGAGCTCGTCGGCTTGGACCGCCGGTCCGAGGACGCGTCCGAGTTCGTCCCTCAGGTCGTTGAAGAACTGGTCGACGAAGGCGTCCCCCGCCTCGAAGTCCCGACGCGCGTAGCTGAAGAAGAAGTACGGCCGCTGCTGTTCCCGTTCACTCACCTGTTCCCCCCGACCCCGACGGTGCCGTGACGGCGCTGGTTTCTTACCCAGCATGTCGTGAACTGCACCGGTAAGTGCGGGAGTTGGTGATTTTCCCGGGCCCCGGGGGTTTAACCGGCGGTCAGTGACCGGTCACCGGAGTTCGAGCGCCGACTGGAAGGCGGCCAGCGGCTCCGCGCCGGGGGTCAGGGCGTCCGCCACGACCCGGCGGAGCAGGTCGCCGAGGACGGTGTCGGGAAGGGCGTCGAGCTCGTCGAGTGGCAGGGCGGCGACGTCGACCAGGTCGGAGCCGAGTCCCGCGGCGGTTTCCGCACCGGTGGCGCCCATCAGTCCCTTAGTCCCTCGCTCGATCACGTCGGCACGGCGGGCCGGGGGCAGAAAAAGGATCGACCCCGGTCCGCGACGCGCACATTCTACACAATGCGGTGACGGTGCGTCAGATTCGTGCGTCCGCCGCGCCGGGTTGCGGTACGGCCGGCCGCGGCCCGCCCCGCGGTCACGGGCAGAGCCGCTCCACCCGCCAGCCCGTCGGACCGGCCGGGTCGGCGAGGTAGCGGAGGCGGTCGTGCAGGCGGTTCTCGCGGCCCTGCCAGAACTCGACGCTCTCCGGGACGACCCGGTAGCCGCCCCAGAACGGCGGGACGGGGACGCCCTCGCCCTCGGGGTAGCGGCGCTCCAGGTCGGCGTAGCGCTGTTCGAGGACCTCGCGGCCGCCGACCGGGCTGGACTGCTCGCTGGCCCAGGCACCGAGCTGGGAGCCGTGCGGGCGGGTGCGGAAGTAGGCGGCGGTCTCGTCCCGGCCGACCTTCTCGACCCGGCCCTGGACGATCACCTGGCGGGCCAGCGCGATCCACGGGAACAGCAACCCGGCGTACGGATTGGCGGCGAGCTCGGAGCCCTTGCGGGAGCCGTAGTTGGTGAAGAACACGAAGCCGCGCGCGTCGTAGCCCTTGAGCAGCACGGTGCGCGAGCTGGGCCTGCCCCGGGCGTCGGCGGTGGAGAGCACCATGGCGTTGGGCTCGACCACCCCGGCGCCGTCCGCCTCCAGGAACCAGCGCGTGAACTGGCCGATCGGCTCGGGCGCGAGCTGCTCCTCGGCCAGGCCCTCGTGGGTGTAGTGCTTGCGCATCACGGTGAGGTCCGGACCGGGACCGGCCTCGTCGGCCAGGGTCCGGGTGGCGGGGCTCAGGGGCGTCGGCTGGGCGCGTTCCGGGGTCTGCACGCCAACATCATCCCGTACGACAAGCAACCGGCACCGCTACCTCCGGACAAACCCGCGTCGGAGATATGGTGACTCGCCACCGCTTGGCCGCCCGCCGTACGGGGAATTGCCCGGAACCGGGCGTTTGGTTCCGCGGATCCCCCGGGCGCGACCGACCCTCGGCGGAGAGTCAAGCGGTCCCACGGGAAACATCACCGCGGTGGTGTATGGCGCAATGCACCCCGTGCCTGTCACTCTGGCACCGAGTGCCAACCACGATTCGGTCACTGGCGGACCGCCCCACCACGGCGGAGCGCCGATCGCAGAACTGAAGGAGCCGTCGCATGTCCGATTTCGTACCCGGGCTTGAGGGAGTCGTCGCGTTCGAGAGCGAGATCGCCGAACCCGACCGCGAGGGCGGCGCCCTGCGGTACCGCGGTGTCGACATCGACGACCTGGTCGGCCACGTCTCCTTCGGCCACGTCTGGGGCCTGCTCGTGGACGGCAAGTTCAACCCCGGCCTGCCGGCCGCCGAGCCCTTCCCGATCCCGGTGCACTCCGGCGACATCCGGGTCGACGTCCAGTCCGCGCTCGCCATGCTCGCCCCGGTCTGGGGCCTCAAGCCGCTGCTCGACATCTCCGCCGAGCAGGCCCGCGACGACCTCGCCCGGGCCGCCGTGATGGCACTGTCCTACGTCGCCCAGTCCGCCCGCGGCCAGGGCCTGCCGATGGTCCCGCAGAGCGAGATCGACAAGGCCGAGACGGTCGTCGAGCGCTTCATGATCCGCTGGCGCGGCGAGCCGGACCCGAAGCACGTCAAGGCCGTCGACGCCTACTGGACCTCGGCCGCCGAGCACGGCATGAACGCCTCCACCTTCACCGCCCGGGTCATCGCCTCCACCGGCGCCGACGTCGCGGCCGCGCTCTCCGGCGCGGTCGGCGCGATGTCCGGTCCGCTGCACGGCGGCGCCCCCTCCCGCGTGCTCGGCATGATCGAGGAGATCGAGCGCACCGGCGACGCCGACAAGTGGGTCAAGAACGCGCTGGACAAGGGCGAGCGCCTGATGGGCTTCGGCCACCGCGTCTACCGCGCCGAGGACCCGCGCGCCCGCGTGCTGCGCCGCACCGCCAAGGAGCTCGGCGCGCCGCGCTTCGAGGTCGCCGAGGCGCTGGAGAAGGCCGCGCTGGAGGAGCTGCACGCCCGCCGCCCCGACCGGGTGCTCGCCACCAACGTCGAGTTCTGGGCCGCGATCATGCTGGACTTCGCCGAGGTCCCGGCGCACATGTTCACCTCGATGTTCACCTGCGCGCGCACAGCGGGCTGGTCGGCGCACATCCTGGAGCAGAAGCGCACCGGTCGCCTCGTGCGCCCCTCCGCGCGCTACATCGGCCCCGGCCCGCGCCGCCCCGAGCAGATCGAGGGCTGGGACGCCATCGCGCACTGAGCGCACCGGACGCACCGCGCGTCCGCCCGCGAAAAGCGCCCCTGACCAGCGGGTCCGGCTCCGGCCGGGCCCGCTGTTCGCACACCGCCGAGCTGCCGAGATCACAATCTCAGCGGGCGGACGACCGTATCCGGCGGGGGCCACGGCCGGTAGGCTGCGCGCGTGGCTCAGATCCAGATCCCCGCTGACATCAAGCCCGCAGACGGCCGTTTCGGCTGCGGACCGTCCAAGGTGCGCCCCGAGGCCCTGAGTGCCCTCGCCGCCACCCAGACCTCGCTGCTCGGCACCTCGCACCGCCAGGCCCCGGTGAAGAACCTGGTCAAGCGCGTACGCGAGGGCGTGAGCAGCCTCTTCTCGCTGCCGGAGGGCTACGAAGTCGTCCTCGGCAACGGCGGCTCCACCGCCTTCTGGGACATCGCCGCCTTCGGCCTGGTGCGGGAGAAGTCCCAGCACCTGGACTTCGGCGAGTTCTCCTCGAAGTTCGCCTCCTCGGTCAAGGCCGCCCCGTGGCTGGCCGAGCCGACGGTGATCAAGACCGCCCCGGGCACCCACCCGCTGCCGGTCGCCGAGGCGGGGGTGGACGTCTACGGCCTCACCCACAACGAGACCTCGACCGGCGTCGCGATGCCGATCCGGCGCCCGGCCGGCGCCGACGAGGGCTCGCTGGTGCTGGTGGACGCCACCTCGGGCGCCGGCGGCCTGCCGGTCGACATCACCGAGACCGACGTCTACTACTTCGCGCCGCAGAAGTCCTTCGCCTCCGAGGGCGGCCTGTGGCTGGCCGCCTTCTCCCCGGCCGCCCTGGAGCGCGCCGCCGAGATCGCCGGCTCCGGCCGGTACATCCCGCCGTTCTTCTCGCTGCCGACGGCCATCGACAACTCGTCGAAGGACCAGACGTACAACACCCCGTCGATCGCCACCCTGTTCCTGCTGGCCGACCAGCTGGAGTGGCTGAACGGCAACGGCGGGCTGGACTGGGCCGTCGCCCGTACGGCCGACTCCTCCTCCCGGCTGTACGGCTGGGCCGAGAAGTCCTCCTACGCCAACCCGTTCGTGGCGAACCCGGCCGAGCGCTCCCAGGTGGTCGGCACCATCGACTTCGACGAGTCGGTGGACGCCGCCGCGGTCGCCAAGGCACTGCGTGCCAACGGCATCGTGGACACCGAGCCGTACCGCAAGCTGGGCCGCAACCAGCTGCGCATCGCGATGTTCCCGGCGATCGACCCGGCGGACGTCGAGGCGCTCACCCACTGCATCGACCACGTGGTCGAGCGGCTCTGACAGCGGCTTCCGAGCACAGCTGAGGGCCACCGCCTGCGGGCGGTGGCCCTTGCGTCCGTCCGGCCTACCGGTTGACCAGTGAGCTGATCAGCACGACGACCAGCAGCAGCACCAGGGTGCCGGAGACGATGCGCATACGAGTCTTGGGATCCACGGTCAACGAGCGTACCTCCGGCTCACACCCGCGCGAATCGGAGCCCCTCGGCTCGCGCCACGGCGACCGGACCGGGCCCCTAGATCCAGTCGGCCAGCGCCCAGGAGCGCAGCGACTCGTAGTGGGCGAAGCCCCCGTCCAGGTCGCTCTTCATCAGGTGCAGCTCGGCGGCCTCCCACTCCGGCCCCCGGTAGTCCGCCAGCGCCGCCGCCAGCGCCTCCAGCTCGGCCGCCGCGACCCGCTGGACGGCCCGCCGGTGGCCGCGCGAGGAGCCGGCCCGGGCCAGCGTGAGATGCGGGTGGAAGGCGAAGGCGTCGGTCTCCCCGGTCAGCTCGGTGGTGGCCCCGGTGACGGCCTCGGCGAGCCGGCGCAGCGCCCAGGTCTGCCCCTCTACCCCGGCCCAGAGCACCCGGTCGCCGAACCGGCCGGCGCCCGCGATCCGCAGCCGGTGCACCGGGTGCACCTCGGCGACGGCCGCCAGGCCGGTTTCCAGCTCCGGCAGCCGCTCGGGCTGCACCTGGCCGAGGAAGGCCAGGGTGAGGTGCCAGCCCTCGGCGGTGGTCCAGCGCAGCCGGTCCGCCCCGGGCAGCCCGCGCACCGGCGCGACCGCGTCCGAGAGCCCCTGCAACGCCGCGTCCGGCGGGAGCACCGCCACGAACAGCCTCATGGTCCCATCTTCCCGCGATCGGCCCGTTGGGGTAGAACGGATGTCCATGAAGATCCGCAACGGGGGTCCCGAGGACGTCCCCGACATCCTGTCCCTGCTCGACGGCGCCGTCTCCTGGCTGGCCGCCCAGGACCGCACCGGGCAGTGGGGCGACCAGCCGTTCTCCACCAACCCGGCCCGGGTGGAGCACATCGAGCAGTACGCCGCCGAGCCGTTCCTGATCCGCCTGGCGGTGGACGACGACGGCCGCACGGTCGGCTGCTGCGTGCTGTCCGAGGAGCGCGGCAAGTACATCCCCGCCGTGGACGAGCGCGAGCTCTACGTCCGCAACCTGGTCACCGACCGCAGCCGCAAGGGCTCCGGCATCGGCGCCGCGCTGATCGCCGACGCGGTCGAGGAGACCCGTCGGCGCGGCATCGGCCTGCTGCGGGTCGACTGCTACGCCGGTGCCGACCGCAAGCTGGTCGGCCAGTACCGGGCGCTCGGCTTCACCGAGACCGTGGGCTTCGAGGTCGAGCAGCCCACCGGCACCTGGCCCGGCCAGGTGCTGGAGATCCGGGTCTGACGCTCCGCCCGACGCACCGTCGGGGAATCCCGGAACCCGCTCCCGGGATTCCCCGACGGTCGGTCAGCAGGCGGGGACCAGCTCACCCTTGCCCGCCGCGGCGGTGCGCGGCACGAAGGCCACCACCCGGCCGCCGCGTCCCGGGTGCAGGTCGAACCGCACTCGCAGGTCCGCGCTGCGGGCCAGCACCAGGGCGACCGCGCCGGCCGCCAGCGCGGACACCACGCCGCAGGCCAGCAGGCCGAGCCGGGGCCCGTACGAGGCGGTGACCCAGCCGACGACCGGGGCGCCGATCGGCGTGCCGCCGGTGAAGACGAGCACCAGCAGGCCCATCACCCGACCGCGCACCTCGGGGTCGGTGGCCAGCTGCATGGTGGAGTTGACCGAGGTGTTGAAGCTCAGCCCGAAGACCCCGATCAGCGTCAGCAGCAGCGCGAAGGTCCAGTAGTCGGGCGCGAAGGCCGCGACGACCTCCAGCGTGCCGAAGGCCAGCGCCGCACCGACCAGCCGGCGCAGCCGGGGCGCGCCCCGGCGGGCGGCGAGCAGCGCACCGGCCAGCGAGCCGACCGCCATCGCGGTGTTCAGCAGGCCGTACTGTCCCGCGCCCACCTTGAAGGTGTCGTACGCGAACCCGGACAGCAGCGTGGGGAAGTTGAACCCGAAGGTGCCGATGAACCCGGCCAGCACCATCGGCCAGAGCAGTTCGGGCCGCTCCTTCACGTACCGCAGGCCCTCGCGTAGCTGGCCCTTCTCGCGGGCGATCGGCTCGGTCGGGCGCAGCTCGTCCTCCCGCATGGCGAGCAGCCCGCCGATCACCGCGGCGAAGGACAGCGCGTTGACCGCGAACGCCCAGCCGCTGCCGACCGCGGCGATCAGCAGGCCCGCGACGGCGGGGCCGACCAGGCGGGCGGTCTGGAAGTTGGCGGCGTTCAGGCTGACGGCGTTGGCGAGGTCCTTGGGCCCGACCATCTCGGAGACGAAGGCCTGCCGGGTCGGGTTGTCGACCACGGTCACCAGGCCGAGCAGCAGTGCGAAGGCGTAAACGTAGTACGGCGTCACCACGTCACCGATGGTGAGCGCGGCCAGGCCCGCGGCGAGCAGGCCCATGGCGCCCTGGGTGTACATCAGCAGCCGGCGCTTGGGCATCCGGTCGGCGAGCACGCCGCCGAACAGGCCGAGCAGCAGCATCGGCAGGAACTGCATGGCGGTGGTGATGCCGACCGCGAGCGGGCTGCCGGTGAGGCTCAGCACCAGCCAGTCCTGGGCGATCCGCTGCATCCAGGTGCCGGTGTTGGACACCACCTGGCCGGCGAAGTAGTAGCGGTAGTTGCGAACGCGCAGGGAGGAGAACATCCCCCTGGGCCGGGTGAACTCGGCTCCCGTGGGAGATGCGGCCGAATGGGCTCGGCGCTGAGCGGCGGGGTCCGCCGCGGTGCGTTCGTCGGGGTCGTCGTCGCCGCTGCCGGGCTGTCCGCTGGGGGCGGAGGCCTGGGCGTCGGCGGCCGCGGTGCTGTCCGCGGCGGGGTCGGTGGTCGGGTCGTCGGTACGGATGGCGGCGGCGCTGGCTGCGGCCGGCGGTGTCACGGTGGTCTCCCCTCGTGGCGGGGGGGGGGGGGGGGGGGGGGGGGGGCGCCGGGGGGGGGGGGGGGGGGGGGGGGGGGTGGGGGGGGGCGGGGGGGGGGGCGGGGGGGGGGGGGGGGGGGGGGCTTGCCGCGCGCCGCCCGGGTGTTGGCTTCCCGGGGCGCGGGCCCCCGGCGGTGTTCCCCGGTTGGGGGGCGGTGGGGGGGGGGGCCCCCCCCCCCCCCGACGGCAACGAAGGAGCACTCTCGCAGCCCGGTCTCCCCCGGGCCCGACCGACCGACGTAGGAGGCGGGTCAGAACCGCCAGGCGGGGGCGTCGACGATCGCCAGCAGGGCGGCCTCGTCCAGGCCCGCGTCAGGCTGTTCGGCCCACTGCTGGAGCGTCACCGTCCGGCCGTCGGCGCGCTGGAGGCGAATGTACTGGGAGGTGCGGCCGCTCTGCGGGAGGGTCACTGTCACGGCCTCGCCGCGCGCGCCGGAGGGGAGCTCGACCAGGTGGCAGGATGTCCGCGGGGCGACCTCCTGCGGGCTGGGCACGCCGGGGCGCGCGGTGACCTTTGGCAGGGCGATGGCGGCGCAGAACGGGACCTTCGGCGCGTCGGCGGTGCGCTCGGCGCCGCCGATGAAGTCCACCGGGCCGGCCGGGGACTGCCAGGCGACCCGGAAGGTGCGGCCCGGGATGTCGCCGGCGCGCACGGTCTTGGCGCCGGCCGGGAGCAACCCCGCCAGGGTGGTTCCCAGGCGGTCGCTGGTCCAGTCGGTGGCGCGGCCGCTGCCGGGGCCGAAGGAGTCCGGGCGCAGTGGTTCGGCGCTCGCGCCTGCCGCGCTGGCCAGGGTGAGCGGGCCGGTCAGCGGGTCGGCGGCCGCCACCGGGTTGCCCGGGGTGCCGGGGGCGGGGGTGGCGCCGGTGGGCAGGGTCGCCACCAGGGCGGCCAGGGCGGCGGTGGCGGCGACCGTGGCGCCGCCGCGGACGGCCAGCCGGGTGCCGCGGCGGCGGCGTCCGGCCGCGACCGCCGCGTCCACCGTGCCGGGGCGCAGTGCCGGTTCGGCGCCGAGGCCGGCCGCGAGGAGGGTGCGCAGTTCGTCCTGCGGGTCGAGGGCGTCGTGGTGGGTCACAGCGTTTCCTTCAGGGTGGTCGGAGCGGCGGTCAGTTCGTCGAACGGGTCGGTGTCGCCGAGCAGGGCGCGCAGCTTGGTGAGCGCGCGGGCGGTATTGCTCTTGACGGTTCCGGCGGTGCAGCCGAGGGCCTTGGCGGTGTCCGCGATGTCCAGGTCGGCCCAGTACCGCAGGACCACCACGGCCCGTTGACGAGGCGGCAGGGCGGCGAGCGCGGTGCGGACCTGCAGGCCGAGCGAGGGGTCGGTGCCCGGGCCGGGCCGGTCGGGCAGTGCGAGTGTCGGGTCCTCCCGTCGCCAGCGGCGCCGGGTGTGGTCGATGCAGGTACGGGTCAGCACGCGGTGGGCGTAGGCCTCCAGGTTGGCGATCCGGTGCCGTCTTCCCCAGACCGCGTACAGCTTGGTCAGTGCGGTCTGCGTGATGTCCTCGGCGTGGTGCCAGTCGCCGCACATGAGGTACGCGGTCCGCCGCAGGTGCGGCATCCGGTCCTCGGCGAAGCCGCGGAATTCCTCCAGGTCTGCGCTACGCACAGGGTGTGTCCTCCGTTCGTCTCTGCCCACTTCGACGGAGCGCACCCGGTGCCGGGATGTCACGGGCGGCAGAAAAAGTCCGCCGGTCGCGGGGCGGGGACCCTTCCGGGCTTCTGATCACTGGATGCCGTCCTCCGCCGCCGGCCGTTCTGTTGATTCGTCGGCGGAACCGGTGATCGGCCCCGGGATCCGTGGTGCGGCCCGACCTCGAGGCCATCCGTGCGGGGAACCCGCAGGTGCGGCAGGCGTGGGCGAGGGCCACGGACGGCGCGACGGTGGCTGGGCGCCGTGCTGTGCCGTGCCGGGCGCCCCAGGGCCGCTCCCGGCCCTGCGCGCCCCGAAGGCGCGGACGGACAAAGTGCGGCAGTTGTCGCGCGGTCGGGCGTCGGGCTCGTCACGGTCGACTGCTCAACCGCCCAGATGGGCGCCCCGCGGGCCTGGAGCTCCGGCTGGACCGGCAAGGGGCGTCAACGCCCGTCATCGGCAAAGCCGACCACCGCTACGGCCTTGGCTCCCTGCAGCCCGCGCGCATCAGTCGCCCGTCGCGGGGCCGACGGCACCGCCGTCGGTCGGGGCCAGCACCTCGCCGACCCGCGCGCAGACGATGGCCCACTCGTTCCAGTCGCTCAGCCACGGCCAGCTCGGCCTGGATCCGGTCGGCCTTCTCCCCCAACTCGTCCACACGACGGCGAGCAGCGAGCTCTCGCTGCTCCAGCAAACCCACGACCGACGGCATCTGCGACCTCCACCAGAGCAACGACACGACACCTCACCACTCTCACGAGACCGTCGACCCTATGCCTGACCAGCGAGAACGCAGTCCTCAAGCCTGGAAAGACAACAGCCAAAGACCGGGGAGGCGCTGCGCTCCTGCAGACCGTCGGCCTCGACGCCCGCTGGGTCCGCCCGCCCGGCCGGGCCAGCGGGCGGCCCGGCGAAGTCGTGATCGAGATCGACCGCCACCAACCCCTGCGCTCCGCGATATTCGCTGCAGGACTCCAGCCGACGTCCAAGCGGACCTTGCAACTGCGTCACTCCGAGCTCGACCGCTACCCCATCGAGCTCGTTCACCGGGGCATCTGGGCGGCGGGCTTCGCCGCCCCCTCCTGGACAACACGCCGACCGGCCAGCTGTCAGGTTCGCCCTCCTCCACGGTCAGCGGCTCCATCTCTCGCTTCGTCCCCATGCTCAGCTCCACCGTCCGGGCGACATTGCGTGGCAGTTCGTCCTCTCGTGCGTCGTGCGGCGTGATCGGTTGGGTGGTGGACTGGTCCGATTGGGTGAATTCGCGTCAAGGGCTGGTGCCGTCTTGCCTATTTCGGGTTAATGGTGGTGACCGTTTTTCCGGTGGGTTGCCCATCTCTCCGGGGATAGAGGCAACCCCTGTGTGCGCGGAACGCGTAGGCGGGTCCTTCTCTCTGTCCCGGTGCGCAAGCGGTGATCCGGTTCGCGTATACCGGCGCCGTTCGGCGCGGGCCCCGGTGGGATTTCTTGGGTGGCCCTCTCAGCTGAGAGAGGTTTGCCATGGAGCCGAATACGGGTTGGTCGGGAGTTCCGGCGATAGTCTGCGGGCTTCGGCCGGTTGCACCGGTGGGTGGATCCGAGGTGCCCGCTGTGCGGGGGCTTGTGGCGCCGCTGTTGAGTGCGGCGTTCTCCACGGTGACGATCCCGGCGGGCACGAGTCCGCTCGCGGTGACGGTAGCGCCGAACGGCAACGTCTACGTCGGCAACAACAATTCGAACAACGTGACGGTGATCAGCAGCGTCACGAACACCGTCCTGGCCACCGTCCCCGTCGGCTCGAACCCGGCGATGATCGCGGTGGCGCCGAACGGCAACGTCTACGTCACCAACCAGAGCTCGAGCAACGTGACGGTGATCGACAGTGCCACGAACACCGTCCTGACCACCGTCGCCGTCGGCGGGGGCCCGTTCGCGGTGGCGGTGGCGCCGAACAGCAACGTCTACGTCGCCAACTCCATCTCGAACAACGTGACGGTGATCGACAGTGCCACGAACACGATCCTGGCCACCGTCCCCGTCGGCGCGGTCCCGGACGCGGTGGCGGCGGCGCCGAACGGCAACGTCTACGTCGCCAACCGGAACAACAACACCGTGACGGTGATCAGCAGTGCCACGAACACCGTCCTGACCACCCTCCCCTCCGGTGGTTTCCCGGGCTTCGCGGCGGTGACGCCGAACGGCAACGTCTACATCGCCAACCAGACCTCGAACAACGTGACGGTGATCGACAGTGCCACGAACACCGTCCTGGCCACCGTCCCCGCCGGCATTGTCCCGGGGGTGATCGCGGTGGCGCCTAACGGCAACGTCTACGTCACCAACACCATTTCGAACAACGTGACGGTGATCAGCAGCACTACGAATACCGTCCTGGCCACCGTCGGCACCGGCGCCGGCCCGTTCGGGGTGGCGGTGGCGCCGAACGGCAACGTCTACGTCGGCAACTCCAATTCGAACAACGTGACGGTGATCAGCAGTGCCACGAACACCGTCCTGGCCACCGTCCCCGTCGGCGCGTTCCCGTTCTCGGTGGCGGCGGCGGCGGCGAACAGCAACGTCTACGTCACCAACGCCAATTCGGCGACCGTGACGGAGATCTCGCCGTTGACGGTGACGACCTCACCGGCGTCGCCGAGGTGCGGGCAAGCGGTGACATTCAGCATTTCCGGGGGAACTCCGAACGGGACAGCGGTGGTGAACTTCGGGGACGCCAGCCCCACGGTCACCGCCGCCCTGGACGCCACCGGGAGCGGGCAGACCACCCACACCTACACCGTCGGTACGTTCACCGCGACCGTGAACGGCAACCCCACCCCCGTCACCGTGAGCCCCAACCCCACAACGCCGACGCTGTCGGTGACGCCGAACCCCTCCAGCTGTGGGCAGAGCGTGACCGTATGCGCCACCATCACCCCGGCAACAGGCACCACCTCAGTGCCGATGGGCACGGTCACCTTCACCCTCCCCAACGGCCAGACCCAGATGGTCCCCGTGAACGGCGTGGGGCAGGCCTGCTTCACCACCACCGCCCTGACCGCCGGCACCCTCACCGCCGCCTACAGCGGTGACAGCTGTTTCACCGGCTCCACCGCCAGCACTCCCGTCACCGTGACGCCCAATCCCACAACGCTGACCGCACAGCCAGGCACGATCCGGCTCCGGCTGACCCCGCTGCCGGAGTTCTACATCCCCACCCTCAGTGCCACCCTGACGACCACCTCGGGGATGCCGGTGGCTGGTCAGCCGGTGACCTTCACCGCCATCACGCTCTTCGGCCCGGTCAACCTCGGTACCACCGTCACCGATGCCAGCGGCACCGCCACCATCCACAACGCCATCGTCCCCGTCTTCGCCGTCGCCACCCCCTTCTACACCGCCACATTCCCCGGCACCGCCTGCTACTCCGCCTCCACCGCCCACGGCATCCTCCTGTTCATTCCCCTCCCGTCCTGACCTCATGGGCTCTGGCAACCGCCCTCCTCCCCTCCACCGTGAACCCATGCGGGTCGGCGGTGTCTGGTCAGCGTTGTCGCCGGTACTCCAACCGGCGAGGGTGGCCTGCAGGCGAGCTCGTCCAGGGGGCAGACACGGCCCTCGACGACCAGCCGGCGGTTGCCGACGTCGAGGTCGTCGAGCTGGAGGCGGCGGATCGCGCCGGGCCGGGCATCAGCTGGTGTGCGGCGTTCGCGGAATGGACCTGGCACCAGGCCGGGGCGTAGCGTGCCAAGCGACCTGACGGGACGTGGTGTCGGCTACTGGGGCCAGCAGCACGGACTGTTCCATGACCGGTCCGGGTACACCCCGAAGCCGGGCGACCTGGTGGTCTACGGCCCGCCGGCGAAGGCGACCCCCGGCGGGCACGTCGGTGTGGTCGTCGGTGTGAACGGCGACGGCACCCTGGAGACCGTCGAGGGAGCTACGGCAACAAGGTCACCCACCGCCACCACGTCAGCTGACGTGCATGAGTTGCTGGCCCTGGTTGCGAACCGACAGGAGCCCGTTGGCGTTGACCCTCCCGAGGAACACCGAGGCCCCGTCGACGTGCAGATCGCCGTTGGCGTTCACCCTTTCCTCGAACTGCGACGCCCCGTGGACGATCAGCCGGGAATTGGTGTTGACACCGTTGACGGTGAGGTCACCGTCAACGGTGATGTTCTGCGCGGCGTGCAACTCACCCATGGCATCCGTCCGGCCGTTGACGGTGAGGTCACCGCCGACGACGGCCTTCCCGGCGGTGTGCAGCTCGTTCAGGTCGGCCTTGCCGGCTTTGATCGTCCCCAATTGCCCCCTGATCGTGGTCCGCCCGCCGACGAACGTGTCCGCCAAGTTCACCGCCCGCCTGGACTCCCGCTTCCGCACGAACAACAATGTCGTCCTCGCCTACGACAACCCGTGGCCTGGCGCGCAGCTGCACCTCGCCGTCGTCGAACAGCGATGGTCCGGACTCGGGGACGGCCACGGGATCCTCGAGGAATGCCAGGTGCGCGTGGAGTGCGCCGGACGCCGTACCCGGGGGCGAACCCGAACCGCGGAGCTGCTCCTGCCGCATCGGGAAGCCAGGGGCAGCCTGCCGACCGGGCTGCTGTTCGACGGCCGCCGTTCCACGCCTCGGCTCGACGCGATCCGGGGGGTGTGACACCCGGCTCGGAGGTTCCTCGGCGGGCCTGAGGAAGGCGAAGTCGACCCCACAGCCCGGGAGCCGCTGGCCGACTCGGGCGTCGATGCCTTCGATGGTGCGGCCGCCGTGCTGTTCGTCCGAGCTGGCCTTCGAGGGTGTCGTTGACGACCTCGATCAGCTGGCGGACGGACTTCATCAGGCCCTCGCAGGGACGGGGCGCGCTGGTCCGATAGGACGGCGGCAGCGGTTGGATGCCGTACTGGCCGAGGAAACCACTCGTCCGGCCGAACCCGATCCCCGTCGCGCAGCCCCTACCGACTTCATCTGCGGGGGCCGACGACGGCCGCCGCCACATGAGGTTCCGTCATGTCTCTTTTCAGGCAGTGCATTCTCGGGCACATGGTGATGCGCGGACGGCTGACTCCTCGGGCACGGCGGCTCCTAGCCTCGTTCCGCGACAGGCCTTGACCCGAGGCCTCCATCCGGAAGACCGAGAAGACCGTGCTGAAACGACTTTGCTCAGCCCTGCTGACCCTGGCCATCTCCATGGGCCTGGTGACGGCGCTCAGCGGCACCGCGTCCGCGACCAACTACCAGGTGATCGACTGGCACATCTCGAACATCACCGCGGGAGGAAGCATCCCCCACCAGAACTACTGGAACCTGATCGACGCCATCCACCGGCACACCTACGGTGACTCCACCGGCCTCAACGGCGTCACCGAGACCACCACCGAACGCGGCCGCCTCGTACAGGTGCGCGTCCTCGACACCAACAACGTCCACCTCACGTCCGTCTACATCTGGGCGGACGACCTCTACGTCGCGGGCTTCTACTCCCCGCAGACCAACATCCACTGGGCGTTCCAGGACCGGATCAACGAGTTCCAGAACGCGCTGGGCGTGACGGTCGCCGCCAACCACCGGATCGCCAGCGGCAATTACAGCAACATCCCGGGCGGCAACGACCGGGGAACCCTGGTGCTCAACCCCGAGCGCATCTACAACGACATGCGCACCCTCGGCCGCGCGGGGGCGTACAACGACACGACCGGACGGGCACTGCTGACGGCGATCCAGGTCTTCTCGGAGGCGTCCCGCTTCGGCGTGGTCTTCGACGTCGTCCGGGGCAACATCGAGCGCCCCGGCCTGAACCGGCCGCTGAACTACGTCAACGACAACCGCGAAAACATCCTGGCCGCAAACGTGGAGAACCAGTGGGGGGAGATCAGCCAGTTCATCCGCAACGCCCGCAGGGATCCGAGCACGGCGACCATCACCGTCATGGGCCACACCGTCGCCACCATCGCGGCCGTGCTCCACTACATCGGCTTCATCGAGGCCAACGGACGCATCATGCACAGCAATCCCTGACATGGAGCCCGGGCGGCCCGCCGGCGACAGCCGGAGGGTCGCCCCGAGCGCGTCCCCGCCGCCCTGCCCCGGGCGGCACCCGCATGCTCGTCCCCACGACCGTTCCCGTAACGCTCGTAGAGGGAAGCCCTTGTTCCGTGACACCCGCCCGCGCGCCCTCCGCATACCGATCCACCGCGAGACCGCCGAGGAGTGGGGCGGGTAGATCGCCCCGCTCCGCGCCGCCCCGCCCGGCTGGGTCGTCCTGCTGGGGCGGCTGTCCTCCGACGGCTACCTCTCCCACCTCGACTTCCAACTATCACCTGGACGGCGAACTCGTCGTCGTCCAGACCTCATGCCCCATTCCGGCAAGCCCCCGGGTGGGCTCCCCCACCCCTCCGCAGTTCCAACTTCCACCTTCCTTGCCGAATCGGACCGCCTCAAGCCGCGTACCGGCCTCGCCCCGCTCGACGGCCGCCCACCCCGGGCGAGGTGCTGCTCCACGGCGTCCCCGCCCCGGTGGAGGTGCGCTACCGCCATGGCTGTCGCAGTACCCTCGTCCCTCGGCTGCCCTCCCAGCAGGGCTGTGTGATCGTCACCGCCGACGCCGCCCACTGGGCCACCGCCACCGACCTCACCCTGCGGCCCCTCGGCCTTCTGAGCGCCCGACTTGGTCCGGCGCAACCGCACCACCGGCCAACCTTGCACACGATTCTCTGAACGCCCCCGACCCCTCCCGCCAACGCGGCCGGCGAACTGCGCCGGGACGCCACACCGGCCGACCGCACGCGCGTGCGTGCGTGCGTGCGACCTGATTCGTATATAGCGGACGGGGCAGTTGTCCTCGGCCATGTGGTTGCAGGGGTCGTGGATCAGGGGCGAGCGCTGGCCTCGCTCCAGGAGGTAAGCGATCGTCGTGGATCGGTCCGCCTGCCCGACGGAACGCCGCCGAGGCGAGCTCGGCTCGGCAGCTTGGCGCGGGGTCCGGTTGACCGTGCGGTGCCGACGATCGGCAGCCGACTCGCCGCGCCCAAGACGGAGACCGTGTCGGGCGGCCGGGCTGTATGCAGGCCCGACCGTCCCAGGCTTCACCCTACGGGCACCCGGGGCCGTGGAGGTGTACGTGCCGGGCAGTATGGAGCAGGCGCAGTCGCGCGTCCTGGTGGGGACGCTGCCCGTTCAACGACGTGTGCGAACGGCGCTGTTCCGCGTCCCGGCCCTTGGCAGCTCACTGACACCCGCGCCCGCGGCGAGGCCTGCGGCCCGCTCGACCTCATCCCCGCCCGTGCGCTGCCCGCTGGCGAGGGCGGGGTGTACCGGCTCGCCGCCCACCTCGCCTTCACCGCCGGCACAGGCGACGAGCGGCACTGCTTGCCGGCGTTCATCGGACGCCACCGCTCCTTGCCGGAGATGGTGGCGGCGACGACCGTCGCGCGGCCGCCGTTCTTCACCTGCCGGACGGCGGCGGCGACGGCGTCCTTCTGGATCCAGTGCAGCGGCAGCGGGTTGACCAGCAGGTCACCGAACGGCGTGATCTCCCAGTCGGCGTCGAAGCAGTCTTCGGTGAGGAGGATGTCGGCGAGTTCGTCGGTCGGCTCCTCGGCGTCCGCCTGGTCCGCAACGGCTACCACCAGCCACGGAAGGTCACCACCGCCGCGGGTGTGATCGAGGTCAAGGCCCCGCGGGTGAACGACAAGCGGGTCGATGAGGCCACCGGCGAGCGCAAGCGGTTCTCCTCGGCGATCCTGCCGCCGTGGTGCCGCAAGTCCCCGAAGATCGCTGAGGTGCTGCAGGTGGGCTCTCCACCCACCGTAGGCACGACCGGTGACCGGACGCATGCGGAAGACGGCCGTCCCGGCACCGGACCGATCGACGGACTCATCCATTCGCACCTGGCACCGCACCTTCGCAACCAAGATCGCCGGATGATGTACGGGAGAGCCGCCGGCCAGAGGGGCCCAACAGGCGCCCTGGCCCCGGTGAGCCCCGTTTCCCCTACCCGCGAGTGGAGGACGTTTTGGGACACGCAGTCGGTGACGTGCTGGGCCTGGCCGCCGGCGTCGCGGTCAGCCCTCTTCCGATCGTGGCGATCATTCTCATCCTGGCCACACCCCGCGGTCGCCTCAACGGTCCGCTGTTCGCCCTCGGCTGGGTCCTGGGACTCACGCTCCTGGGTGCGGTCATGCTGGCGGTCGGCGGCACGGGCGACGCTTCCACCCACAAACACCCCGCCACGTGGGTGGGTGCCCTCAAACTCGCCCTCGGTGTGCTGCTCGTCCTGTTCGGAGCTCACCAGTGGCGCCGCCGTCCCACCGACCCCTCCCAGGCCCAGCTGCCGAAGTGGATGGCCGCAATCGACCGCTTCACCCCACCCAAGGTCCTCGGACTCGGGCTGGCCTTGTCAGCGGCCAACCTCAAGAACGCCCCCTTGACCATCGCCGCCGGCGCCTCAATCAGCTCGGCCGGCATCCCGGTGCCACAGCAGGTCGGAACACTCGCCATCTTCGTGATCACCGCCTCTCTCGGGGTCCTAGCCCCGCTGGGCGTGTACCTGATCATGGGCGAGCGGGCGAAGAGCGTGCTCAGCACCTGGCGGGACTGGGCGGCACAACACAACGTCGCGGTCATGGCCGTCCTGTTCTTCGTCCTCGGTCTCAAACTCCTTGGGGACGGCATCAGCATCGTCGCCTGATTTCCGCGAGTGGCTCGATCCAAAGTCGGCAGTCCCGGCCCCACACGGCGTCGGCACGGCAGCCGGTCAGAAGCCGTTGTGTTTCCGATCGTGACGGATGTGTTTCTGCTGGTCAGGCATGGTGTTGGTGCCTCGGTGGCAGAGACGGGGTGTCGTGTCGTCTCTTCGGTGGAGGTGTCGGATGCCGTCGGTGATGGGGCTGCTGGAGGAGCGCGAGCGTGCTGCTCGGCAGCGGGTGGAGGCTCTGCAGGCCGAGCTGCAGGAGGCGGAAGTCGCGTGGGAGCGGTTCGTGATCGCCCGTCAGACGGTGGCCGAAGTCCTGGCAGAACCGCCTGCAGGCGAGGAGGCGCCGCTGGCCGGGGTGGCCGGTGAACGGTCTGCGCGGGTCGCCGGAGCGGTGCCCGGATCGGTGGTTCCCCTCTGGAGGGAAGGACTCCAGGCGTCATCCGGAAGGTCACTGGGGTACGGCGCACGCCCATCCACGTCCACCAGAGCACCGCATCCCCGGCTTGCTGTGAAGCCCAGAAACCGGACACCTTGGCGTCAACTACCGCGAGTCAGCCGAGCGCTCGCAGAACACCCACCGACAGCGAAGTCGGGAACCGCTGGTGCAAACGGCGCGCCGACGCCGACGGCCGATCGGTGGCCTCGTGGATCCGCGCTGTCGAGCGTGGGCTCAGGCGGACGGCGTGGCCGGGGAGCGCAGGCCGAGCCACTGCTCGGCGTCCCAGGCCTGGTACCGCTCTACTTCGGTGAACCCCAGCTTTGCCGCGAGGCGCATCGATCCGACGTTGGCGGTCTGGGTGGTGAGCACCACCGGCTCGCCGGGAAGGACGCCGTCGAACCAGTCGAGTACCGCCGCGCACGCCTCGGCGGCGTACCCGCGTCCCCACGCCCGCGGCAGGAACAGGTACCCGAGATCGGCCTTCCCCGCGGCAGCCGGGCGGCGGTGCTCCGTTGCTCTCCTGAGCAGGATCTGGCCGATCACCGCCCCGTCGAGATCGACGACGAAACTCCCGGGCCACCGCTCGGGCGCCGCGGGCAACTCGCGCTCGAGCTCGTCACGCGGCCGGGGGCCGCCGAGGTAGGTATGCACCTGCGGCGACGCCAGCAGCTCGATGAACGCCGCACGGTCCCGGGCCTCGGGCTCACGGAGCACGAGCCTTTCGGTCCTGATCGGGGCGGGCGGCCAGGCGACGGGTCCGAGTTCAGCCATGGCGGGCAACCTATCGCACGCACGCCGAGCAGTAACCTCGGACGCCCGACAGCGGCAACGGCTTCCGACCCGTCGGCCGACGAGACCAACCAGTCCCAACACCATTGCCGCAAACCAGCGTTGTCCCGACTTCGGCGACAACCGTTCTAACTCCGCTGCCGCAGGTCACGGACGGCTGCCGTCGGCCAAAGCACGGGAGGCTGTCTCACGGTGCTGTCGTACCCAGGCCACACGTTCTGGCCTCGGCAAGCAGTTCACGATGCACCGCGGCCGCGTTCCCGCGCCACAGAACCAGCCGGGCATGCAGCTGCGGGGTGAGCGTGAAACACTCCCGCTGCCGCGTCCCGGTCCTTCCTCGGCACGGGCCCGCGGCCAGCCGGCGCCACACCGTGCGCAGCGACACCCCCACCACGTCCGCGACCAGCCGCACATGGCCGGTCGCCAGCTCACCCCGCGCGTCCAGATCCAGCAGCCGCTCCACCGCCTGCTGCCGCGCCAGCGCCACCGGCACCACCGGCCCCGCGTCGGCTGGTCCGTCCTCCCCCGCACGAGCACCACCCCCCTCCCCCGACACCGTGAGAACCCGTGCGCCTGCGCACGGGTGTCCGGGACCCAGGACACCGGGCCCTGAACCCCGGTGATAGCGCAATCGGCATTCCACTGACACCAGGACGGGGCGTGCGGTAGAGGCAGCACGGCGCGGCGGCGGCAGAGAGGTGGAACGGTTCGGCGGTACGCGCGGACCTGTCTGCCTGCGCCGAACGCCGGTGCCACACGGGGCCCGGGCAGGCTCCAGCTGGCCTCTGACGCAGGTCGACAGGCTGACGGGATGACAGGAGCACTGGAGTTCGGCGCGCTGCTGGCGCGCCTGTTGAGGCATCGAACGCTCGACGGCTGCGTGCTCTCGACGGCGGCCGGCACCGGCCTGGAGGAGCTGCAGGCCGTGCTCGACGGGAAACCGCCGACCGAACGGCTGCTCGGCACCGTCGGGCCGATACCCGGCCTGCACGCCGCCGACCTGTTCGTCCTCGCCGGGCAGCCGGTACCCGACGACCTGACGCCAGTCACCCGGCGCCCGCTGCTGGACGCGATCCGGGCGCAGCCCCTGGTCGCGCGGGAGGGACGGGGTGGGACCGACCGGCCGTACCACCGGTACGAGCCGGGCTTCGGCGCGGTGCTCCTGGAGCTCACACACAGCCGGAACCTCAAGTGGACGTGCACGGCCAAGGCCCTGTACGCGGTGACCGGCGGGCGGGTCTACCTGTCGGCGTCCACCATCGGCGGGATCGGCCGCGGCACCGTCGAAGTGACCCCCGAACTGGTCGCCGGTTTCGCGGGCCTGCTCGGCATTCCTGCCCACGATCTGGGCGCGATCGGCGGCATCCGCCTGCCGGACGACCTGACGCCGCTCCATCCACGGGCCGCCGACGTGGCCGCCGTCATCTGGGAAGCGCGACGCCTCACCACCACCCAGCTCGACGCGGTGGAGCGCACCTCTCGCCGCCTCGCCGCCCTCTGACCGACTGGGCCCGCCGAGACTGCGGGAAGCACGAAGGCGACGACACCCTTGTCGACCCCGGCCCCTGCGCGTCCCCGTACCGGCCCACCGCTCACTGCCAGGCCAACTCCATGACCAGCTGCGACTGCGGCTTCTGCGCCGCTTACGGCCCCCTGCCCGGACACACCACCCATCACGGCCCCTGGACGCATGCCGACGGGCCGGCCCAGGTACAGCGGGCCAGCCGCCGCACCAAGCCACAGCAGAGCAACGCGCGCAGCGCAGCGATTCGGCCGGCTGTGCGCGCCCGCCCGTCTCCGCTACCGACTGCCAGGCGCCATACGAAGTAGGTCACGCAGCAGTTGCACCATGCCCTCGGTGATCTCGGTGCGGCGCTGCTCCGCCAGGGCGAGCAGTTCGGCGGCCTGTGCGGGGCTGGCATTGAGGGACGGGACCGGGCGGGTGCGCCAGGGGTGCGAAGCCAGGGTGCGGATCTGTGTGGTGGCGTCGGTCTTGGCCTGGGCGGCGAGTCGGGGGTGGGTATCAGCGCTCAGGACGAGGGCGGCGCGCAGTGCGGTGGGGCGGTCGTGCCGGTTAAGGAGCCGGTAGCCGGCCCGTCGCACCGCCGGCCGGTGCGGGTCGGTGAGCATGTCCCACAGCAGGCCGGCGGGCAGCTGGGTGGCACTTGGCGCGAGGGCTGCGGCGGCCTCCTTGACCACCGCCGTGGAGCCATCCCGAAGCAGCAGCGTGACCCGGGGCACGGGCACCGCATCCAGGCTCCGCAGGGCGCGCAGCGCGTGGACGCGGACCTGAGGGGCCGGGTTGTCCAGGAGGGCGGTGAGCAGTGGGCCGTCAGCCCGGCTGCCGGTCTCGGCGAGCCCGCCGACCGCTCCGACCTGCGGTTCGGCGGCCTGCACCGCCGCACGGTAGTAGGCCAGTGAATCCGTACCGGTGCGGCGTGCCGCCTCCCGCGCCAGAGCCCGGACCAGCGCGGACGGGTCGTCGAGGAACGGCACCACGCGCTGGGGGGAACCGGTGCGCATCAGCCCTGTGAGGGCGGTGATCCGGACCTCGGCGTGACGGTTGCGGGCCAGGCGATGAAGGAGCTCGACCTGGTCGGTCCATACCGCCTGCCGGGCGGCGGCCTCGGCGGCCCGGGCCCTGACCTGCCGGTCGAGATCGCTCTCGGCGAGGACGGCGAGGTCACGAAGCCGCAGGCGCTGCGCGGCGGTGTCGAGGACGAAGCGACGCACCGATGGCTCGGGGGCCGTGAGAAGCCTTCCGGACAGGGTCGTGCCCGACTCATCCAGCAACGGCACACGCAGTTGAGCGTGAGCGAAGGCGCCGCGTCGGCGCCGGTTGACCAGCAGGGCCGTACGCACGGTCACGGGGGTGGCCAGCAGGGGGTTCTCGTGGAGCAGCACGGCCAGACCCGTGCACGCCGGCTCCCGGACCTGCCTGACCCAGTCGCTGGTCCGCAGTACCAGAAACGGCATCGTCTCCGGGTACGGCTGGTTCAGCATCCGCCGCACCGCGCGCTCGCGGATGCGGCCATCGGCGTGCGAGGCCGCCAGGGCGAGCGCGACCGGGTCGGCCTCGGTGAGCAAGGGGGCCGGGCGCGCCGAATACCACGACTCCCGCCGTATGAAGGCATCCAGGCGCAACAGCAGCGCCGGACGTTCCGTCAGCACGCGCAGCGCCTCGATCGCGTCTTCCCGATCCGCGGCCGAGCCCACCGCCAGCAGCGCGGCGGTCAACTCCTCGAGCGCACCTCCTTCCCGAGCCCGTGCCCCGGCAACCGCCAGCCGGACACGCTCCAAGGCGTCCGTGCCAGGGGAAGGCTGCGAGAGGGGCTGCTGACGACGGAAGAAGAAGTTCACCACGTCATCCTGCCGGAGTCGATCAACTTGCCGCTTCCCATATACGACGCCAAACCGTTGCCCGCCAAGTGGTCACCGGCCGGTGTGGCGGGGTGACGGCCGCGAGGAACGTGCGCGTTACGCGCGGCCGGAGTGCCGGGCACAGGCACGAGCGCCGTCGGGCAGGCGGAGCACCGCGTTCCGGCGTCCGGGCAGGACGGGACCGCAGGTCGGCGCCCCGGCCGGAGCCCAGGACAAGGCCCGCGACAGCTGTCGGGGACCGGTGGGCGACACAGCGGAACTGCCGCGAAGGATCGCGGCAGCGGCAGTCGCCGGACGTCCGGTCAGTCGAGCTCGACGACGAGTGAGGCGTAGGAGGGGATCATCACCTTCCGGGCGTAGCTGCGCGAGACGATCCGGTACGGGCGCCCCGCCGCGCAGACTGCCGCGACCATGCGGGCGATCTCGGCGCGTGCGACGGGCGCGCCCAGGCACAGGTGGCGGCCGGCGCCGAACCAGAGCTGGCGCGAGCGCGGGTCGTACGGGCGGGTCAGGTCGAAGCCGCCCGCCAGGTTGTCGGCTGCGTAGGTGACGAGGAGGATGCGCTCGTCCTTGCGCAGTCGGCGGCCGGCCAAGGTGACGTCGTTGCTGACGTGCCGTCCGATCACGGGCGCGGGGGTGGTCACCCGGAGCCCTTCGCGGACCGCGTCGCGGATCAGCCCGGGGTCGGCGTGCAGCGGTTCCTGCTGCCCGGTGTCGTGGATCAGCGCGACGGTGCGGCCCATCGCGCTGGCGGCGGTCTCGGTGCCCGCGACGAGCAGCAGTGAGGCGAGCCCGCCGGCTTCCTCCAGGGTGATCCCGGCCTGGCGGCAGCGGCCGAGCAGGGTCTCGGGTTCGGCACTGGCGTACGCCTCCGGGACGCCGCTGGTCAGTGACCTGACGATGTCCCTGGCCGCTTCGATTCGCTCCGGCGGCAGTTCGGTGGAGGCGGCCGTGTCGAGTGCCAGCGCGGCCAGCCGCTCGCCGGCGGCGAAGGTCTCCAGGTATGTGGAGTCCGGGGTTTCCGGTGGAAGTTGGAGACCCAGCAGGTCGGCCATCAGCCGGCCGACGACGAGCCGGGCGGCCGCGGCGACGTCGACCCGTTCCCCGGCGGTGAGGCGCGCCGTGACGTCGGCGTAGACGGATCCGCAGGCCCGTTCGACCAGGGCGGCGGAGTTCTCCTCAGTGAACAGGTCCCGGGCGCGCCGGCGCAGGTCCGCGTGGCCGGCGCCGTCGAAGAGCCGGGTGACGTAGGGCCCGAGGATCTGCTCCCACAGGTGGCCCACGCCGCCCTCGCCGAGCAGGGTGAAGTGTTCGTGGTCGTTGAGCACCGCCCGGATCAGGGTGGGTTCGCTCGCCACCCAGCCCAGTCGGGGCACCCGCCGGATCGGTCCGAAGGGCCGGGCCATGGTGATCCTGGTCAGCGTCCACAGGGCGGGCCGGCTGGCCCACAGGAGTCTGCTCTCGTGCCGTTCCGCCGTCGTCGCGCCCATCGCCGCCCCGTCCTACCGCCGCCCCGAGTGATTGTGCTGGGAACCGTACCGTGACAGGCCGAGTCGGTGATCATCGTATGATCAGGCGGCTCGGGGGAGGCTTGAGCACCGTGTCGGAGGGCAGTGGACAGTTGGTCGGGCAAGGCGGCGGGGAGCGCGCGGTGATCGCCGCGGTGGCGGTGCACCTGCCCGAGGAATCGCTGACCTCGCGCGAGGTGGAGCAGCGGATCGCCGACAGCGGCCCCTACCGGCCGCGCCGCGGGCTGATCGAGGCGGTCACCGGAATCGCCGCGCGGCACGTCGCCCCCCAGGACTGGCAGGCCTCCGACTTGGCCGCGGCAGCCGCCCGGAAGCTGCTGGCCAACGCCGGCCATGACGCCGGGGACCTCGACCTGCTGATCTTCGCCAGCGCCTCACAGGACATGGTCGAGCCCGCCACCGCGCACATCCTGGCTGCCAAGATCGGGGCCCGCTGCCCGGTGTTCGACGTGAAGAACGCCTGCAACAGCGTGCTCAACGGGATCCAGGTCGCCGAGGCGCTGATCACCGGCGGGCAGTACCGCAGGGTCCTGGTGTGCACGGGGGAGGTGCCGTCGCGAGCGATCCGCTGGTCGGTCCGGGACCGCAGGCAGTTCGCCGAGTCGTTCCCCGGCTACACCCTGTCCGACAGCGGAGCGGCCGTGTTGCTGGAGGCGGGAACGGCACCGGCCGGGATCTTCCACCGCGCCTTCACCGCGGACTCCACGGCCTGGGAGGTCGGCACCCTGCCCGGCGGCGGCACCGCGTACCCGCGGGACCCGGAGGCGGGCTACTTCCGGATGGACGGCGCGCGGCTGCACGCGGCCTTCGAGGCGCTCGGCCCCGAGCTGATCCATCGGGCGCTCGCCGAACACGGTCTGGCCTGGGCGGACTTCGCGGTGGTGGCGGTGCACCAGGTGACCGTGCCGCTGCTGGACACCTTCCTGCGCAGGACCGGTCTGACCGCCGGGTCGCTGGTGCCGGTGCTGCCCGAGCACGGCAACCTCGCCTCGGCCGCGCTGCCGTTCCAACTCGCCCGGGCGCTGGAGCAGGGCCGCTGCGGGCCGGGCGACCGGGTGGCACTGATCGGACTGGCCGGCGGGGTCTCGCTCGGCGTCGTCTTCGCGCAGCTGTGAGCCGGGTCGTGGCCTCGGTCGTGAGGACAGTCGTGGGCTCGGCTGTGAGCCCGGTTGGGGGGGAACACCAGTGACGGACCTGTGGGTGGTCGTGCCGGCCTACAACGAGGAGGTCTCGCTGCCGGCCACGCTTCGCGCGCTGGCGGAGCAGACCGACGCGGACTTCGAGTGCGTGGTGGTCGACAACACCTCGACCGACCGGACCGCCGAGGTCGTCCGGGAGTTCGCGGTCACCGCGGGTTTCCCGCTGCACCTGATCACCGAGGCGCGCAAGGGCACCGGCGCGGCGGCGGACACTGGAATGCGGTTCGCGATCGAGGCCGGCGCCCGGTACCTGGCCCGCACCGACGCCGACTGCCTCCCGGTACCCGGCTGGACGGCCGCCGTCCGCCGCGGCCTGACCGGCGGGCTGGAACTGGTCACCGGTCAACTGCTGCCGCGAACCGACGAGTTTGCGCTCAGGCTGTGGGAGAGCCGGCTGCTGCCGGCCGTCATCGCGCTGGCGGCCTGGTTCGGCAGGTTCCGGCCCGGCAACCGCGACCCGCAGTACCTCGGCCCGTACCTGATGTGCCCCGGCTGCAACCTGGCCATCACCGCCGACCTCTACCAGCGCTGTGGCGGCTTCCCGCGCACCGCGATCGAGGAGGTGCACGAGGACCGCGCCCTGGTGAACCAGGTGCGCAGGCTCACCGCGGCCTACGGGCAGGTCCCGGGCATGCGGGTCTACGGCTCGGTGCGGCGGCTGCGCGCCTTCGGGCTGCGCAACACGCTCGCCTGGTACGCGGACCACCGCTACCGGCCCGACGTGGTCGACATCCGATGAAGCACCGCGAACAGATCTGGGAGCGACGGGTGCAGCTGGGCGCCCACCCGTTCGCGTACCCGTTCATCACGGCCGTGGCCCGGCGCGGCCCCGCCGTGCGGGTGCCCGGGGTCGGGATCGTGGTCAGCGATCCGGAGCTGGCCCGGCAGGTGCTGCTCGACCACGAGGGGTTCCGCAAGGACGGCCCTGGATCATCCGGCGCCCTGTGGACGCCGGTCCTGGGGCCGGCCGTCCTGCTGAACATGGAGGGCGAGGAGCACCGGAGGCTGCGGACCGCGCTGGCCGGCCTGTTCACCCGGGCCCAGGCCACGGAGCTGTGCACCCGGGTGCTCGGACCGGTGCTGCACGCGGCCACCGAACGGCTGGGCGCGGGCGGCGCGGTGGACCTGGTCGCCCTGACCAGGACGGCGGCCGGCACGGTGATCGGCGAACTGCTGGGGGTGACCGACGCCGCCGGCGCGGAGGTGTTCGAGCGGGGCGAGCGGATCGTGCGGTTGGTCGGCCTGCGGACGAAGGAACTGGCTCCACGGCAGGTCGCCAGGGCGAAGGCGGTGCTGGCCGGCCTGGTGACGGCGGCGGGCGAGGCGTACGACCGCGCGGAGCCGGACTCGATGATGGGCCGGCTGCGCGGCCACGGGCTCGACCGCGAGCAGGCGCTCGGGCTGGCGGCGGCGTTCCTGCTCACCGGGACGGAGACGGTCGCGACCACCGTGCCACGGGTCTACGCGATCTGGCACGACGCCGGGCTCCTGCCCGCGCTGCGGGCGGGCCTGGAGGAGGCGGGCGGCACGACCTTCGACGCGGCGATCGACGAGGCGATGCGGGTGATCACCCCGAGCCCGGCGATGCTGCGCCGGGCCGCGCGGCCGGGCCGACTGGGTGCGACGGCGGTGCGTGAGGGCGACCGGGTGGTCATCGCCACCGCGCGGTGCGACGTCGCCGCGGGGCCGTTCGACCCGGCGGCGGCGCTGGGCCGGTGCCCGGCGCACGACCCCAAGCGCCTGTGGTTCGGGGCCGGCCCGCACTACTGCATCGGTGCGCCGCTCGCGCTGGCCGAGATCAGGGTTCTGATGCGGGCGCTGCTGACGGCAGGGGCCGATCGCGTCGTGCGACGACGGGTCAAACGGCGGGTGCTGATACCGACTTACGCGCGGCTCGAGGTGGCGGCTCACCGGGGGCCTTCGAACCACGCAACGCTGGAGGTGACCGCCTCATGAGCGGCACGCCGAACCCCCCGGGCGCCGGACTGGCCGGCCGGATCGCGGACCACGCGCGCCGAACGCCCGACGCGGTCGCCCTGCTCGACGCGGACGGCACGCTCACCTACGCCGAGCTCGCCCAGCGGATCGCCGCCACCGCGAGCGGGCTGCGGGCCGCCGGCATGTCCGCCGGTGACACGGTGCTCTTCGCCGTCCGCCCCGGCCGGGACGCCCTGGTGCTCGGCCTGGCCGTCATGACGGTGGGCGCCGCCGTGGTGGTGGCCGACCCGGGCGCGGGCGACGAACTCGACGCCGCGCGCGGGCGGCTGGTCACCGAGCGCCTCGCCGCGCCGCGCTGGCTGGCCGCCGAGTCCTGGCTCCGCGCGCTCTCCGCCCCCAAGGCGGGACGCACGCTGCTGCGCCGCCTCGGTCTGAACCTGCCGGCGCTCTGCGACCCGACCCTGCGCCTCGTCCACACCGGACCGCGCCTGCCGGGCCTGCCCCCGAACGCGCTCTCCGCCGCCACCCTGGCCCGCGGCGCGTCCGCACCCGAGCCGGAACCCGCGGCCTCGGGGGACCCAGCCCGACCGGCCCTCGTCGTGTTCACCTCCGGCACGACCGCCCGCCCCCGCGCGGTGGTGCACAGCCAGGCCACGCTGCTCGCCGGCGCCGACCTGCTCGGCGAGAGCCTGGGCCTGCCCGCCGCTTCCGGCCCGGTCGTCGTGCACTCCGAGCAGCTGATGATCGCCTTCGCCTTCCTCGCCGCCGGCGCCACCTGGTCGGTGGCACCGCTCCCCGTCCGTCCGAAGCGCTTCCTGCGGGACCTGCGGCGCCGCCGGGCCACCCACACCTTCGGTACCCCGGCCTCCCTGGCCCGCCTGCTCGCCGCCGGCCAACTCCCGGACACCCTGGCCACGGTGCTGCTCGGAGCCGCGCCCGTGCCGCCCCCGATCCTGCGCCGCCTGCGGACCGTGCTCCCCTCGGCCCGGATCGCCGTGATCTACGGCGCGACCGAAATGCTGCCGATCGCCGTGACCGACGCCGAGGAGAAACTCGACCACGCACCCCACGGCGACCTGGCCGGCCACCCCCTGCCCGGAGTCACGGCACGCCTCAACGACGAGGGCGAACTCCTGCTGCGCGGCGCTCACCTGGCGATCGGCTACCTCGGTGACGGACCGATCGGCGAGCTCAACACCGGCGACCGGGCCCGGATCGACGCCGAGGGCCGGATCGTGCTGCTCGGCCGGACCAAGGACATGCTGATCCGCGGCTCCTTCAACCTCTACCCGGGCCTGTACGAATCCGCGATAGCCGCCCTCCCGGGCATCGCCGAGGCCGTCATCGTGGGCGTCCCCGACCCGCTGACCGCCGACGAGGCGGTGGTACTGGCCGTACGCCCGGACGGCTCGGTCCCGGAACCGGAACTCCTGCGCCGCCTGCACCGCGAACTGCCCCGGACGATCGACCACGCGGCGCTGCCGGACCGGATCCACTGCCTCCCGGCGATCCCCCGACGCGGGCGGACCGAAAAACCCGACCGCGAACAACTCCGCACGCTGGTCACGAAGGAGGCACCGTGATCACCGTCGTCACCGGGGCCAGCGGCTTCGTCGGCAGCGCCGTGTGCCGTGCGGCGCGGGCCGCCGGACACCAGGTGCTGGCGTTGGGACGGCGGCGCGCCGTCCCCGCCGACCTGGTCGGTGGCGCGCCCTACCTCTCCTGGGACCTGGCGGACCCCACGGCCCGGCCCGCCCTCCCGGCCCCGTTCACCCGCCCTGACGCGGTGATCCACTGCGCGGGCCTGGCAACCGACTGGGCCCGGCCCGAGGCCTTCCACCACGGCAACGTGCTGACCACCAGGAGCGCGCTGGCCGCCTTCCCCGAGACGGCGCGCTTCGTGCACCTGTCGACCGCGAGCGTCTACGACCCGCGCCGGCCGACCGTCATGGCCCGGGAGGACGAGACCGACGCGGTCAGCCACATCGACGCCTACGGGCGCTCCAAGGCACTGGCCGAGGCGTCGGTGCGCCGAGTCCGCCCCGACGCGGTGATCCTGCGACCGCACGCCGTCTACGGTCCCGGCGACACCACGCTCCTGCCGCGCGTCCTCCAGGCAGTGCGCCGAACCCCGTACGGGCAAAAGCTGTTCGCGATCGGCGACGGCAGCCAGCGGCTGAGCCTGACCAGCGTGGTGAACCTGGTCGACGCCTGCCTGCTCGCCGCCGAGGGCAAAGCCTCCGGCACCTTCAACATCACCGACCGGGAGCCGGTCGTGCTGGACGACGTGCTGCGCCAGGTCCTGACCGCCCACGACCTCCCGGCCACACCCCTCTACCTACCACTTGCCCTCGCCCTCCCGCTGGCCCGTACCGCCGAACTCCTGGCCCGGGCCACCCGGTCCGACCGGCGCCCCCGCCTGACCGTCTACGCCGTCCGCCACCTGGCCCACGAACGCACCCTCGACCTCACCGCCGCCCGCACCCACCTGGGCTACCAGCCGGCGCCGACAGACCTGGGGCCCGCCCTGCGCCGGAACTGACACGGGCTCTCGGCAGGTGGACCAGCAAGCACACCTCGAACTGAGTCCTCCAACCGGAGGCCGCACCGGCCGATGAACGTGCGGACCAGGGCGTCCCGAACATGTTCCGATCCGCGGCCGGCGGGCAGGTGGACGAGCTTGACGTAGCGGGTGGTGCGGTCGACCAGCGTGCCGATGGCGGACCGGTTGTCCTTCCCGACGATCAAGTCGCCCTCCCAGTGCCCCGGGACGAGTCGTTCGGCGGCTTCGGCGGGCCGTTCGCCGATGGGCAGGCCGGCGGCCGGGAACCGGGTGGTCCGCTGGTCGGGACGGCGCCGCTTGCGGCGGTACTTGCGTCCGGTCCGCAACTGGCCGGGAGGACGGTCCAGGCCGCCGCGGTGCGGCAGGTAGATCGGCTGTTCGCGACGGTGATCAGGTAGACGAATGCGTCTGCCGACTTCACCCTCTCCCCTCCGTCCTACGGCCCGGAGCTTCTGCCGCGCACGTAGCGCCGGGGTCGGGCACGGGCCCGGGGGCGGTCAGCCGACCGCGCGCAGCCGGGTGCGGCCGGCCTTGGGTGGGGCGGCCGCGGAGACGGTTCATCCCGGGTTCAACGAGGCGACGCCGGGGACTCCACGGGGCTTCGTCCACCCAGGCGGAAATGCGTCATCGAAGGCCCAATTTCGGTCATGGCTATAGTTCAAAGGCAAAAACGGCCTCATCCATTCGAAACGCATGCCAAACTTCTGGTCGTGGCGCGAATGAAATATCACATGTGCCACATCGCGACAGTTTGCGAACGCCTCCCAGCTCTCGAAGGAAGAAGCCCATGAACCCCGTCTCGCGTATCGCGGCCGCCACGACTGGCGCCGCGGCGCTCCTTGCCATCCCCGTTCCGGCGCTCGCTGACGCGCCGCAGCCCCCTGCCGCCACCACAACCACCTGCGGCTGGTCCGGCCAGCAGGCCGGCCTGTCCACCAAGGTGTGCGCGGAGGTGACCGGCGACCGCGTCGTGGTGTACGGCCAGATCGGGCTGGCGGGCCCGCCCTCGCCGGGGACGCCGTGGCCGCCGGCACCGCAGGAACTGATCACCGGGCTTTCGGCGGAGACCGTCGGCGGGGGATCGCTCGGCGCGGTGTCCGGGCGCACCGTGTTCACGGTCAGCACGGTGCGGGTGGACGGCATCGTTGCCACGGTGCCGTGCGGCTCGGTCGTACACGCCTCCTTCGCGGTGTCGGGCGCCTATCGAGGTCCGGTCCCGGTCACGCTGGCACTTCCGGTGAACTGCTGACGCGGAGTCCTCGCGGCGGCCGAGCCCGGGAGCCGGCAACGACCCGGGCTCGGCCCTCGCCTCGCTGCACGGGCGCGCTGTGAAAGAGGGCACCTTCGGCTGTGACCCCAGCCGACTGACAGCGGCCGTCACATCCTCCCCCTGGGCGGTCGTACAGCGCCCCACTGATGGCCACGGGTCGTAGACCCGGTCCACACGGACCGTATCGCTCGGGGATGTCCCGCCACGGGGTGTCCGCGCGGGTCCGCCACCGTATCCCGTCGATCAACTGCCGACGTGTCCACGTCCGCGGCCTGCCCGCCTTCTTCCCCACCGGCAGCAACGGCTCCAGCCGAGCCCACTGCCCGTCCGTCAGATCCCCTCGCGCCACACCATGATCATCACAACTCAAGATCCACTTTCGCAACAGACCCTCTAGGACTGCAGCCCGCCAACGGGTCAGCGGACTGGCGTCCATCGCTTGCATGGTCGAAGGTCTGCTCCGAGACCGCCAGGCCGTCCGACACCGCATCGGCGGTCCAGACGTCACCCAGATCATCTTCGGCGTTCTCGTCCATCACATGGAGCTGGAAGTAGTCCGCGAATAGCCGCAGTTTGTGTGTCGTCACTGGGTCCCTATTGCTCTCTCGATCCTCGTGTTGGGCAACACGCTGCGTGCCCCGTTCAGCCGTTCGCCGCGAGACGCTGTGAGGCATCGGACCAGGGCACGGGTTCCTGCGCGTCCTCGGCCATCATGACCTCTTCCTCCCACCAGCCGGTCCCTTCCAGCCAGGAACCCAGCCACTGCGCCAGGGACGGCGAGTCGAGAAACCACGCGTCGGCCCAGTCCTCGGGGCCTGCGTTCGGCTCGAAGAGCAGCACAGGCGCTGCGGGATCCAGGCAGTCCAGAGCCGCATACATGCCGCAGCCCCAGTCCAGGATCGGCAGTACTCCCTGCGGCCAGTACTCGGAGGCAGCGCTGCGGAGTGGGCCGTACTCCGAGACAGCCGTTCGTCCCGCTCCGATGAGGGGCAGCAGGGTGTACTCCGGACCGAAGCCCCCGTTGGCCACCTGCCGGTACAACCGGTTCAGAAGCGCCGGCAGGGCGAATCCGAGTTCACGCTCGGCTACCGCGATGTCCTGGTCGGTGACGCACGCCGGCAGGGCCTCCGCCTGCTGGACCGCGCGTTCGCGGACTCGCAGCACAAGGGCCGAGAGGTCGGTCATGCTCCTGGCTCCTGATCGCTGAGGTGTCGGGTGAGGATGTCCGCTGAACTCGGAGCGAGCCGGTAGATGCCCTGCAGGCTGAGCACGGGCAGGAGTCGCCCGTCCTCGACGTGCTTGGGTTTTCGCTCGCCGCGGCGCGAGGTGAAGGTGAGTTGCTCCAGGCAGTCTCCCGGCAGAGGCGCGTCGAACCGGATCGGGGTTCCCGGCGGGCCGAGCACTACTTCCGCGTGCGGGCTTCAAGGAGAACCTCATTGGGTGCGGATCCTTTGAAGGGAAAGATCGCGCGGGGCAGCTATGAGGCGTCGGCGTAGGCGAGGTGGGTGCTGCAGACGGTGCAGCGGAAGAGCATGGCGTTTGCTCCCTGGCCGAGGTGGCTCAGGAAGCGCTCAAGCTGGGCTGCATCGCGCCAACCGTCCATTCGTAGGTCGCTCCGAAGCTGGTCGAGCGCCTCGGGATGAGCCGCCAGTTCGGTGTATCCGACCTCGCCGATGAAGGCGGCCGCGTCATGACAGTGGACGAGCCAGTGCGGATCCTGCCAGCAATGGAAGCCAGGGGTGCGGCGGGTGACCTCCTCCAGTGTCTCCTCGCTGACGCCGTCAAGCCCGTAGGCGTCGGTGAAATCGCCCTCGAATCGTTCAGCTGCGCTGCCATCAGCGATGCACCAAGGGCAGAATCTCTTGTTGACCTCCTGGGCCGTGTAGAAGGTCGCGGTGTAGATCCATCCGGTGCTGCGTTCGCAGCAGGCGCAGGTCTGGGTGCTCGCGCGGATGGATCCGGTTGCGAGGGGGTCGGGGTGGTAGCGGAAGTAGGGCAGGTCGGCGCTCACCTTTGAGCCTGCCCCAGATTCGAGAGGTCGGCTTCGTCGCCGGTGGTCGGTGTGTCGGCGGGCGCGCCTGTGAACCTCATGCGTTGCAGTCTGTCCGTAACGAAGCCCGTGATCAAGCGGTGAGGTCGGGGTTGTGCTGGTCGGTGAGGTACAGGCGCTCGTGCTCGTGGGCGATGCGGAAGCGCCAGTAGGCGTCGAGGTCGCCGTTAGAGACGAGGGCGCGTAGTCGCAGGACGGCTTCGGCTCCGGCCAGGCCTTAGCGGGCGCCGGTGATGTCGAGTCGGTCGCCGATCAGGTGGCGGCAGGCGCCCTCGATCGCGCCGGTGGCGATTGGCCACCCCTTGTCGAGGGCGGTGTCGTAGCTGAGTTGGTCGAGGTGGCCGGTCAGGTAGCGGTGGCAGGCATCGACGGCCTCGCGCCGGGCGGCTGGCAGTCCTTCACGGTCGGCTTGACTACTCCCGTCGAGGGTCAATGAGTTACGTGGCAAACAGGCCATGTCGCGCGGTCAATGTCGCTATCGCCGGGCCGTACAGCGACCCGCCGGGGTCCGCTGCAGCCAGTCCCGATCCGCCAGGCGCCGCAGTTGGCCACGCAGCGGTTCGACCTGCGCCGGCTGTACTCCCTTACCGAGCGCCACCGCCACATCCCCTGCCTTGACCGCATCCTCCGCATTCCCCACGACCTTGAGGATCGCCTGGTAGTCGGCTGGCAGCACGTCGACATCCATGCCCGCTTCGCGGTGAGGGACCAGCAGCATCCCGCCCGCCCCGGGAGCCGTCGTGACCCGCTCCAACTCCTCGGCCTTCGCGGGGTCATCCGCCTGACCGGCCCTCTGAGCGTCGGTGAACTGCCCGAACACCACCTCCGCGGCTTCCAACCGCGCGACCTCGAAGTCGAGTTCGGCGAGGCCGGTGCCGCCGAGCAGTACTGCGACGACCCTGGTCACCCGGGGCAGCGGGCCCTCGTTGTCCAGGCGCTTGACGAACATCCGGGCCGCGCGCATCGGGCCGACTGTGTGTGAACACTACGGGCCGATGCCGATCGAGAACAGGTCGAAGACGCTGACCGCCATGCCGGGTGCCTCTCACGCCTTTGTGTTGAGGGAAGAACACCGGAATGCCGACCTCCCGAGGGCATCAACCAGGGGAGGTCGGCATTGGCGTTCTTGCCGCGCCGTGCAGTGCCCAGCACCGCTTCTGCTGCGGCGACCGGCGGCTCTGCTCGGTCCTACTCGGTCCGCAGCGCGGTGGCGGTCCGGGACCGTGCCGCCCAGCCGGCCGGCAGCAGTGCCCCGAGCAGGGCGATCACGACCCCGGCGGCCAGCAGCGGAAGGAGCAGCCCGGCGGTGTAGACGTGGGTCACGCTCGGTGGCAGGTGCCGGCCGATCGCGTTGCTCATCGGGCTCAGTGTCGCCTTCTCCAATGCGACCCCGAGCGGTACCCCGATGAGTCCGGCGATCAGGCCGGTGAGTGTCACCGTGGTCAGGACCATCGCGATGGTCTGTTTGGGCGTCATCCCGAGGGCCTTGAAGATCCCCATGTCGTGGACCCGCTCCCGGGTGTCCTGCGCCACCATGCTCAGCACCCCGAGCGCGGCGACCGCGGTCAACATCAGCGTGAGTGCCGCCACCAGGGCGTCCATGATGAGCACCACGAGGTTCGTGTCGGTCGAGTTCGGCTGGACCGAGGCGTTCAGCGGGGTCAGGGCGGCGGCGGCTGCGGTGGACCAGTCCTTTCCGTTGACGTTCGAGGCCAGCTCGACGTTGAACTGGTCGATGTGCGGGGTCAGTCCTGCGGCGGTGAAGGTGGCCGCATCCGTCATGGCCGTGTAGTCGGTTCCATGGGTGTCGAAGTCGATGCCGACGACCTTCAGTGCCAGTTGCTTGTTCTGCTGCACCACGGTGAAGTTGTCACCGACGTGGATCCCCACCGCAGAGGCCAGCTTGTCGCCGACCACGACCTCGCCGGGCGCCGAGTACCAGCGGCCTGACAGCAGCTCAATGTTCGTCCAGGAGAAGTCGCCGCTGACCGTGTACAGGACCGGCGGTTCGCCGCCGATCGGCGCGCCGATCATGGTCGCGCCGCTGTCGCCCCAGCCGAACGCGGCCTTCGTGCCCGGGACCTCGGCGAGCGCGGCGGCCACCTTGGGGGCATCCAGGTACGCGTGGCGCGGGTCGTTGGGGCCGTAGAGACCCCAGGACACGCCCACGTCGGCTGCGGGTATCACGAGCTTCGACGCGACGTTGAAGCCCGAGCTCATAGTAGTGTCCTGGTACTTGCTGAACGCGGTCCCCAACCCCACCGCGAAGGTGACGCTGACCGTGCCGAGCAGCACCGCCGCGCCGACCAGTACGGCCCGGGCCGGCCGGGCGAAGGGCTGCGCCAGCCCCAGCGACATGGCCCGAGGCAGCGGCAGCCGGGAGGCCAGCCGCTGCGCAGTCTGACCGCGCCCGGCCTTCGGGGCGCGGCCGACCACCAGAGCCTGCACCCCCGACATCCGGCCGGCCCGCAACGCCGGGATCGAAGCCGTGACGGCGACGATCAGCAGGGTGCCCAGCGACACCACGGCGCTGACCCACAACGGAATCGTGGCACTGGCCGCGCCGAGCTGCTCGGAGGCCCCGTTCAGGATCGGCCCAGCCACGAGATTGCCGACGACCGTGCCGAGGACCACACCGAGTGTCGCCGGGATCATGGCCTGGGCGGTGTAGGCGCGGGCCACCTGCGAAGGGGTGAAGCCCAACGACTTCAGAATCCCGATGCGCCGGATTCCCGAGGCCACCGCGCCGCTGACCACGATCGCGATGATCAGCACTGACAGGACCAGCCCGAGGATCCCGAAGGCGATCAGGAACGGCACGAAGGCCTTGGCGTTGCCGGTCGCCTGCTGTTCCGCGGTCAGATACGACTGTCCGTCCTCGACCGCGCCGGCCGGCACGGCGGCGGCCACCGCCTGCTTGTCGGTGGCGATGTCGGCGTCGGTCCCGGCCTTGGCGAACCGGTAGAGCATCTGCTCGTCGGTCTTGGCCCCGGCGGCGGTCAGCCGCGCGAAACCGTCGGCGGTGGCGAAGCCGGTCGCGCTGTTGGTCACCGAGTCGGCGAAGCCGACAACCTTGAACGACGGCTTGCCCGGCAGGGAGGAGAACACCACCGAAGAGCCGAAGCAGGCGTCGGCATAGTTGTTCGCCGGGAGGGCGATCTCGCCCGGGCCGGCCGGCCAGCGCCCCTGGGTCAGCACCAGCTGGTCCATCCCGGAGGTGCTACCCAGGTCGGGCCGGGTGGTGACGGTGATCGGATGGTTGTCGTGACCGGCCCAATCGGTCTTGGGGCAGTCGGTGCCGACGGTCGTGTCCAACGCGGCGGCGATCGGGTACGGCCCGGCCGCCTCGGTGACACCGGCGGCGTGCGCGGTGGCGGTGGTCTGCGCGGTCGTGACCTTCGAACCGTCGAACTGGACCGCCAGGTGCGCTCCGTTCCGGGTGTTGAAAGCGTGCTCGAACGGGGCCTGCACGGCGGTCAGCAGGCCGAGGGAGAGTACTGATGACATCACCGCGGTGAACGTCGTCAAAGCCATGACGAGGGACTGGACCCGACGCCGGCCCACGCCGGAGCGTACGACCTTGCCGAGCGCGCTCACCGGCTCACCGCCGGCAGCATGCGGGCCATGGCGTGGAATCCGGCCTCGAAGAGGCGCCGGGGCATCGGCGGCTTGCGCAGCGTCATCCGACCGCTCCCGCCGGACGGGTCAGCCGCGCGTGGGCGGCCAGGCCGGCATCACTGCCACTGTTGACGACGTCCCGCGCGACCGCACCGTCCACCAACTCGATGGTGCGGTGCGCGGTGGTGGCGGCCAGCTGCACGTCGTGGGTCACCAGCACGATGGTCTGGCCCTCGGCGTTCAGGTCCAGCAGCAGCTGGCGCACGTCCTCGACCGAGCTCGAGTCCAGCGCGCCGGTGGGCTCGTCAGCCAGCAACAACGCCGGCTTGTTCATCAGGGCCCTGGCCACCGCCACCCGCTGCCGTTGACCACCGGACAGCCGCTGCGGATAGGCCTTGACATGCCGCTCGATACCCAGCGAGCCGAGCAGCTCGACGGCCCGGCGCTTCGCCTCACCCTTGCCCATCCCAGCCAGCTGCGCCGGAACCATGACGTTGTCCAACACGGTCAGATCGTCGAGCAGATTGAAGAACTGGAAGATCATGCCGATCGAGGCCCGGCGGTACTTCGCCGATCCGGCCTCACCAAGCTGATCGACGCGTGTGCCGTCGACGGTGACACTGCCGCTGGAGGGCTTGTCCAAACCGGCGATCAGGTTCAGCAGCGTGGACTTCCCACTACCGGAGTGGCCGAGGATCGCCACACAATCACCGGACGCCACGGACAAGGTCACACCGGCCAGCGCGGGCGGGCCGTCATCGTACTTCTTCGTCGCCTCGCGGACGTCGATCATCGGTGCGTTCGTCATGGTCACGAACCTACGAACGGAGCGTGATCCGTCGCGTCGGCCGGCGGGTGTCACCTCTCCCCCCAGGCCTTCGGCCCGGGGGTGTACCCCGCGTACATCCCCGGGGCGACGCGCGGAGCCGAAGCCGCTGAATACGATCTCCGTATGGAAGAGCTTCTCCAGCGTCTCCCGACATCGAAGCGCGTGACCTGGCTGAGGTCACAGGCCGTGGTGCTGGCCACCGCCTGCTTCTACGCGCTGATGCTCTGCTTTACGATGCCGGTCCCTGAGGTTAGGCACTTCGACGGCCTGTTCTGGTTTCCCGGCCTCGGGCCCCTCCAGACGATCGGTCTGTGCGTCGTGCTCGCCCTTCCGGTTCTGCTGGTGCACCGTCTGCCGACGGCGGTCTTCGCGACGATCCTGGGCGAATCAGCCCTCAGCGACATCTTCGGCGCGCGGCCCTTGATCGTGTTCGTCCTGCTCGTCGCCTTGGGCGGGTACCTCGCCGTCCGGCGGCCGAAGGCTGCCGCCGTCGGCTCCGTCGCGGCCGTCGCGACCGCGTTCGTCAACTTCACCCACGTCAACCCCGAGGGCTCCGTCGGCGACGCGGTCGGGTGGGCCGGGCAGTACGCGTCGTGGCTCGCGGTCGCGTGGGTTATCGGAGGGGTGTACCGCAAACGCCGTGAATACCTCGAAGCCCTGCACGAGCAGAGGGCGGCCCGCGCCGTCGTCACCGAGCGGCTACGGATCGCCCGCGAACTGCACGACAGCGTCGCGCACAGCATCGGGATCATCACGGTGCTGTCGGGAGCGGCGGCGCGGGTCGTGGACACCAAGCCCGAGCAGACGCGGCAGGCGCTGACCGGCATCGAGACCACCAGCCGCCAGACGCTGCTCGAGCTGCAGCGCATGCTCGGGGCGCTGCGCCGCGCCGAGCCGGTCGATGCCATGCCGGGGGCCGCTCCGTTGGCGCCGGCCGGCTGCCTGGCCGATATTCCGCGGCTCGCCGAACGCACGGCCGACGCCGGGGTGCGGGTCCAGGTGACCTGGTGGGGCGAGCGGCGTCCGCTGCCGCCGGAGATCGAGCTGTCGGCGTTTCGGATCGTCCAGGAGTCGGTGACGAACGTGGTGCGGCATTCCGGTGCGCGGACGTGCCGGGTCGCGGTGGGTTACGAGCCGGAAGGAGTGACGATCGAGGTGGTGGACGACGGGGAGGACGGTCCCGGCGAGCCCGGCCGTCCCAGGCCCTCGGCGGCGGCTGGCGGGAGTGGCTTCGGCTTGCTCGGCATGCGCGAGCGGGTGTCGTTGCTGTCCGGCCAGTTCAGCGCGGGCCGGCGTCCGGAGGGCGGATTCCGGGTGACGGCGAGGCTCCCGGCATGAGCGTGCGGGTGCTGCTGGTCGATGACCAGCCGCTGATGCTGGTCGGGCTCGGGATCCTGGTCGGCGGCACCGCCGACCTGGAGGTGGTCGGCGAGGCCGGCGACGGCCGCGAGGCGGTGCGCCTGGTACGTGTTCACTGGCGTGTTCGCGCGCTGTCTCAACGAACCGACCTGAGAAACGCGCCGCACGGTTCGTGAAGATCCACGTGCTCCGGCCCGTCCAGCGCTATTCCACTGTCCGATCCTCTCAACCCCGATCTGAACCGGCCGTCGGCGGGCCTGCACGGCCAGCCGCGGTCGGCGAGCTTGGTCGGTTGTGCGCGAAGCGGCTCCAGCTTGCCCCGGACGCCGACAGGTAGGCCGAGTATCTCGCCGACCCGACGGACCGTGACCGACCGAAGAGCTCGTAGTCCGGCGGGAGCACGTCGGGGCCGGAGCCACCACGAACCGCCCTGACGGACGATCTACACCACAGACACCCGCCGCCAGTACGAATACCCACGAACCCTGACACGGCCCGCTCCCACCGCCCGCAAGCCGATCTGCTGGCCCGGGAGACGGCGCGGGCGGAAAGCTTGCGGCAGTCGGCTCACGTTCCCGGCGCGCGGCACAACGCGCCGAGTCGCAGCAGCGAGTATGACGAACAGCGCTCGGTGCTCGCTGAGTATCTGCCCGCTTGAGGGCAGGACCTGGCCCTCCACTGCATTAGGGGCAGCGGCCTGGGGGATGGTGGTGTCCTGCTCGATGGACACTGGGCAGAAAAGGTCCGCGACCCCGTCTTCGTCTGTTCCTCCGGCCATCCAGTCGTCCGGTCATCCGGCTATCCGTCGACCAGGGCTCCACCGGACCCCGCTCGCACCCGTTCCGCATTAGCCCGGGGATGTAAACCTCTGGACCAATACGAGGTGACGGAGGATCAATCGGTGGGTTGATGCTGCCCACCCGCCCCGCATGACAGCGTTCAGCGCATGGACACCACGCCGATGGACACCACGCCGGTCGCACGCCGTACCGGACCGACCCGCCGCCGCGTGCTGGGCGCCGCCCTCGCCCTGGGCGCCGTCGCGCCCCTGGGCCTCGCCCGCACCGCCTCGGCCACTCCCGCTCCCACCTCCGCCGGCACCGGCTCCCCCGGCACCGTCCCCTCAGACACCGGCTCCCCCGCTCGGCTCACCCTGACTGCGCCCACCGGCCCCTTCCCGGTGGGCATGGTGCCGCTGCACCTGCGCGACGAGTCCCGGCTCGACCCCAACGCCAGGCCCGGAAAGTTCCGCGAGCTGATGGCCACCGTCTGGTACCCGGCCCGTGCCGCGGACGCCGACGCGTACCCGCTCGCCCCCTGGATGACCGACGGCGCCCTGAAGGCCCTGCTCGACGACGTCGGCTTCCCGCTCCCCCTCTCGCTCGCCCCGCTCACCGCTGGCCACCAGGGCGCGCCCGTCCACCGGACCGGCCGGCCGCTGCCTGTCGTCCTCTACTCGCACGGCGCGGGCGGCCACCGCGGCGAACACACCATCGGGGTCCAGGAGCTGGCCAGCCACGGCTTCGCCGTCGTCACCGTCGACCACACCCACGACGGCATCACCGAGTTCCCGGACGGGACCGTCGTCACCCGGGACGGCGTCGCCCCCGGGCTGTACCCGAAGGACTACGCCGCCGACCTGCTCTTCCTGCTCGAGCGCGTCGTCGACCTCGCCAACGGGCGCAACCCCGACGTCGACGGCCGCACCCTGCCGACCGGCCTGCTCGGCGCCCTGGACGCGCGGAACGTCGGCGTCTCCGGCTGGTCCAAGGGCGGCACCGCCGCCGCCCTCGCCATGGTCGCCGACCCGCGCATCCGCGCCGGCCTCACCTTCGACGGCCGGATGGAGTCGAACCCCGCCATCACCACCGACATCGACCGGCCGTTCATGCTGATGACCGCCAACTACACCCGGGCTGCCAGCCCGTACGTCGAGACCTTCTGGGGCCACCTGCGCGGCTGGCGCCTCGACGTCCAGGCCACCGGCGCCGTGCACCCCTCGTACGGCGACAACATGACGCTGATCCCCCAGGCAGGCAGGCTGCTCGGCATGACCAAGCAGCAGATCCAGTCCCAGGTCGGCACCCTCGACCCCGACCGCGGCGTCCTCATCCAGCAGGCCTACCCGCTCGCCTTCTTCGACCTCCACCTGCGCAACCGGCGCCGGGGCAACCTGCTCGACGGGCCGTCGAAGGCCTTCCCGGAGGTCGTGTACCACCCGTAGGCCCGGTACGGCGGCAGGCGGCCGCCACGGGGGTACGGCCGCCCACTGCCCGCTGAAGCAGCCCGAAGGGGCGGCGCCGGACCGGTTGCCCGGCGGCGGTGGGGTGAGGACTTGTCAGACGCGGCGGGCGCCGAGGAGGTCGCCGAACTGCCCGTTCACCGTGTGGCCGCTTCGGAGGGCATCGGCCCGGATGTCGAGGCCGGTGCGGCGTCCAAGGGCAGCAGTTCGGGGTCCGGCTGCGCCACTTTCGGCCCCCTGCCCGGACACGCCCGCCCTGGCCACGACACGGCCTGGGCGCAGCAGCGGGGCGGGAGGCGCTGTCCCGTGCCACGGAACCTTGACCGGTTGCCACCGAAGTTCGACCACTGCGGGTTCGTGCCATTGACGATTGATCGCACGGGGTAGCCCGTCAAGCGGGTCGCTGGTCCGATTGCCGTCTTCCAGGCTCTTCTCGGGCCCTGTGCCGGAGAGTGAGAATGCGGGCATGCGCACTCGGGGGAATGCACAGCCGTGCCTGGGGCCGTTCGCGGCAGGGCCGGTCGGCGGGATCGCGACCGCTGCCGCGGCGTTGCTGATCACGCTGTCAAGTCGCTATGGCTTTCACCGCGACGAGCTGTACTTCCTGCTCGCCGGTCGCCACATTGCCTGGGGCTATCCGGACCAGCCGCCGCTCACCCCGCTACTGGCCCGGCTCGGGGCGGAGCTGTTCGGCGCCACCCCGACCGGGGTACGGATCCTGCCCGCGCTGCTCACCGCGGTCTCGATCACACTCACCGCGCTGATCGCCCGTGAGCTGGGCGCCGGGCGGGGCGGGCAGGTACTCGTGGCAGGAGCTGCGGCTTGCTCGGGCTATGTGCTGGGCAACGGCCACCTGCTCTCCACCGCGACCTTCGACCTGGCCAGCTGGCTAACGATCGTCCTGTTGACCCTCCGCCTGCTGCGCACGGGCGAGGCCCGCTGGTGGCCGCTGCTCGGCGTCGCGGTCGGGATCGCGCTGCTGAACAAGCTGCTGGTACTCGGGCTGCTCGCGGCGCTGGCGGCGGGCGCTCTGACGGCCGGACCGCGCGGCCTTCTCGTGCCCCGACCACGCACTCTGCTCGGACCGCTGTTCGCGCTGCTTGCCGCGCTCCCGTTCGCGCTGCCCGTCCTTGGGTGGCAGGCCACGCACGGCTGGCCCGAGCTGACGGTCGCCCACGGGATCAGCGCCGCCGGCGGAGCGGGCGGGCGGCTGCTCGTCGTCCCGATGCAGGCGCTCCAGCTCTCCCCGCTGCTGGCGCCCCTCTGGCTGACCGGGCTGAGCCGGCTGCTGCGCCGGCCGGAGCTGCGATGGGCCCGACCGGTTGCGGTGGCCTGGATGGTGCTCTGCCTGCTGGTGATAGCGGGCGGCGGCAAGGCCTACTACCCCATCCCGCTGCTGTACGCGCTCACCGCGGCCGGCTGTGAACCGTACGCTCACTGGGCCCGCGATCACCGCGCCAGGCTGGCCGGCGGACTTCTCGCGGCCCTGCTCGTCAGCGCGCTGGCCGCCCTGCCGGTGCTGCCCGCCTCTGCGCTGGCGGTGCCGATGACGGTCGACCCCGACATCGGCGAAGAGGTCGGCTGGCCGGAGCTCGCGCGCGCCACCGCCACCGGCTGGGCGGCCACCCCCATCGAGCAGCGGCCCACCGCCGTGCTGCTGACCTCGAACTACGGCGAGGCCGGAGCCCTCGCACAGTACGGGCCCGCCCTCGGCCTGCCCTCCCCGTACTCCGGCCACATGGGCCTGTGGGCCTGGGGTCCGCCACCGGCGACCGCCACGGGGCCGGTGCTGCTCGTCCACCCAGCGGGCTACGCCGACCTGGAGGAGCACTTCACCGCCTGCCGCACGGTCGCGCGCGTCGACAACGGGCACGGCACGGCGAACATGGAGCAGCACGCGGCCGTCGTGCTCTGCGCGGGACCGGACCGCCCGTGGACGGCCCTGTGGCCACTGCTGCGCCGGTACTGAGCAGGTCACACGGGCAGGCAGCGCAGCCGCCGCACCTCCAGCCACCGGTGCGCTCACCACCCATCGCCGACCGCCTTCCGTTTCGGCTGCCCGTCAGATGCCGCAGACCGCGCAGCGGCACGCAGAACCAGCCTCCGCTGCACGTCGAGCCGTACCGGGCCTGCGCTGCCCCAGGTACGCGGACATGGGCGGTCAGTCCTCAGTGGCGCAAACCCGCAGTGGTCTAACTCCGGTGGCAGGCGATCAACGTTCGATGTCAGAGGACAGGCGCCGAGGCCGGTGCAACACGGCAGTGCAACACGCCCGCCCCAGTCCCCTACCGCCACATGACAGTGCCGGACCTGGGGTTGAGCGCGGTCATGCCTGTTCCGTCGGGCTGCTGACTTCGGCGCTGAGCCGGTCGAGGCTGTGGGCGAATTCGTTCAGGGCGCTCATGTGAAGCGGTGGAAGCGCTGAACAGGAGGCCCTGCCTTCATGCGCGCACCAGTTGGAGATCATCCGATCGAGTTGTCTCATTCGAACCTCTGCTCACCGGGATCGGATACGACAACGGCTTCAAAGGCCGCCAGGCCGCCAGTTAGCGCATGCATGCACGAGCACCTGTCACGACCAAGATCACTGTTTGGGGAGAGCTCCGTGGAACGACGTTGGATCCAGCTCAGGACCAGGGAGAGCCGAACTCGCGCTCAGGCCGAGCGGATCACTACGCGCCGTGGCTGAGGCTGACTGTTTTTCGGATCAAGTGAGCGGGGCGATCGGTGCGTCTATACGATCACGGAACTGCCCTCTGCTGATGTGATCTCGGAGACCTTTCATGCGTATGCGTAAGACCCTGGCCGCGGGGCTCGTGACCGTCGCGAGCGCCGCCGCGATGACCGTCGCGCCCGCGGCGCATGCCGGATACCCGTTCCCGTTGCAGTGCCAGTACACCAACAGCACCGACAGCTGGACCTTCAACGGGGGCTTCGGGACCGCCCCCGGCGAGACCATCTGCGTCAACAACTATGAGCTTGCCATGCAGAGCGACGGCAACCTCGTCATCTACAACAACATCGCCACCCCGATCTGGTCCTCCGGCACCTGGAACCACTCCGGCGCGACCGCCAAGTTCCAGCCCGACGGCAACTTCGTCATCTATGGGTACGGTGGCAGCCCGGCGCTGTGGGCCTCGAACACCTATGGCAACTCGGGCGCGACCCTCGTGTTCCAGCAGGACGGCAACCTCGTCATCTACGGCCCCGGCCACCAGCCGCTGTGGAACACCGGCACCTGAGACGGCCTCGGGGCTCCGCGCCGCCGCTCAGCGGCGGCGCGGAGCGCTGAGCTCGCGGCTCGGCTCGGCGATTTTCGTAAAGAAGCCAACACCACCCCCGGGTCGGCAGTCGGGGTCGCCGCCCTGGGGGGCTTCGGCGCGGATCCAGCAGCCAGCCGTTCCGTCAGACAGGTGTCCGCCTTCGTCCACACGGCTTCCAGCCGCTCGCGGTGGGCGGCAGGGGACTCGGCGTCGCCGTGAAATACCGCCGCCAGACGGCCGTCCGCGTAGACAGCCACCCAACCTTGCCGTCGGAACCGGCGGTACGGTGCGCCTCATCCACGACCACCAGGTCCCAGGCCGGCTGCTGGCTGGGCCCGCGGGTCAGCCGTCCAGTTGCGCGTACAGGCCACGGCCCGGGCGCTGCGCCCGGCCGGCCTTGGCCAGGCGCTCCAGCATGGTGCGCACCGCGTTCACGGTGCCCGCCGACTCCTCGATTCCCAGCCGGGCGGTCACCTCCCGGGCCCGCAGCGCTCCCCGGGCGCCGGCCAGTACGGCCAGCACGCTCTCGGAGGTGGCACCGGTCGTGCGTCGCCCGGGCGCGGGCGCAGCCTTTTCGCTCTTCTCGGCGGCCGGCTCCGCGCCGGTCCGCACCGGCCCGGCCCCGGCGGTCGCGGCCGTCTTCTTCGCCGCGGTGCGCGGCCGCGCGCCGTCGGCGGCCTTCTTCGCCGCGGTCTTCTTCGCGGGCGCCACCTTCTTCCCTGTGGCCTTCCTCGCGGGCGCCACCTTCTTCGCTGTGGCCTTCTTCGCCGGGATCTTCTTGGCGGCGGTCTTCTTCGCCGTCTTCGTGGCCGTGTCCGTGCCCATGGTGGTCTTCTCGGTCTGCTCCCCGCCCTGGTCCGGCGCCGCCTCGGCTTCGGCCGCGAGTTGCTGCGGCCGGCCCCCGGCGGTGGCGTCCGCCTCTGCCCGAATGTTGCCCACCGACGTGACGTCCTGCGAGGCCGGCAGTCCGGCCAGGGCCTGCAAGCTCTGGATGGCTCCGCGTACGGCGTTCTCGCGCGCCACAGCGGCGGTCAGCTCGTCCTCCAGGCGCCGCCGCCGGACCTCGATGCCGGGAAGTTCCGCCTCCAACTGGGCGATGGTGTCACTGAAAATACGGCTCTCTGCCACGGTTCCTCGTCTCCTCCGCCCACGCGATCTGTCGCAGGGACTGTGCGATCTTTACCCCGCCGCTGCGGTCCCCAACAAGAAACCGCGCCGATCCGCGCGGTGCGGGCAACGGGGCTGGCTGACCAGCGGCCCTCAGGAGGTGGCGATGGCGGTCAGGACCCGGGTTCGGGCCGCCTTCACCGCGGGCAGAACGGCCGCCGCCAGCCCGGACAGGGCCGCTCCGATGAGCACGGCCAGGATGGTGGCCCACGGGATGGTGAGCGCGGTGATCCCGTACAGGGTGAGGACCTTCTGGCCGGTGATGCCCCAGGCGAGGCCGAGGCCCAGGCCGAGCAGGGCGCCGTGCACCGCGATGAGGACCGATTCCAGGCGGACCATCCGGCCGATCTGGGCGCGCGAGGTGCCGACGGCGCGCAGGAGTCCGATCTCGCGGGTGCGTTCGATCACCGACAGGGCAAGGGTGTTGATGACGCCGAGGACGGCGATGACGATCGCGAGGCCGAGCAGGGCGTAGACGAGGTGGAGGACGGTGTCGACCTGGCCGGTGACCTGCTTCTTGTAGTCGGCCTGGCTCTGCACGCTCACCTGGGGGTAGCTCGCGAGCGAGCTGTCCAGCGCGGCCTGGACCTTCGCGTGGTCCACGCCGGGCGCGGTGTTGAGGTAAAGGGTGAAGTCCTGGACCTCGGGTGCGAAGCGGTTCAGGGTGTCGAGGGAGACCTCCCAGCTGCCGCCGTCCTTGCCCGCGCCGGCCGGGGGCTTGGAGATCGCGCCGACGGTCAGGGTGCCCACGTTCCCGTTGAGGAAGTGGAGTTCGACCTGCGAGCCGAGCGAGAGGTGGTCGGCGGTGGCGGTGGTCTGGTCGACCATCAGCTTGCCGGCCGCGACGTCGACGGTGGTGCCGGCGACGTACTGCGGCTTGACGGCCTGGTCGACGGTGGCGACGTCGACACCGGACACGACGAGCTGGAAACCGTTCAGGTGGGCCACCGCGTACCGCTGGCGGGTGACGGCCCGGATGCCGGGGACGGCCTTGACGCGGTCGGTGACCTCGTGGCCGATCGGGGTGGCGCCGTTGCCGGAGAGGACGTAGTCGGCACCGAAGGTGTTGTCGACGTCACGGTCCACCGAGGTGGTCAGCGAGGCGGCGAGAACGGCGACCGCGCCGACCAGGGACAGGCTGATCATCAGCGCCCCGGCGGTGACGCCGGTGCGACGGGGGTTGCGCACGGCGTTCAACCGGCTCGTCCGGTGCGCCGGCCGAGCTTCGGCGCGGGCGGGGTGGCGGCTTCGCGCAGGGCGGCCATCGGGGAGATCCGGGCCGCGCGCCGGGCCGGGAGGTAGGGGGCGACGAGCGTCACCAGCACGCCGACGGCGTAGGCCGCTGCCGGGGTGACCGGGTTGATGACCAGGGTTGTGCCGGACAGGTCGACGCCGAAGCCGGAGATCAGCGACTTGAGGCCGGCGGCCAGGCCGATGCCGGCCCCGAGGCCGAGGGTGGAGCCGATGACGCCGAGGAACAGCGCCTCGGTGAGGACCGAGCGCAGCACCTGGGAGCGGCTGGCGCCGAGGGCGCGCAGGAGGCCGAGTTCGCGGGTGCGCTGGGCGACGAGCATGGAGAAGGTGTTGAGGATCAGGAAGGTGCCGACCAGGACGGCGAGTCCGGCGAATCCGAGCAGGGCCGTGGTGACGACGCTGAGGAAGGAGCTGATCTGTTGGGCGGCGGTGGCGGCTTGCTGTTCCTTGGTGGCCACTGAGTAGCCGTCGCCCAGCGCCGTCTTGATCGCCGTTTGGGCGGTGGTGTGGCTGGTACCGGGGGCGGTGTCGACGGTGATGCCGGTGAACTGGTCGGACTTTCGGAGCAGTTGCTTCTGGGCGGTGGTGGTGTCGACGTAGGCCATGGTCACGCCGGGATTGCCGGTGCGGTAGGTGACGATGCCGACCAGGGTGCCCGGTACGGAGCCGGTGGGGGTGAGGATGCGCAGCGGGTCGCCGAGGTGGATGTTCCTGTGCTGGGCGCTGGCCTGGTCGAGGACGATTTCGCTGGTCTTGGTGAAGGCGATGTTGATGGTGTCGGAGACGAAGGCGACGCCGCGCAGGACGGCGAGGGTGGACAGCGCCATCCGGCTCTTGTGGGCGAGGAAGTTGCGGATGCTTGCCTTGATCATCGTCAGCTGGTCCGTCCGGCTCCGTCGAACTTGCGCATCCGGTCGAACACCGATTCCGCGGTGGAGTCGATCAGCTCGTCGACGATCCGCCCGTCCGCGAGGAACAGGACGCGGTCGGCGTAGGAGGCGGCGACGGGGTCGTGGGTGACCATCACGATGGTCTGTCCGAGGTCGTTCACCGAGCTGCGCAGGAAGGCGAGGATCTCGGCGCCGGCGCGGGAGTCGAGGTTGCCGGTGGGCTCGTCCGCGAAGATGATCTCCGGCTTGCTCGCCAGGGCGCGGGCGCAGGCGACGCGCTGCTGCTGGCCGCCGGACAGCTCGGTGGGCCGGTGCTTCAGGCGCCCGGCCAGGCCTACGGTGTCGATCACCTGGTCCGCCCACGCCTGTTCCGGCCTGCGGCCGAGGATGACCAAGCACGCAGCGGCACGTACCAGCTGATGCGACATCTCCCGCCAGAGCGGCAGACCGGTGTCTCTGCGACGTCCCGCACCTGGTTGATCCAGGAGGAGCCGGTCGGGGCCAGCCTCACACAGCGTCAAGCCAAGACCCGGGGTGGGCAGTGCAGTACACGATCAGCGCGTCAGTGTTCCTCGCGATCGTCATCATCGCCCGCCTGCGGCGCACCACCCACGCCCGCAGCCGCGTCGACGAGGCCTTCACCCTCTTCACCGCCGTCGCCTTCGGCGTGCTGATCGCCGCCACCACGCGGGGCCACGCCCTCCTCCAGCTCGTCGGCATCGCCGTCGACGCCACCCACCGACACCACCTGCGGCTGTGCCGGCCGGCAGACCTACTCTGATCGACGACACGGGGGAGGCCGGGAAATGGAACTGACGGTGCGCGACAAGCGCTGGATAGCCGCGGTGGGCGTGATCGCGGCCATGGTGTCGGCGTGCTACGCCGTATGGGGCGACGAAGCCGACTACCCACTCCCCTACACGCGACGCGACGCCTCGGTCCTGCGCCGCATCGCGCTCGCCGACCCGTCCACGAAGAACACCACGGTGGCAGCGGACGACCGCACGGTCTCCATGGAGGTCGCCTGGAGCGGCTGCGACTACAAGCCCGACCTGGTGGCCGGGGAGACAGCCGAGCAGGTCACCCTGCTGCTCAGACGCCGCGACGCCTCGGGCCCGGACATCGGATGCGAGGACGGCGGCATCGCCGAACTCACGGTCGTCCTGCACCAGCCCCTCGGCGTCCGGGCCCTGACCGACGCCCTCACCGGCGAACCCGTCCCCCACACCCACGCCTGACACCAGGCTGCAGCCGCATCGCCGCCGACGGACGCCGCTACCAGTCGGCCCCAACGTCCCTGAACGCCTCGGCCTCGCACACGCCGCGTCTTCCAAGTCCGGCGCATGTCCGCGGACCGACCGGGCAGACGGGTGCACGACAGTTCACCGCCACACCCGAGAACTCCTCCACGTCGCGGACCTACCAGTCCGCCGTTGCCGGGCTCTCCACGGCGGAAGTGCCCGCGTACCGGGCCCGGATGCCGCGCTTCGACCCAACCATCGCCCCGGCCCCCGGCCGTGGGCGCCGTACTTCGCGACCTCGGCACCGCGTCCTCGCCGCCGCCACCGGTGTCACCACCGCCCGCATCGGTGCCGCTGGCTGCCGACTCGTCCCGGTCAGGGAGGCCGTCGACCTCGCCGACCGGTTCCTCCGCCGCACTCGCGCCTGAACCCGCCGCTCCGAGCCACTCTTGCGTGGGAAGTTGGCCGGGAGGGGGATCGGGGCGCTCCCTGCCGCTGGCCTGGTGCTCGCGCCTTCCCCCCGGCTCGAAAGGCGGCTCGTCGGCCGCTTTCTACCTGTGCGGCGTCTTGCCACGGCAACCGGCCGGCACCCGTATTCGGCCGCCTGGATTAGGGGCCGGCGGGTTGCCGGCCATCCCTCCGGGGTGTCGGCTTGCAGCCGTTCGTCACCGAACCTAGGATTCCGAAATCCACTCAGCTGACATCGAGGAACAATTCATGGGAAATCCGGAGAACGATCCCGGGCAGTCGCTTCCGGCGTTCGAGGAAGCCAAGGGACTGGGTCCGCAGGACAGTCAGTTCGTGCACGATATCGTGGATGTGCTGGAAAAGCACGGGAATCTCGACCGTTTCGGCCTGTGTCTGCTGCACCAGCACTTTCCGGTCGCGGGCGACGAGGTCCTGGTCGAGACCCACGACCTCGCGGCACGCACCCTCCAGATCCGGGTCGACAAGGCGGACGCGACCGGTCACACCAAGCCCTCGCAGTGGCGGTTCGTGAAGACCGGACGCGGCAGCGGTGAGGTCGAGAGCCACGCCTACCAGGTGATCCTGCAGTGCAGTCCGATCAGCGGGTGCCCGGGAAGCAGGAGCACAGCGCGTTGAAGAACGAGGACGGCGGCGAGGTGAACACGAACACCTCGCCGCCGTCGCACGGTCGCAACGCAAGAGTCCGCAGCGCCGCGCTGTACTGGTGGGGACTTTGCGCCGTGCCGATGCTGGCTTTCCTGCTTCTCTGGGGCGGACAGCCCGCCCGAGCGGATTCCCCGTCCCCGAGCAGCTGTCATGCGGAGCAGTTGACCGCGGCCCGTGTAAACGTCGAACTCAGACTCGCCAACCACGCCCACAACACGGTCGAGGGCAGGGGAGTCATGACCGTCCGCGTACCCAGGTCCTGGGAGTACGCCGAGGGCCTGCTGCTGCAGAAGAGTTCTGTTGCCTACCGCGATGCGATGCGCTGTCTCCTTCGCGACGAGCAGGAGTCGGGGCGACCCCCGCAACAGTACCTGCGCGGACGCGAGTGGCGTTCGTCCAATCCGGCGGTGAGCGTCGAGCCTGACTGGGTCGAGGTCGAGTACCCGACGATCTTCTGGTTCGACCAACCCGGTATGTTCCGCGTCGGGCCGTGGGAAGTCGATGTGCACCCGGGCCAGTGGAAGCTGTCCCTCGTTCCCCCGACGGCTCTGGCAGGGGCCCGTTGGGACTCGGTCGTGGTCGATCTGGGCGGCCTGGAGGCATCCCGCGTGGTACCCGAACCCTCGACCGCCGGCAACGGGACCATGCGGTGGGGCGACCCTGACCGGCCTCAGGAGTCGAGCCCCTTGCTGACGGTTCGGGTGGCTCCCCCGTGGCAACGCGCATGGGCGGCCGTGAGCGGCAGAAGCGCATTTCTCGTCAGCAACAAGATCGGGATGGCCGCCTGGTGGGTGGTCATGTCCGCTATCGTCGCGGTGGCCGCTCTACGAGCCCGTCGCCGGCCGGCCCACATCGAGGCCACCGGGCTCGAAATCCGCAGCAGCACGGTCCTGCTGCAGTGGGGTCTGGTCAGCGCCGTCATCAGCCTGACGTTCCTGCCACCGCAGTACACACTCCTCGGTCAGGACCGTTGGAGGATCCTGATCGGGGTTCTGGTCGGCTGGGCGTTGACGGCCGCCGCCCGTCCGAAGAGGTCGGTGCTGCTGGCCGCCTCACTGGTGGCAGCGGTCGGCGGCCTGGTAGCCGGCTGGCCGTCCCTGTTCGGCCTTCCCCATAAGCTCTCCTCCCCCGGAACGGGGTCCGTCCACAGCTTCGCCCCGCTGATGGCCATGACCGCGGCGCTCCTGTGGCTGTGGCTGGCCGGCCTGGCGCTGTGGATCTGTCGGCTCGCGTGTGAGGGCGGACTGATCCGGACACCGGCATCACCCTGGCGGCTGCGCCGCCTCGGGTCGGTCCTCGCCGTGATCACCGTCCTTCTGCTGGGGTGGGAGTGGTGGACCCAGGAGCGCGGGTGGGAGCGGGCCAGCTGGCTGAGCGACCGCGCCGTGCAGGAGTACGGTTGGCTGCACCGCTCCTACCTGAGCGAGCATCTGGTGTCCTACACCATCCAGGTTCCCGTATGGTGCGTCGCCGGGACCTGGGTGGTGACCGGCATCGCCATCGTGGCCCTGCTACGGGCCAGGGACTTGGCGTTCCCCGTGCCGCGCGCGTATCCCACCAGGCTGGACCTCCTCCTGATCGCCGTGTTCTTCGCCGTCGTGGTCGCCTACCGCCAGGGCTCGTACGCAGGCAGCCAGGCAGCGGCTGTCCTCTGGCTCGTCCTGGACATCGCCGGCCTCTACGCCCTGTTGGCGGTCGGGAAGCGGTGGGCGGTCCTGGCCCAACACCTTGAGGGAAGCGGGGACACTCCGAGGCTGAGCGAAGCGATCACGGAGACGGGCCACTCCGACCTCATCGTGCGTGCACGCCGCTACCGGGAGCTGACCGACGAGCTCCGTGACATGGAGCCGGGGAAGAGCGAAGGAGCCGCGAGCCGACAGGCGGCGGAGAAGGAACGGCACGCGGTCGAACGGGAGCTGAGCGGGCTGCACCGCTGGCGGTCGCCGACCGGAACCGCCAACACGGCACGGCCCTGGCTGCCCGGCCAGTTCACGGTCATGGACATCGCCCTGAGCTGGGGCCCGCATGCCAGGTGGTGGGAGAACGCCCGCCGGGCCGCCCTGCTGGCGGCAGCCTTCGGCCTTCCCGGCACTCTCCTCATCCTCTGGTTCTTTTACCAGGGGGAGCAGACTCAGTGGATGCACACCGCGCAGGACTCCTTCGGGGCACCCGAGATGATCCGGCAGTTCTTGCTCTGGGAGCTCACCGCGGCAGGCGCGGGCCTGGTGCTGGGAGCGCTCTGGCGCCTGCTGCCCGGCCGCCGCGGTCCGACACGCGCCCTGAGCCTGACCGCCGTCTACACCCTGCTGATCGTCCTGGGGATCCTGGGCAACCTCCTCACCGACCAGCCACTCGGCAACTGGGCCATCGCCATCTGCCAAATGCTCCTGGTGCTGACCCTCACCAGCCTCGCCATGGACGCGGACACCTTCCGTTCCGAGCGGCGTCTGTGGCCCAGCCGCTTCGGACTGCTGCTCTCGATCTACCAGCTCCGCGGCTTCTCCGCGCAGATCGCGTACGTACTGGCTCAGTTGGCCGTGCTGATCGCGATCGCGAAATTCTTCATCGGCCCTGATATTCGGACCATGAAGTTTTGAAGTCAGGCGCTCCTGCCACTTCCAGACTCACTCTTGGAGTTCGGCGCTGCACGGGCCGCAGGCGAACATCGGCGCGTTCGGCACTGGCCCAGATGCAGGCCCCGGCCGTTGCCCGTCACAGCCGGTACGGGATCGCCGACGTGGCCGCTTCGTCAGCGCCCGGCGGCAGCGTCGGCAGCGGCCAGGACGGATCCGATGCCGGGGCGGCGCTGGTGGGCTTCTCGAAGTTCACGTACCAGCGCAGCGGCCCATGGGTGGCGGCATCCCGGAAGCAGTGCACGGAGGCCCCGCCCAGCCGGTTTCGGGGCAGGTGTTCAGCTTCACGAGAGAACCGGATGAACATCGAACCGGACGTCCTGGACGGCGAACTGGTCGATAGGGCCGACCGTCTGCCCGCCGTTCCGGAGGCCCCGTTCTTCCGACCTGGAGGGGTCCGGTCCTGAGAGAGCACCATCAGGCGGTCGGTACTGGCCTGCCCGAGGGACGCGCGTCCGAGAGCGGTTGGTCTCGGCACGGTCTGGATACAGACGGTACACCCGCGCCCGGTCACCGATCGCGCGCCGACAGACCGTTCTGACAGGAGTGCCATGCCACATCCGACCACGCGTCGCACGGCCCGCTACGGCTGGACACCGGACCTGCCCGACGCCCGCGACTTCCTCTACTCCGCACCGCGTCTCTCGCTCATCAGCCTGCCGCCCACAGCGGATCTGCGCGGCCAGTGCCCGCCGGTCTACGACCAGGGCGAGATCGGCAGCTGTACCGCGAACGCCATCGCCGCGGCGTTCGAGTTCGAGCTCATGCGGCAGAACCTGCAGGCCTTCGTTCCGTCGCGGCTGTTCATCTACTACAACGAACGGGTGATCGAGGGTCATGCCAGTACGGACTCGGGCGCACAGCTGCGTGACGGGATCAAGTCCGTGGCAAGCCTGGGTGCGTGCCCGGAGGACGAGTGGCCTTACGACGGCACACCCGCGCTCTCCGACGGAGGCCCCTTCCCACAGAACGCACGGGCAGGCCAGAAGCCTCCGGCGAGCTGCTACACGGAGGCCCTCAAGTCCACGGTGACCGCCTACCAACGCATTACCCGGGACCTCAACCAGTTCAAGGCCTGTCTCGCGTCAGGCTTCCCGTTCGTCTTTGGATTCACTGTCTACGCCGACTTCGAGAGCGCTGAGGTCGAGAAGACCGGCGTCGCGCAGCTGCCGACGACGGACGAGGAGGTGATCGGCGGACACGCCGTGATGGCCGTGGGTTACGACGACCAGACCGAACGCTTCATCGTCCGGAACTCCTGGGGGCCCGGCTGGGGCATGGACGGCTACTTCACCATGCCGTATTCCTACCTCACCGAGCAGGGACTCGCATCGGACTTCTGGACGATCCGCATCGTCACCTGAACCCGCCTTCTTCTCCGGGCCCGCCCATCGGTGGAGGCCTTGAACGTGACGAAGGCGGCGCGGCGGTCCTTGAGACGGTCGCTGCTGGCGACGGCGAGCGCCGTCAACCGTTCCGGCCTCTCCGCGTCGGGAGCAGTTCGGAGGCCGCCTGCGGGCTACCGCAGGCGAAGGTTGCCCTTCGCACCCACGATGATGGTCGGCTCGCCGCCAGGGAAGGGTTGTCGGCGAGTCCGGGGGGCGTGATTTCTGGACTCTGGCCTGCGGGAATGTCGAACCCCTCGGGAGGGAAGATCCCCGGGGAGACAACCCGAGGGTTCGTTCTGCGTCGCCAGGCCTGCGGCGCACGCTGACGGCAACTCACAGCGGCCACGGACGGTCGTGGACGGCCCTGGACGGTCATGGAGAACGCTACTCGCCACGGGTCCGTCGCACGCCGGCCACGGCCGTTCTGGCACCGCCTCAGTTCACGCCCGCGGTGAACTCGTCGTACAGCCGCTTGGCCGTCGGCGAGCCGAGCAGGCGCTCCAGGTCCGCCCGGGCGATCCGCCGGCGGAACTCCCCTTCGTACGAGGCGTCTCCGGCGTTGTGCGTCATCTCGGTGAGCCAGACCGCGAAGGCCTGGTAGTTCCAGACGTGGCGCAGGCAGGTCCGCGAGTAGTCGGCGAGCGGAGCCGGGTCGTCGTCCCGGTAGCGGCGGATGACGGCGCGGGCGAACACCTCGGTGTCGTGGAGGGCGAGGTTGATCCCCTTCGCGCTCATCGGCGGGACGATGTGCACCGCGTCCCCGAGCAGGTGCAGCCGGCCGTACTGCATGGGGCTGTACACCACGCTCCGCAGCGGCAGGAGCCGCTTGTCGACGATCGGGCCGGGCGTGACGGGCGAGCCGAAGCGGGCCACCAGCTCGCTCCAGACCCGCTCGTCCGGCCACTGCGCGAGGGTGTCGTCGAGCGGGCACTGGAGGTAGAGCCGGCCGACGTGCGGCCGCGGGGGGGGTCAGCCCGGCCAGGCCGCGCGGGGGAAGCCGCCAAGCTCGGCACGGGCGGTCCGGGACGGGCGGGACGGTATGGGCGGGACGGTATGGGCGGGACGGTATGGGCGGGACGGTACGGGCCGGGCAGGCCAGTCGGACCGGTCGGACCGGTCGGACCGGTCGGACCGAGCGCCGCTACGGCACGTCGCCGCCCAGTTCGGCCTGGTAGCGGCCCGGGGTCTGCCCGACGATCCCGGTGAACGCCTCGATGAAGCTCGACGGGTTGGACCACCCGCACTCCATCGCGGTGTCAGTGACGGACCGGCCGTCGGCGAGGTGGACCAGGGCGTGGTGGACGCGCAGCACGGTGCGCCAGCGGTGGAAGCTCATGCCGAGGTCGGTGTGGAACAGGCGGCTCAGGGTCCGTTCGCTCGCTCCCACCGTGCGTCCCAGCGAGGCCAGGGTCGCGGGACGGCCTGGGTCGGCGTGCAGGAGGGCGGTGACGGCCCGCAACCGGTCGTCGCGCGGCTCGGGCAGGTGCAGGGACGGTTCGGGGGCCTCGGCGAGCTCGTCGACCACCACCGTGAGCAGCCGCCGGTCGGCGCCGGGGCGGAACCGGGGCCGGTCGGTCAGGGCGAGCAGGGCCTCCCGCAGCAGCGGGCTCACCTCGAAGACGGCGGGGTGGGCGGCGAGTTCCCCGCACAGGTCGACGGGGACGTCGAGCAGGCGGACGCCGGTGCGGCCGTGGAAGCGGTGGGAGTGGTCGAATCCGGGCGGGGTCCAGGTGACCCGGTTCGCCGGGGCGATCCAGGTCCCGCGCTCGGTCGTGGTGCTGAAGGCTCCGGCGGCGGCGTACACCAGCTGACCGTGGGTGTGGGAGTGGGCGTCGAGGTGGTAGCCGTGGGGGACCCAGGCCGCACCGCGGGGCGTCTGCGCCGAGGGCTTGGCGGGCTCGGCGGGCGTCGCCACGGGCTGGACGGTTCGGCGGGTCTCCGGCATCGGCCGCCAGCGTACCCGCGGTGGTTCGGCGGTGTCCGGCGGTGGTAGGGCGGAAGGACCCCGACCCCAACAGTGAGAGGACTGGCCGCTCATACCGACAACCGCATCAATCGGGACACACCTTGAACACCATGCACCGGCACCGCGCCGTGCAGATCGACGTCGAGATCGCTGCAGCGGCCCTGGGCTTGCCTGCGCGAACCTGTGGCTGCGCGTGCACCCGTCGGCGGCGGAAGAGCGCGGGCCACGTACTCGCGCAGGAACGCGAGATCCCCGAGGTCGCCTTCGCCGCGGCCACCTCGGGGCCCTGGAACCTCCACACCATCACCCACTGCCGGGACCTCGGCGAGCTGTTCGGGTTCACTCGGAGCGCATCGGCTCCCTCGCCGGACAGAGCATGGAGGTCTCACCCGTGCTGAGACACGTCGAGCAGGCCGGCGCCCCGCTCTTCGGCGACCACTCGGTCGAGCCGTGCGGTGCCCGCGACGCCGCTGGGGACCGCGCCTGTTCCCGTACACGGGTGAACGGGGTGTGCACCCCGAAGGCTGTTCGAGTGACCGTGCAGTGACGTCCTGTGCCCGGGGCGTGCGGCGTGTGGTGCGATGCCCACGTGAAATCCGGGGGCCGGGCTCGGACCGCGAACGCCCGGTCCCCGGTCCGTGGACGATGGAAGGGAATCCCATGCTGCTCCGCGCCCTGGCCGCGACAGGTGTCGCCACGTCATTGTTCAGCTCTCCGGCCTTCGCCGGCGGCCTTCCTCCGCTGCCGCCCCAGCCACAGGACCGGATCGTCATCGACGGCGTGACGGCCGACGGCACCGGCTGCCCGACCGGGACGGCCGCCGTGGCCGTCTCCCCCGACGGCACCGCCTTCACCGTCACCTACAGTAAGTACATCGCCCAGATCGGCCCCGGGACGTCGCCGACCGACGCCCAGAAGGACTGCCGGCTCAGCCTGCGCGTACACGCCCCCGGGGGCTACACCTACGCGGTCGTTTCAGCCGGCTACAGCGGCTTCGCGTCGCTGGCGCCGGGTGCGTCCGCGACCCAGCGGGCCAGCTACCACTTCCAGGGCGACCCCCGCACCACCACCTCGAACCACCACTTCAAGGGCCCGTTCGACAACAACTGGCAGACGACCGACACCGTGCCCGTCGCCGCCCTGGTCTTCGCCCCCTGCGGGGAGGAGCGCAGCCTCGGCATCAACACCGAACTGCGGGTCGAGCAGGGCACGTCGAGCCCGAGCGCCACCAGCGTCATGGAGATGGACTCGACGGACGGCAGGATCAACACCGTGTACCGCCTGGCCCTCCGGCGGTGTAAGTGACTCGCTGCCACCGCCGGGCGGCCACGCGCCGCGGGCCGGGCCGGCGCCCGTGGCCAGGTGGTCGGCCAGGTCGGTGGCGGGGCCCCGCCGAGCCCTGCGTGCCGAGCCCCTGGAGCGACGACGGGCCCGGCTCCGGCCGCGCGCAGTCGGTCGAGGGTGCGGTCCGGGTCGGCCCGGTCGCGGTGACGGCGGCCTCCGCGTCGCCCGCGGCGGCCGCCTCGACCAGGGCGTGGTGCGCGTCGGCGGTGGTCTCCCGCTCGACGCCGCCGTGGAGGTGGTGGCCGGTCACCACCTGGCTGGCCGCTTCGTGCAGTGCGTCGACGAAGGAGTCGTAGAGGCGGACGAGCAGCGGGTTGCGCGCGGCCCGGACGACCGGGCGGTGCAGTTCCAGGTTCGACTCGGCGAGTTCGGCCGGGCCGGCGGTCGCCTCCCGGGCGGACGCCGCCGCCCGTAGCGCGGCGGCGTCCGACTCGGTGCGCCGTTGCGGCCAGCCGGCCCGCCTCACCGGGCGCGTCGACCGTGAGGTGGACGCTCAGTACGCCGTCCGGCTCCTCGATCCGGGTGCCACCGGAGCGGTCGTCACCTCGCGGGTCTCACGCGTCATCAGCAGACCGTTGGCCGCCATCACCGTCGCGGTCAGGCCGTGGACGCCGAGCGCGGTGGCCACGGAGCCGTGGTGGGCCAGCACGGTGGTCATGTCGCCGTATGCGGCGAGGGCCTCCACCAGCAGCACCCGGCTCAGCGCCCGGCGGTGGCCCGTCACCAGCAGGACGCCCAGGACCAGGGCCAGGACGACGTCACGGATCCCCTTGACGACCAGGAAGCCGCCGCCGTCACCGGACGGCCAGCTCGGCAGGCCGAAGCCCGGCGCCGTCGTCTCCGGGCTCAGGACGAACTCCGTCCCGAACCAGAGGATGAAGAGGATGAGGGCGGCGGCCAGCGCGGTGTTGGTCTTCTTCAGTAACACTGTTCTGCTTCTCCTTGCGGTCTTCGTGGGCTTCGTGGTCCTGGTGGGCCGGGTGCGGGTGCTTCGGCTGCGGCTGCCGTGTCACACGTCGATCTGCTCGAAGATGTGCGGGTAGGACACGATGTCGTCGGGGGACTCGGCCGCCATGCGCTGGAACTGCGGACTGCCGAACGCCGTGGCGAGCGCCTCGGTCGACTCCCAGACCGCGACGTTCATCAGCAGCCGGCTGTCCGCCGTTCCCCTGTGCATCCGCAGGGAGACGAATCCCGGCTGGGCCCTCATGAACGCCGCCTGCCTGCGGAAGAGGGCCAGGAACGATTCGGCCCTCCCCTCCGGGACGACGAAGGTGTTGGCCAGGACGATGGGCCCGGTCCTCTCCTTGAACTGCGCGAACAACGGCGTGTTCGGGTCCAGGCTCTGGAGCTTGGCCATCTTCGGCACTTCCTCTCGCTCTGACGATCACTCAAGGGCGTCGCTGGTGGCCGCCTCCACGGCGACAACCTTGCCAACGCTTGTTGGTCAACGCTTGTTGGCAAACGTAGGCCCGCCGACTCTGGACTGTCAACACGTGTTGGCCTACATTTGTTGGCATGACCGGAAGCACGGAGAACCAGCAGGCCGCCCGGCGTTCCGACGCCACCCGCGCCACGATCCTCGCCGCGGCCCGCGAGCGCTTCGCGGCGGACGGCTACGAGAAGGCGACCATCCGGGCCATCGCGCGCGACGCGAACATCGACCCGTCGATGGTGATGCGCTACTACGGCAACAAGGCGGGCCTCTTCGCGGAGGCCGTTTCGATCGACCCCGACCTTCCCGGCCTGTCCGTCGGACCGCGCGAGGAGATCGGCCGGACGCTGGTGCGCCACTTCCTCACCCTGTGGGAGGAGAACGAGGGGCTCACCGCGCTGATGCGGGTCGGCACCACCGATCCGGCCGCCGCCGAGCGCATGCAGAGCGTGCTGCGCGAGCAGTTGATCCCGCTGGCCCGCCGGGTGGGCCCGGACCCGGAGCAGGCGCCGACGCGGGCGGCACTGTGCGCCTCCACCGTGCTCGGGCTGGCACTGACGCGCTACGTGCTGCGGTTCCCGGCGAGCGTGGAACTCGGCCGCGAGGAGATCGTGGACTGGCTCGGACCCACCGTCCAGCGCTTTCTCACCGCGCCGACACCCTGTTCCCGCCGGGCCGGCGGTCCGCTCCTCGGGATCGCGGGTGAGACCGTGGCCCTTGGGGTGGAGCCCGTGGAGGTCGAGTGCGCTGAGGGCGGGCCAGGCCGGTGACCGCGAACGGGTCCTCGAGGTGTTCGGGGACGGCGATGGCGCGGTCGACGTACTGGTCCGCGAACACCGCGGCCACGGCGATGACCGGTGCGGCCAGCGGTTGCAGGGCCGGGTGGGCGTTGCCGGCGTTGAAGACGGTGCCCGCGACGCTGAACGGGACCACCAGACGCGCCCACCAGGGGCCCGGACCGGCACTGACGCCGTGGCCCGACGCTCCCGGACCCTCGCGAGTGCGCCGTCGTCCACACCGGCGACGCGGACGCCGTCCTGCGGTAGAAGCCGCACGGATTCCACTGATGACGTCGCGGGAGCGGTTCCGGGCGGGACGGTTCACGCGCAGTCGTCCTGAGCTGGGGTCACATAGCCGACGAACACCAGTCCGCCAGCGCTACGAGGAGCTGACTCCGCCGCTCGGCTGAGCGGACAGGACACACGGGGCGGCAGCACCGGCCGAAACCGGTGCTGCCGCCCCGCGGCGCGTCCGGGTGGCCTTGGCAGCCGCCACCGGGCCCGACAAATTCGCTGGCGCGACGCGCGCCGAAGATCGAACCTGGTCAGCATGCCAGCACCCAGGTTCGAGGTCCGCGCCCTGCACACGCGCGGACGGTCCACGCCCAGGTGCGGGACGGGGAACTCAACGCCGCACGGGAACTGCTTCCCGTCGAGCGGCCCTACCCGACGGGCGACACGCTCCTGGCCCACCCGTGAGCGTCGGGACGGCTCCGAACCAGGGCTCGTCCCGTAACGACCGCCAGGACAGGTGGTCGTAGTTTCCCTCCCTCACAACGCAGTTGACCGCCGATCCACGGCACTGCGACCCCACAGTCTCCTGTTGATGCGGGGCGCGTCCGCGTCCCGGGCGCCTGGGGCCTCCCGGAAGCCGACCGGGCTGGTGGCCGCCTCCCGGCCCCGTGCCCCCGGCGGGCTGCTGTTCCCGCTTGCCCGGACACGCCTGCCCGCCCGCCGGTCTGGCTTTCGCGATACTGCCGCCGAGCCTCACGAACAACCCGTTTTCCTCGGCCGCCGACAAAGGGGGTTTCGGCCCCACCGTTGACGGTTAGCCGAGCGTGCAGCAACGGGCGCTCCCCGTTGCGCCCGACGGCGAGCACCGGGACCAAGAGGAGCAGACGATGAAGGTTTCCGACCACCTGTTGCAGCGACTGCGCGAGTGGGAGGTCGAGTACGTCTTCGCCTACCCGGGCGACGGCATCAACGGACTGCTCGCCGCATGGGGCCGGGCCGAGGACCAGCCGCGCTTCGTCCAGGCCCGCCACGAGGAGATGGCCGCCTTCCAGGCGGTCGGTTACGCCAAGTTCTCCGGCCGCACCGGGGTGTGCGTGGCCACCTCCGGGCCCGGTGCGATCCACCTGCTCAACGGCCTGTACGACGCGAAGCTCGACCACGTGCCGGTGGTGGCGATCGTCGGGCAGACCGACCGCAGCGCCATGGGCGGCTCCTACCAGCAGGAAGTCGATCTCCTGTCGCTGTACAAGGACGTGGCGTCCGAGTTCTGCGAGATGGTGACCGTCCCCGAGCAGCTGCCCAACGTCCTGGACCGGGCGATGCGCATCGCCGCCACCCGCCGTACCGTGACCGCGCTGATCATCCCCGCCGACGTGCAGGAACTCGACTACGAGCCGCCCGCGCACGCCTTCAAACAGGTTCCCTCCAGCCTCGGCGTGCCCCACTACGCCCCCGTCCCGGCCGACGAGGACCTCGCCCGGGCCGCGGAGATCCTCAACGCGGGCGAGAAGGTCGCCGTGCTCGTCGGCCAGGGCGCCCGCCAGGCCCGCGCCGAAGTCGAGCAGGTCGCAGGCCTGCTCGGCGCCGGCGTCGCCAAGGCCCTGCTCGGCAAGGACGCCCTCCCCGACACCCTGCCGTTCGTCACCGGCTCGATCGGCCTGCTCGGCACCCGGCCCTCCTACGAGATGATGCGTGACTGCGACACCCTGCTCGTGGTGGGCTCCAGCTTCCCGTACAGCCAGTTCCTGCCGGAGTTCGGCCGGGCCCGCGCGGTGCAGATCGACCTCGACCCGTCCATGGTCGGCCTGCGCTACCCGTTCGAGGTGAACATCGTCGGCGACGCCGCCGAGGCCCTGCGGCGCCTCATCCCACTGCTGGCCCCGAAGTCGGACGGCGCCTGGCGCAGGACGATCGAGGACAACACCGCGCGGTGGTGGGAGGTCATGCGCCGCCGCGCCGAGGTCACCGCGGACCCGGTCAACCCGGAGTACGTGGTGCACACCCTCGACGCGTTGCTGCCCGACAACGTGATGCTGTCCTCCGACTCCGGGTCCGCCGCCAACTGGTACGCCCGCCACCTGCGGATGCGCGGGGCCATGCGGGGTTCGCTGTCCGGGACGCTGGCCACGATGGGCCCGGGCGTGCCGTACGCGATCGGCGCCAAGTTCGCCCACCCCGACCGGCCCGCGATCGCCATCGTGGGCGACGGCGCCATGCAGATGAACGGCCTGGCCGAACTGATCACCGCCGCCAAGTACTACCGGGAGTGGGACGATCCGCGCCTGGTGGTGGCGGTGCTGAACAACCACGACCTCAACCAGGTCACCTGGGAGATGCGTGCCATGCAGGGCGCTCCCCAGTTCGAACCCTCCCAGCACCTGCCCGACATCCCGTACGCCGACGTCGCCCGCTCGTTCGGCCTCGACGGTGTACGGGTGGAGCGGCCGGAGGACGTACGCCCGGCGTGGAGCCGGGCCCTGGGGGCGGAGCGGCCGTTCGTCATCGACTTCCGCACCGACCCCGCGGTGCCGCCCATCCCGCCGCACGCCACCTGGGACCAGATCAAGGCCGCCGCCTCCGCCGTCCTGCACGGCGACAGCGACCGCGGTTCCGTCATCCGCCAAGGTGTGAAGGCCAAGGTCCAGGAGTTCCTCCCCGGCGGCGGGGACCGACGATGAGCGACAGCCTCGACGGGCAGGTCGACCTCCCGGCGCTGGAGGAGGCGCTGCGGGAGGCGGTCGACGGAGAGGTCCGGTTCGACGCGGGCAGCCTCGGCGCGTACGCGACCGACGGTTCCAACTACCGGCAGGTCCCGCTCGCCGTGGTCGTGCCGCGTACGGTCGAGGCGGGCGCGACGGCGGTCGCCGTGTGCTCGCGCTTCGCCGCGCCGGTGCTCTCCCGGGGCGGCGGCACCAGCCTGGGCGGCCAGTGCACCAACACCGCCGTGGTCATCGACTGGACGAAGTACTGCAACCGGCTCGTCTCGGTGGACCCGCAGGCGCGGACGTGTGTGGTGGAGCCCGGCATCGTGCTGGACGAGCTGAACCGGCAGCTCGCCGAGCACGGGTTGAAGTTCGGGCCGAAGCCGTCCACCCACACGCACTGCGCGCTGGGCGGGATGATCGGCAACAACAGCTGCGGAGCCTCGGCCCAGGCCTACGGCAAGACCGTCGACAACATCCGCCGCCTGGAGGTCCTCACCTACGGGGGTGCCCGGTTCTGGGCCGGTCCCACCAGTGCCGAGGACTACGCGCACATCGTCGCCGAGGGCGGCCCGCAGGCCGCGCTGTACCGGGGGCTGAAGGACATCGCCGGCCGCAACATGGCCGCCATCCGGCGACGCTACCCGAAGATCCCGCGCCGGGTCTCGGGGTACAACCTGGACTCCCTGCTGCCGGAGAACGGCTTCGACGTGGCCAAGGCGCTGGTCGGCAGCGAAGGAACCCTGGTGACCGTCCTGCGGGCGGAACTCGAGCTGGTCGAGGTGCCCGCCGCGGAGGCGCTGCTGGCGCTCGGGTTCGACGACATCTGCCAGGCGGCGGACGCCGTCCCCGACCTGCTCGAGCACAGCCGTCCCTCCCAGCTCGAGGCCATCGACGGCCGCATGGCGCAGCTGATGCGCGAGGAACACGCTTACCTGGACTCGCTGGACCGGCTGCCCGAGGGCGACAGCTGGCTGCTGCTCCAGTTCACCGGCGACACCAAGGAGCAGGCCGACGCCCAGGCCCGCGAGCTGCTGCGCGCGCTCGGCCGCGACGAGGACGATCCGTCGGTGGCGCTGTCGGACGACCCGGTCCGCGAACAGGAGATGCTCAAGGCCCGCGAGGCCGGCCTCGGCGTCACCGCCCGGCCGCCGGACGGCTCCGAGACCTGGGAGGGCTGGGAGGACTCTGCCGTCGCGCCCGGGAAACTGGGTGACTACCTGCGCGACCTGGAACGGCTCTTCGACCGCTACGGCTACCAACAGGCCTCCCTGTACGGGCACTTCGGGCAGGGTTGCGTCCACACCCGGATCCCGTTCGAACTGCGTGCGGGTAAAGGGGTCGAGGCCTTCCGCGCGTTCCTGTGCGATGCCGCCGACCTGGTCGCCTCCTACGGCGGCTCGCTGTCGGGCGAGCACGGCGACGGCCAGGCCCGCGGCGAACTCCTGCCCCGCATGTTCGGCCAGGAGCTGGTCGACGCCATGGGCGAGGTCAAGGCCCTGTTCGACCCCGGGAACCGGATGAACCCCGGCAAGGTCGTGCACCCCTACCGCGTCGACGAGAACCTGCGCCTGGGCGCCGACTGGCGCCCGCAGCCCTTGGACACCCACTTCGCGTACAACGACGACGACCACGACTTCGGGCGGGCCGTCATGCGGTGCGTCGGAATCGGCAACTGCCGCACGCACCGGGGCGGGGTGATGTGCCCTTCCTACCGGGCGACGCTGGAGGAGGAGCACTCCACCCGCGGCCGGGCCCGCCTGCTGTTCGAGATGCTCGGCGGCCACGGTGATTCGCCGGTCGAGAACGGGTGGCACTCCACCGAGGTACGGGACGCCCTCGACCTGTGCCTGGCCTGCAAGGGCTGCAAGTCCGACTGCCCGGTCGGTGTCGACATGGCCACCTACAAGGCCGAGTTCCTCGCCCATCACTACCAGGGCAGGCTGCGCCCGGCCGCCCACTACGCCATGGGCTGGCTCCCGCTGTGGAGTCGGTTCGCCCGCATCGCTCCCGGGCTGGCCAACGCCGCCCTCCACGCCCCCGGCCTCGGCCGGATCGGAAAGTACCTGGGCGGGATCGACCCGCGCCGCGACGCACCCCTGTTCGCCCCCGAAACGTTCCAGGACGGCCGGCACCGGGAGGGCCGGCCACAGCCCGACCCGTACGACCCGCGGACCGTGGTGTTGTGGCCGGACACGTTCACCAACCACTTCCACCCGGACATCGCCAAGGCGGCGGTCCGGGTGCTGGAGGACGCTGGCTTCCACGTGGCCGTCCCCGAGGAACCGGTCTGCTGCGGCCTGACGTGGATCTCCACCGGCCAGCTCGCCACCGCCAAACGGGTACTGAAGCGCACCACCGGCGTCCTGCGCCCGTGGCTGGAGGCCGGCACGCCGATCATCGGCCTGGAACCTTCGTGCGCGGCCGTCTTCCGCTCCGACGCCCCGGACCTGCTTCCCGGCGACCAGGACGTCGTCCGCCTCGCCGCCCAGGTGCGCACGTTCGCCGAACAACTCGTCAACCATGCCCCCGACAGTTGGCACCCGCCGAAGGTGGGGCGGGCGGCGACCGTGCAGACCCACTGCCACCAACACGCCGTCCTCGGCGCCGACCCGGACCGCGAGTTGATGCGCCGCGCCGGCATCGACGCGAACGTGCTGGACGAGGGCTGCTGTGGTCTGGCCGGCAACTTCGGCTTCGAGCAAGGGCATTACGACCTGTCGCAGGCGATCGCCGAGCAGGGCGTCCTGCCCGCCGTCCGCGGCACCGCACCGGCCGCCTTCGTCGTGGCGGACGGCTTCAGCTGCCGCACCCAGATCGACCAGGCGGGCACCGGCCGCCGCGCCGTGCACCTGGCCGAAGCCCTCGCCCTGGCCCTCGACGGGGCGCCACCCACCGACCATCCCGAGCAGGCGGCTCCCCGCCCGCATCCGCACCCTGCGGCCGCCCGGCTCCTGGCAGCGGCAGCCGCAGGCGCCCTGACGGGCCTTGCCGCAGGGGCCGTGCTCGCCGTTCGCCGCCGGGTGAGGAGGACGCTGTGAAGCCGCCCGAGGTGCCCCGGGGCTCGCTGCACAAGCAGCTGCACCGCCAGGCCCGGGCGCACGCCGGCGACGCCGACCGCCCGCAGGCCGCCTACACCGGTCTCATGCGCGCCCACACCGTCGAACAGGCCGTCCGCCTCGCCCGCCGCTTCGAGGAGCACGACGTGCCAACTGGACGTCAGGCCGTGATGTCCACCAGGACTTTGCCGACCACCCGGCTCTCGACCGCTCGGTGCGCGTCGGCAGTGCGCTCGAGGGGAAAGCGGAGCAGCGGCAGGCCGTGCTCCTCGCCGACCGGCAGCGCGCCGTCGCGCACTGCGGCGGCGACGTCCTGGGCGGCTGCGGCGCGTGCTTCCGGACCGGCCAAGAAGAGGATCAGGAACTGGAACCGCGCGTTGAGCACCATGTTCCGCAGTACGTCCAGTTCGACCGGCTTGCCGCCGTCGTTCGCGTAGGTCGAGATCGTGCCGCGCGTTCGCAGTACGGCGAGGTCCAGGGCGAGGTTCGCGCCGAGCGCCACCTCGGCAACGATGTCGACGCCGTCCGGGGCCGTCGTGCGGATCGCGGCGGCCGGGTCGCCCTCGCGGTAGTTGATCACGTGGTGGGCTCCGGCGGCGGTGGCCAGCCGGGCTTTCTCCGGGCTGCTGACCGTGCTGATCACGGTGGCGCCGGCCCATGGGCCGCGTCGGTTCCGGTCAGCCGATGGGGACGTCGTTGGAGCGGGACTCGGTGCCGTCGAGGGTGGCGAGGGTCGCGGCGTCGAGGGTGATCTCGCTGACCGCGGTGTTGGCCTCCAGGTGGGCGGTGTTGGCGGTGCCGGGGATGAGCAGCACGTTGGGGGCGTGGTGCAGCCGCCAGGCGAGGGCTGGCGGCCACTCCGCCGGCGGGCCGTCAACGGCCCCCACCTCATCCCGCTCGTCCGCACCGGAGCCCGCTTCGAACGCGGCCGGCTGGTCGAGCGCCCCGCGGCGGCCGCCGCCTGAACGAGCAGTGACGCGGCCGGGCGACTACATCAGGTCGCTGATGACCGGGTGGTCTGGGGAGAGGGAGCAGGTGAAGACGCGCATGGTCTCTCGTCGCCCGAGTACGACGTCGGTCGGCTCCCGGCACTGACGCCGATCGCGTGGGCTGCCTTCGAGAAAGCCGACAGGCGCCCAGCTTTCCGTACCCCCGTCCCATTCCGTGCTGGCGATCGCGGCCACGAAGCGCATCCCGCTGCCGCACGTGGCGCAGCGCACCGGGCCGTAGTAGCCCTGGTAGTTCCAGGGTTCATGGCCACCGAGCTTCCAGCCCGGGGCTGTCGAGAGGTCCCAGGAGTAGCGGGGGTCGTACTCCTCGGGGTCGTCCGGGTCGCCGAAGGTCGCCATCTCCCATTCCTCGACCCGGGCCTCGAACTCCTCGCCCAGGGCGCCCGGGTGCGGGTACTCGGTCACCGGCTCCGGCCGCAGCAGGCAGGGGGTGGGCAGATAGCCGGGCTCACCGACGGCCAGCGGCTCCGGCGGGGTCAGGAAGCGGTCTCCCAGGTCAGCAGTGTGGCGGTAGCGGACCTGGACCCACGGGCCGGCGATTCCGTTGTAGGGCACCCCCCGAGCGTCGTAGACGTGCTGGAACGGACACCAGAGGATCTGAAGAATGTCCATGCCCTCCGGAAACCCGTCGTACCAGGGCACGTCATGCGCATACACCTGCATCACGGGCAGCAAGGGCCACGACGCGTCCGCGGGTATCGCGTCCCAGGTGATCTCACCGTGGTAGACGAACCTTGTCGACCGCTCACCGCGGACGTTGGCGGGGCGATGGGGCTGCCTGCGCATCAGATGACTGCCGCCTGGGCAGGTCGGCCATGCTTCATCCTCCGGCCAGGCCAGCGGTCCTCCCACGGAGCTGTCACGCGGGCCCGGAGTCGCCGGCGCAGGATGCAACCGGACCGCTGTCCCCGCATGGGCGGTGAGTTCGGGAAAGACCGAGGTGACGTCCAACGGCCGCGGCGGGGAGACGGCGGCTTTCATCGCCGCCCCCGACGGGTTCCCGCGTAGTCAACGCGGCCGACAGGAAGACCATCAGACGGCCATGGCGTCCGGATCGGACAAGCAGACATTTCCTTGATCATGCACGGCATCGTACGGAGGACCGTTCCTGCCCGGAGCCTGCGGATTCCGGAACGGGGGCGCTCCGCAGGCCTTGACAATTGCTCCCAGCAGGGGGTTCGCGGACTCGAGGGCGGCGGCCGGAGAGGGAGATGTCGGGCAGCGTGACGATGGCGGGCCGGGGTCGGTTTCGGATGCCCAAGGATCTCGGCGGCTCTCGCTGGCGATCTAGGAGTCGGGGTGGCCGAGTGGTTCCTCGAAGTCGTCGATCATCGCCGGATCGTCGTACGAGTTCGACTGTGGCCAAGGGGTGGCCCCCGTGACACCCAGGTCACCGCGCATTGCTTCCCTGGTGGCGCGTATCAGGGGCCAGAGGGCCTGTTGCGCTTCGGCGGCGGACCGAAGGGTTTCGTCCCTCCTGGGGTTTCCCTGTTCGATGCGCTTGATCTGCCCGTACACCCGGGTCAGTGCATCGTTCAGCTCGTTGGCCGGTCCGATCACCGTGTCCGGGGCGATCATCAGGGTCTCGGACCAGCCATCCCGGTGGGTGTCCTTGGCTCTTTCCAGTGCCCGAACGTCCTCCTCACCGACTGCACGATCCCGCATGACGTACAGGTGACGGCTCAGCGCTGTGGCGAACTGCCTGGCGTCCCGGTGGAGTTCGGTGTAGCAGCGTCGCCGCAGTTCGCGGTTTTCGCGGGCCTCCTCGATGGCGTGGCTCGTCTCGAGCTCGCGTTTCCGGTCGCGACGACGGTCAACCCGCCGGGGGCACCGTCACCTACCTGACCCCGCCGGGCGACATCCACCTGGTCCGCAACGGCGGCGACGACCTCGCGGTCTCGCTCCACGTCTACGGCACCGACGTCCGGCGCCACGGCAGCAGCATCCGCCGCCGCTACGACCTCCCGATCTGAAGCAAGTTCACCTGACGGTCGTGCCAGGGCCTTGTTCCGTTCGCCACCGTCGATCATGGTCTGTCCTGGTCGGCCGGTGAACACTCCCGTTCCGACCACCATCCAGAAAGGAACCCACCATGGCCAATCCCTTCGAGGACGCCGACGGCACCTACCTCGTTCTCGTCAACGAGGAGAACCAACATTCGCTGTGGCCCGCCTTCATCGACGTCCCGGCCGGCTGGACCATCGCCCACGGTCCCGACAACCGCCAGGCCTGTGTCGACTACGTCGAGACGAACTGGACCGACATGCGTCCCGCGAGCCTCGTCGCCGCCATGGCCGAGGCCTGAGCGCGGCACCGTTCCGCGCCGCGCCGTCGAGCCTGCACCACCGCCGCCGTGGACCCGGAGCACCGCCTCCGGGCCCACGGCCTCCCGGGACCGCCGGGCCCCCGCCCGACCAGAGCGCGGGCCCGGGAACCGGACACGGACGAGAGCACAGGAGCGGCGTGCGGATTCTGGTGCGGGGGACCACTGGAACTGCGGTCCCCCGCCGACACCACCATCCACATCGGAGGCGCCCGGCGCCGCGCTGTCCTGGCCGCGCTCGCCCTGGAGGCCAACCGTGTCGTGCCGGTCGAGCGGCTGCTCGACCTCGCCTGGGACCACGCCCCCGCCCCGCACCGCGCGCGCCGCGCTGCAGGGCCACATCGCCCGACTTCGCGCCCTGCTCACCGACGGCCCGCGCCTGGAGACCCGTGCTCCCGGCTACGCGCTGCGCGCCGACCCGGACATGATCGACGCCCACCGGCTGGAGCGACTGCTCGACCGCGCCCGCGCCGAGCCCGTCGACGGCGCCGCCGTGCCGTTGCTGCGTGAGGCCGTCGCGCTCCGACGCGGCCCCGCGCTCGCTGACTGCGGCTCCACCGCGCTGCGCGAGAGCGGGCCCGCCCGCCTACACCGCCGACACCGCCGACGAGCGGCACCGGAGACGACCGGCACCATCCTGCGGCGGCCCGGCCCGCTGACCGTGCCCGGCGCCCACCTGACCGGCGAGCCGTCCCCGACGCCGATCCTCGTCCGGGCCGGCGCGATCGAAGTCCGCGTTCGCGGTACGGAACGCGGACAGCCCGGCGGCCTCCGGGTGGACCGCCTTCGGTAGCGGGGCAGCGGTGCCGCGGCAGGCGGCCGGCCGGCGACACCGGGGCCGGGACCGCTCCGTAGGCGATCTGGAGGTGGCCGTCGACCACTACACTTCCGGTATCTCCGTTTTGTCCGCTTGTGCCGGAAGTCCTGCGCCCGTGGGTTCCAGGGCGCCGACGGCCGCCGCACCTGCTTTCCCCGGCGCTGAGGGAGCAAGGCCATGAACACGCACACCGACGTGAACACCTCGTCGCCACCCGTCTCCGACGGGATGGTGATCGGCAAGGACGGGATGGCCGCGCTGGTCGACGTCCTGATCGGGCGCGGTTTCACCGTGGTCGGCCCCACCGTTCGGGACGGCGCGATCGTACTGGCGGGACTGGAGTCGGCCGACCAGTTGCCCTACGGATGGGGTGTGGAACTGGAGGCCGGGCATTACCGGCTGCGTGAACGGCCGGACGGTGCCGCGTTCGCGAACGCGGCGGGCCCACAGTCGTGGAAGACGTTCCTCCACCCGGCGCGGGTGCGGCAGTGGAGTGCCGACCGGGTGGGCGACGAGACGGTCTTCACCGCCGACGAGACCGCGCCCGGCCGGTACGCGTTCCTGGGGGTGCGCTCCTGCGACCTGCGGGCCATCGCGATCCAGGACCGGGTGCTCACCGGCGGGCCGCACCGCGACCCCGTCTACCAGGGGCGGCGCACCGGCGCCTTCCTGGTGGCGGTGGAGTGCACGGAGCCCGGCGGCACCTGCTTCTGCGTCTCGATGGGCACTGGACCCGCGGCCGGTCCCGGCTACGACCTGGTGATGACCGAAGTGGTCGACGACCACGGTCACCGCTTCTGGATCCGCAGCGGCAGCGAGGAAGGCGCGGAGATCCTCGCCGAACTGCCTGCCCGCCCCGCAGACCCCGCGACCCGTGAGGCGGCTCGCGCGGGTGTAGCCTCCGCCGCGGACCGCATGGGACGGACCATGCCGGAGGCCGACCTACGGGAGCTGATGGCCGGCACACTGGACGCCCCCCGCTGGGACGATGTCGCCGGGCGTTGCCTGACGTGCGGCAACTGCACGATGGTGTGTCCCACCTGCTTCTGCACCACCACCGAGGACGTCACCGACCTCACCGGTGACCACGCGGAGCGGTGGCGGCTGTGGGACTCCTGCTTCGACCTCGACTTCTCCCACCTGCACGGCGGCCCGGTCCGCGCCTCGGCGCGCAGCCGCTACCGGCAGTGGATGACCCACAAACTGGGCACGTGGTACGACCAGTTCGGCTCCTCCGGCTGTGTGGGCTGCGGCCGCTGCATCGTGTGGTGCCCGGTCGGTATCGACATCACCGAGGAGGCTGCCGCTCTGCACGACTGGGGACAGACCGGGGCATCGGAGGAGGCGGAGGCGCCGTGAGCGGCCTGGCGTCGCCCCTGGACTTCCTTCCTGTCGCCCACCGCGAACGGCTGCTGGTCACGGGACTGCCCGTTTCGTATCCGGCCGGTACGCGGCTGTTCGACGAGGGTGGGAAGGCCGACCGCTTCTGGTTGCTGCGCTCCGGCGAGGTCGCCCTCGACCTGTACGTTCCCGGCCGGCACCCGGCACCCGTGGTGGAGACGCTCGGCCCGGGCCAGTTGCTGGGTTGGTCGTGGATCTCCCCGCCGTACCGCTGGCACCTGGGGGCGCAGACGGTGACCGCGGTGGAGGCGACGCGGTTCCCCGCCGCCGACGTACTCGGCCTGTGCGCGGCCGAGCCCGAACTCGGCTATGCCTTGATGCGCCGCTTCACCGAGGTCGTCGCCGAGCGCCTGCAGGCGACCCGGGTCAGGCTGCTGGACCTGTACGCGCCGTACGGAGGCGGCCCGGCATGAGCACAGTGCCCTCTCCGCTGCCGTACCGGGTCGCCGACACCCGGCCGGAGACCGCCGACACCCGTTCGCTGGAACTGGTGCCGGTGCGACTGGAGCTTCCGCCGTTCTCGCCGGGCCAGTTCGCCATGATCTACGCGTTCGGCGTCGGTGAGGTGCCCATCTCGGTCAGCGCCCTGCGTGGCCGGCACGGAGGGCTGGCGTTCACCGTGCGCGCGGTGGGTGCAGTCTCCACGGCGCTGTACCGACTGCGGCCGGGGGACACCGTGGGGCTGAGCGGGCCGTACGGCGTCGGCTGGGACCTGGATGCGGCGGTCGGCCACGACGTCCTGGTGATCGCGGGCGGCATCGGCCTCGCGCCGCTGCGGCCGGTGGTGCACACGGCCCTGGAGCGGCCCGCGGCGTACAGCCGGTTCGGGATCCTGGTGGGCGCCCGCACCCCCGGCGACCTGCTCTACCGCGGGGAGAGCGAGAGCTGGCGCGGCCCGGCCCGGGTGGCTGTGACCGTCGACCGGCCCGGCCCGGGCTGGCACGGCGCGGTAGGGATCGTCACCACACTCCTGGGCCGGTTCGACATCCAGTCCGACCGCACGTGCGCGCTGGTGTGCGGCCCCGAGGTGATGATCCGCCACACCGCACGCGCCCTGACGGACCGGGGCGTGCCCCCCGACCGCGTCCAGGTGTCCCTGGAACGCAACATGCGCTGCGCCACCGGCCACTGCGGCCACTGCCAGCTCGGCCCTCTCCTGCTGTGCCGGGACGGCCCGGTCGTCGGCTACGACCTGGCTGAACCACTGCTCGGAGTAAGGGAGTTGTGAGATGGTCACCAACACGCGACCGGACACCGGCCCCGGGCCGGACGCCGATCCCAGGCCGTCACTCGCCGTGTGGAAGTTCGCCTCCTGCGACGGCTGCCAGCTGACCCTGCTCGACTGCGAGGACGAGCTGCTCGGTCTGGCAGACCGGGTACGGATCGAGCACTTCCTGGAGATGTCCGCCGCCGAGGGCCCCGACGGCGAGCGCGCGGAGCTGCCCGGGCGCGGACCGTACGACCTCTCCCTGGTCGAAGGGTCGATCACCACGGCCGAGGACGCCGAGCGGATCCGGCACATCCGGCGCATCTCCCGTCGCCTGGTCACCATCGGAGCCTGCGCCACCGCGGGCGGCATCCAGGCACTGCGCAATTTCGGGGACGTCGCCGAGTTCCGCGCCGCGGTCTACGCCCGCCCGGAGTACATCGCCACGCTGGAGACCTCGACGCCGATCTCGGCCCACGTGCCGGTCGACTTCGAACTGCGCGGCTGCCCCATCGACCGCCGCCAGCTCCTCGAAGTCATCACCGCCCACCTGGCCGGACGCAAACCGGGCATCCCTGATCACAGCGTCTGCTTCGAGTGCAAGAGGCGCGGCACCACCTGCATCACCGTGGCCCACGGCACCCCCTGTCTGGGCCCGGTCACCCACTCCGGCTGCGGCGCGATCTGCCCGGCCTACGGACGCGGCTGCTACGGCTGCTTCGGGCCGAGCGACAGCCCCAACCTGCGCTCCATGGTCCGGCAACTGGCCCACGACGGGATGAGCGAGCGCGACATCCTGCGTGTCTTCCACACCTTCAACGCCGCGTCGCCGGAATATGCCCCCGTACCCGATCTCGCGGCCGAGGCCGAGGCCGAGGAGCAGGACGACTCTCGGGCGAGGACGGACACCACCTCGGAAGGGCCGGTATGAGCCATCGCGGATCCCGCGTCCTGCGGCTGGGCGCACTGGCCCGCGTGGAAGGCGAAGGCGCTCTCCACCTGCGCGTCCACGACGGAAGGATCACCGAGGCACGGCTGCGCATCTACGAGCCGCCACGGTTCTTCGAGGCCTTCCTGATCGGCCGGGGGCACACCGAGCCACCGGACATCACCTCCCGCATCTGCGGCATCTGCCCGGTCGCCTACCAGATGAGCGCCTGCCAGGCGGTCGAGAACGCCTGCGGCGTCGCCGTGGACGGCCAACTCGCCCAGCTGCGCCGCCTGTTGTACTGCGGCGAATGGATCGAGAGCCAGACCCTGCACATCCACTTGCTCCACGCCCCGGACTTCTTCGGCTGCCCGAGCGTGGTCGAACTCGCCCGCGACCACCGCGCCGCCGTCGAGCGCGGCCTGCGGACCAAGCAGACCGGCAACGCGATCCTGGAACAGCTGGGCGGTCGCCCCGTCCACCCGGTCAACGTCCGCGTCGGTGGCTTCTACCGCACGCCGACGACCCAGGAACTGCGTCCGCTGGCGGACCGGCTGCGGCAGGCTCGCGAGGACGCGCTTCAGACCGTGCGCTGGGTGGCCGCGTTCGACTTCCCCGACGCCGTGTGCGACTACGAGCTGCTGGCCCTGCGGGATCCCGGCCGCTACGCCATCGACTCCGGAACACCCGCCGTCATGGCCGCCCACGACGGCAGCGGCACCGGGGGGAGCCCGGCCCTGCGCGAGTTCCCGGTCGCCGACTTCGAGCAGCACGTGCACGAGGAGCAGGTACCGCACTCCACCGCCCTGACCGCCACCCTGGACGGCCGCCGCTACCTGACCGGGTCACTGGCCCGCTACGCCATCAACGGCCGGTGGCTGCACCCCGTGGCGGCCGAGGCCGCGCGCGAAGCCGGGCTCGGCGACCCGGCGGCGGGCGCGGTCTGCCGAAACCCCTTCCGCAGCATCGTCGTACGCGCCGTGGAAGTGGTGCACGCCGTCGAGGAAGCCCTGCGGATCATCGACGCCTACGAACCGCCTCCCCGACCCGCCGTCGACGTCCCGCCACGCAAGGCGATCGGGACCGGCGCCACCGAGGCGCCCAGGGGGCTGCTCTACCACCGCTACGCCCTGGCGGAGGACGGCACGCTCACCGCGGCCCGCATCGTTCCGCCCACCGCCCAGAACCAGTCGGCCATCGAGGAGGACCTGCGCCGGGCCGTCCAGGCGCGGTTGGACAGGCCGGGCCCCGCCGCCGATGACGAGGAACTCAGCACCGTGTGCGAGCGCGCCATCCGTAACCACGACCCCTGCATCTCCTGCTCGACCCACTTCCTCGACCTGACGGTGGAACGCACGTGACCGGCCGGGTCGTGGTGATCGGGGTGGGCAATCCCTTCCGCCGCGACGACGGCGTCGGCCCGGCGGTGGTGGAGGCACTGCGGCGCCGGGTTCCCGACGGCACCGTGCTCGCGGTCAGCGACGGCGAGCCCAGCCGGATGCTCGACCTGTGGCACGGCGCCGACACCGTGGTCGTGGTGGAAGCCGTCCGAACGCACCCTGCCCGGCCCGGCCGACTGCACACCCTGTCGGTGGCGGAAGCAGCCGCGCACGCGACGCGTCCGGCGAGCACTCATGCCTTGGGCCTCGGGGAGTGCCTGGCCCTGGGGGAAATCCTCGACCGGCTTCCCCGCGAGCTCGTGGTGCACGCCGTGGAGACGTCGGACATCGAACTGGGTACGGGCCTGAGCGACCCGGTGCGTTCGGCCCTCCCCGAACTGATCGATCGCGTTGCCGCTTCCGTACGGAAGGCACACGGTCGCGATCGCTAGTGCCGCACCAGGCACCGCTTGCCCCGTCCTCACGCGTCGCCCGGTTGCTGCGCCGGGCGGCACGGACAGCCTGAATGCTGCGGAGCGGCGGCGGGGTCGGGCGTACGAGCGGGCGCCGGAGATCGCGGCGGTGGACGCGCGGGCTGAGGTGGTCGACAGGGTGGCGGCCGCGGTGGCGCTCGCGACCGCCGGCCGTTTCCCCGCAGGTGAGGCCCCCGCAACGACCGGCCGAGCGGACTCCGTAGTCCCTGGCTCGCCCTGCCGCCCGGAGCGGGCCTCCGGGTGGTGGCGCGTCAGCTCGTTTCCATCCCCAGCCCCGTGGCGCGGAAGAAGCCGTACGGGTGTGCGGGGAAGTGGATCCGTCGGGCGGTCACCTCACCGTGATCGCCGGTGAGGCCGCGGGCGGCCAGTTCGGCGGTGAGGAGCGCGGCGACGTCGGTGGCGGTCCGCGCGGTCGGGACGGGGAACTCGGCCTTCCACCGTTTGCCGGACGGCTGCCATCCGTCGGCGGTCATGGCCGCCGCCACCTCCTGCGGGTCGCCGGGCCGAGCGCCGACGCGGAGCAGGAACCCCTTCGCGGTGTCGTACGTGAACGAGATCCCTCCGCTGATCCGACGCGACGCCATGGTGAACGTGACCTTCTCCCCCGGCCGCTGGACGGGCAGTTGCTCGATCCACGCGGCGAACAGCAGCTCCAGCGACTCCCGAAGGTGCGCCAGGTTGCCGGCCAGTCGGCCGCCGGGCAGGTAGGTGGCGAGCTCGCCTGGCCCGTGCAGGTGCAGTTGCCAGCTGTACGGCAGCCGGGAGAAGTCGCTGCTCCCGTCACTGCCCGGGCCGCCCCACCGGAAGCTGCCGAGTTCCTCGGCCTCGACCGGGCCGGCCGGGGCGGTCTCGACCCAGACCTCCCGACGGTCGGCCCGCAGCCGCAGCAGCACGGTGTCCTCGCCGCTGCCACGCCACCGGACGTCCGGCCCGTTCGGGCCGCCCCCGTACAGCGTCGGGTCGCCGAGCACGCCGCACACCGCCCGGTAGACGTCGGCGAAGACGTCCCGCCGGTGTTCGAGCGTGGGAGGCCCGGCAAACCGGTGCAGCGTCAGGCGCCGCCGGTGCACGCCGGTGTCCCACAGCGGCGGGAGGAGCTCGCTGATCCGCCCGAGGACGTCCTCGTCGACGTGCTGCGCGCTGCCGACCGCCAGGTGCAGCGCGATCCACGCCCACCGGTCGTTGCTCTGCAGCAGCATCACCCGCTCCCCCGACCGCCAGCGCAGCCCGGAGCCCTCGGCCCCCGTCGGCGCTGGTGTCGGCGAGCCGACGGCGCCCAGGGCTTCGGCGAGCTGACGCAGGGCGGCCTGCCGCTGGTGCGGCGTTGCCGCCGGGGCGAAATCCAGCAGCCGCATCAGCCGGATCCGCCGGTACTGCGGTTGCTTGGGGGCGGTGGCGTCGAAGTACAGCTCCGTCCCGCCGGTCGGGAACAGCCCGACGACAAGCAGATCGCTCATCTCCCGCCGGATCTTCCAGCCGGGGCGCTCAGCCACCATCCGTTCGACCGCGGACCGGTCCGCGGCCCACGGGAGGTCGTGCAGGGTGCGTACCAGCTCGACGGTGGTGGCCAGGTCATGCGTCCACGTCACGGCGGGAGTCGTCTCACTCATGAAGTGGATCATCGCAGCCGCCAACGACACCACCCGCGGCGCCCGTGTCCAGGTGGTACGGCCCCAGCACACCGACGCCAGGAAGACCTCCCTCACCGAGGTGCTCTCGACACCGCCCGACGCCCCAACAGCACTACGGCGACGTCAACCCGGGGGCGTGCACGGACCTCCCCACGGAGTAGATGATCACCCGATCAGGGGTCAGTGCACGTGATCGGTGCGACTGGACGCCCACGCCGACCCCACGATGGCACCATGCCGCGAGACCACGAGCCGGACAACGTGAGCCCCGAGGACGGAGCCATGAAGGCCCGCCACCAACCGGTGGCGGGCTGATCACCGGTGAACCTGCAGACGCGATCCGCCTTACGCCTGGCAGGCGCACTGATCGCCGCCGGGGTGATGACCGCCTGCGCACCTTCACCGTCCCCGCCCAAGCCCGACGAGATCATCGCCGCGGCGACCCGGCAGCTGACCGACTCCTGCCTCCAGCAGCAAGGAATCATCCCGCCCCGGCCGGACCAGACCCCGTCGGCGGCCGACCGCCAGCGGGTCACCGATGCGCTGTTCGGCACCGGCCCGGCCCAGCTCGCCCTCACCCTGCCCACCGGCTACGTCGTCCGCGCCCACACCGACGGATGCCTGGCCGCCGCACAGCAGCAGCTGTACGGCGACCAGGCCGCGTGGTTCCGATCCTCGGTGGTCGTCAACAACTTCGAACCCGAAGCCGACTACAGCCACAGCACCCTCGACCAGGTCCGTGCCCGTCACCAGGCCGACTTCGCCACCTGGCAGCGCCTGCAGGCACACGCCCTGACCGAAGCCACCACCCTGCTCAGCAACCGACCGACCCCAGGAGGTCCACCCCGATGAGGCGCTTCACCACCCTGCTCGCCACCGCCCTGCTGGCCCTCGCATCGGCCGCCGGCACGGCTACCCCGGCCTCGGCCGTCCCGTGCGCCAGCGGCAACTTCTGTGTGTGGACGGACGCCAACTTCTCGGGCCTGAAGATCGAGCACTCCGGAGACGACCACTGGTGGGAGGGCGACATGGCCTGGCACGACTCCTCTTGGGCCAACCACGGCATTTCCGGCCCGGGTGTGAAGGACCACGTGAAGGTGTACTCCGCGCGTGAACTGCTCGGACACGTCACCATCTGCCTCGCCCCCGGGCAGGAAGTCGGCTACAACGCGGCCGCGAACGACAAGGGTGCCTCCCATACCTGGACCATGGGCTGCTGAACCCGGTGATCGGCACGTCCTGAGAAGGCCGGTGTCGGCTGTCGGCCAACAGAGGCGGCAGCCGACACCGGCTCTGTCCGCGACGAACGCTCTCGCTACCGCTGGCGATCCACACCCTCTCGGCGGTCACCGCTCCCGGCGGACGGCGAGCAGGGCCGCGTCGTCCGTCAGGCCGGAGCCGACGTGCGCCCGCACGTCCAGGAGCAGGTCGTCCAGCAGGGCGTCCGGCTCCGCGTGCGGCAGGTCGGCCAGGCGCTGGGCGAGCGGGTAGAACCGGCTCGCCGCGTCCCGGGCCTCGGACACGCCGTCCGTGTAGAGCAGCAGCAGGTCGCCGCGGTCGAAGGCGATCGACCCGGCATGGTAGGTCCCGCCGACCAGGCCGAGCAGTGCCAGCGGGGGCGCCTCGACGGACGGCTCCACCATGGTGACCTCACCGTCACGGCGAAGCAGCGGCGGCGGGTGCCCGCAGTTGACCACGACCGCCGGTCCCGGTGTGTCGGGGATGCTGACCAGGACCGCCGTGACGAACTCCTCGCTCGCCGGACGACGGACGAGCGCCGAGTCCAGCCGCCTGGCCACCTCCGCCAGATCCGGCTCGGCCCGCGCGGCCTCACGGAACACCCCCAGCACGTCGGCTGCGGTCTCCACCGCGGCCAAGCCCTTGCCGCACACGTCGCCGAGGAACAACCGCACCCCGTACGGGGTCGGCATCACCTCGTACAGATCCCCGCCGATCCGTGCCTCGGCCTCCGCCGCCACATAGCGCACCGCGACCACCAGCGGCCCCATCCGCCGGGGCACCAGGCGCAGCAGGGCACGCTGCGCGGCCTCGGCGACCGTGTGGACCCTGGCCAGCTCCCGCTCGTGGGCCGTCACCACCACGACGTTGGCGCAGCTGAAGAAGGTGACCACGACCACGGTGGTCGCCGCGGTCGCCATCACGACCGCGGGTACGTCGTTGTCGTAGACCGCCAGGCCGACGACGATCGCGCTGGCGACCACCCCGGCCGCCAGTGGGATCGCGGCCCGGCGGGCGCCCACACCGGCCAGTACGGGGAGGGCGGCGAGCATCGGGGCGAACGTGGCACCGGGCCCGCTGGCGAGATCCAGCACCACCGCGGCCGCGACCAGCACATAGCCACCGATCATGACCTGGTGCGCCCACCTGGGCAGGAATCGCGGCGAACGCCACGCCCTCCTGTTCGAGACATCAGCCACCGGACTGCCCTTCTGTCCCGCTCGTCCCCACAGCCGCGTCGTTTCCCCCACTCCACAGTTAAGCGCCTCTTGCGCCTCTCCCTTCCTGGATCGACCGGCAAGCGTCACGTCGACACCTCGGGTCCGCCCGAGGCGGCCCGCGCCTCGGGGCTGGAGCCGTCAGCCCTCGGCGGGCAGGGCCTGCTCGGTCCAGATGGTCTTGCCCTCCTCGGTGTAGCGGGTGCCCCAGCGCTCGGTGAGCTGGGCGATGATGTACAGGCCGCGCCCGCCCTCGTCGTCCCGGGCGGCCTGGCGCAGGTGCGGCGAGGTGTGCCCGGTGTCGGAGACCTCGCAGATCAGGCTGCGGTCCCGGATCAGCCGGACCCGGACCGGCCCGGGGGCGTACCGGATCGCGTTGGTGACCAGCTCGCTGACGATCAGCTCGGTGGTGAACACGAGGTCCGCCAGGCCCCATTCGTCCAGCCGCCCGGTGACACTGCGACGCGCCTGGGCGACCGCCGCCGGCTCGGGCGTCAACTCCCAGTCGGCGACCTGCCCGGCGTCGAGCCGACGGGTGCGGACCAGCAGCAGGACGGCGTCGTCGTCCACGGGCCCGGGCAGCAGGGTCGCCAGCGCCTCGTCGCACAGGCTCTCCAGCGGCCGGTGGAGCCCGGCCAGCGTCTCCGCGAGCCCGCGCCGGCCGTCGACGGCCTCCACCAGGCCGTCCGTGTACAGGGCGATCAGGCTGCCGGCCGGCAGGTCCAGCTCGGCGCGCTGGAACGGCGGGCCGCCCAGCCCCAGCGGCCGCCCGGCCGGCAGCTCCGCGTAGCGGACGCCGCCCGCCGGGTCGGCCACGGCGGGCGGTGCGTGGCCTGCGCGGGCCAGGCTGCACCGGCCGTCGACCGGGTCGTACACCGCGTACAGGCAGCTCACGCCGCCGCCGCGCGGGCCGCCCCGGTCGTCCTCCTCGCGCACCACGTCGTCCAGGCGGGCGAGCAGCTCTTCCGGTTCCAGGTCGAGCCGGGCCAGCACCCGGGCGGCGGCCCGCAACCGGCCCATCGCGGCGGCGGCCCGCAGGCCGTGGCCGAGCACCTCGCCGACCACCAGGCCGACGCGGCTGCCGGACAGCGGGATGACGTCGTACCAGTCGCCGCCCACCCCGGAGCGGGTGTCGGCCGGCAGGTAGCGGCTGGCCGACTCGACCGCGCTCAAGGTCGGCAGCCGATGCGGCAGCAGGCTGCGTTGCAGCCGCAGCGCCGCGGTGTGCTCCCGGGTGACCACCGGCATCAGCACCAGGCCGATCAGCAGCGCGCCCAGCCCCAGTACGGTCACCCCGCCGACCCGGCCGATCAGTGGCAACCGGATGGAGGTCGCGCCGTAGCCGGGGGCGGCGTAGACGTGGAAGGCGGCGTAGCAGAACAGGAACAGCATGATCAGCCCGCCGATCCCGGGCAGCACGCCCTTGAACAGCAGGTCCCGGCCGCTGCGGGTGAGCACCCGGCGGTGGTACCAGACGCAGGCGAAGCCGGTCAGGCCGTAGTAGAAGGCGATCGCCAGGCCCACCGAGCCGATGGAGTCGGCCAGCACGTTGCGGCTGACCGAGGTGAGCAGCACCAGGAAGGCGATCGACACCAGCCCCATGCCGACGGTCGACCAGGTCGGGGTCAGGAACCGGCGGTGCAGCCGGGCGAAGCCGGCCGGCACGGTCTTGTGCGCGGCCATCGAGAAGACGGTGCGGGCGCCCGGCAGGATGGTGGTCTGGGCGGAGGCGACCGCCGAGGTCAGCACCATCAGGATCAGTAGTTTGGTGAGCGCGTGGCCGAGCCCGGCGGTGCCGAACACCGCCCCGCCGAGGCCGGAGAGCACGTCTCCGGAGTTGTCCGGGTTGGCCAGCCCGATGCCTGTGGTGCCGACCCCGGCGAAGGCCTGCGCCGAGGTGGCGACCAGACCGTAGACGACCAGCAGCAGCACGGTGGACAGCACGGCGGCCCGCCCGGGGGTGTGTCGGCTGTCCACGGTCTCCTCGTTGACGGTGAGAGCGGTGTCCCACCCCCAGTAGATGAACACCGCGGCGAGCACCCCGGTGGTCAGCGCCTGGGGGGAGGGGACGTTCAGCGGATTGAACCAGGAGGCGGAGACGTGCACCGCGGTCGGCGGGCTACCGGTGTAGACCTTGACCAGGGCGGTGACGGCGAAGAGCAGCAGGACCGCGACCTCCAGGCAGAGCAGCCAGCGCTGCATGGCCGCCGACACCTCGATGCCCACGTAGCAGACCGCCGCCATCAGGGCGATCCAGACCACCCCGGCCACGGTGGTCCACATCCGGCTGGTCGCCAGCGACTCCAGCCCGACCAGCCGGAAGCCGTAGATGCCGGCGATCTCGGCCAGGTTCGCCATCACGATCACGTCGGCGACGATCAGGCCCCAGCCGCCCATCCAGCCGGCCCGTGGGCCGAAGGCGCGCGTGGCCCAGGTGAAGGTCGTCCCGCAGTCGGCGTCGACGGCGTTCAGCTCCCGGTAGGCGTACGCGATCAGCAGCATCGGCACGAACGCCAGCATGGTGATGATCGGGGCCTGCAGCCCCACCCCGACCACGATCACGCCGAGCGTCGCCGCCAGGCTGTACGCCGGCGCGGTCGAGGAGATCCCGATCGCCACCGACGAGAACAGCCCCAGGGCGCCCGACCTGAGCCCCTTCTCACCAGCGCCGGGCCCGGGTGCGAGCGGCGGGGCGCACTCAGCGGGGCGGGGGGTGGTCTTCACACCAGTTACCAACTCCGCGTCTCGCGGCGGCAAGCCTTGCGATCACCATTCTCCCCGCCCGCCGACAGGGCCGCCAGACGGGCTCGCCGTAGCGGACCGGCTCGATCCGGGAAGACTCGCCGGCCGATGACGAGCGGGCGGACGTGCGACACCCGGGCCGGGCCACGCGCCGGGTGGGGCCGGGCCGAGGAGAAGTCCGACGTGGTCGTCCCGCCGTTGGACTCGACCGGCTCGGTCCGGAAGTCGGCGCACGCCCCCCGCACGGTTCAGCGCTCTTCCTCCGGGCGCCCCTCGGCCTCCCAGCGGGTGTGGAAGATCCCGTCCCGGTCGACCCGGCGGTAGGTGTGTGCGCCGAAGAAGTCCCGCTGTCCCTGCACCAGTGCGGCCGGAAGACGCTCCGCCCGCAGGCCGTCGTAGTAGGCGAGCGCGGTTGCGAAACCGGCGGCGGGCACCCCCAGCTGGGCCGCCACCGAGACGACCCGTCGCCAAGCCGACTGCGCGGAGCCGAGCGCCTCCCGGAAGTGCGCGTCGGTCAGCAGGGTGGGACGCTCCCGGTCCGCCTCGTACGCGGCCCGGATCCGGTCCAGGAAGCGAGCCCTGATGATGCAACCGCCGCGCCAGATCGCGGCCATCTCACCGGGGTCGATCTGCCAGGAGTACTCCGCGCTGCCGGCCTGGATCTGGTTGAAGCCCTGGGCGTAGGCCACCATCTTGGAGGCGTACAGAGCCTGCTCGACGTCGTCCGCGAACCGGTCCGCCGCCGCGCTGTCGAGCCACGTCTCGGTGGGGCCGGGCAGCCCCCGTCCGGCCTGCCGGAGTGGCACGCTGCCGGACAGCGCCCGGGCGAAGACCGCCTCCGCGATCCCGCTCACGGGCACGCCGAGCTCCAGCGCGCTCTGGACCGTCCAGCGGCCGGTGCCCTTCTGCTCGGCCTGGTCCAGCGCGACGTCGACGAAGGGCTTCCCGGTCGCCGCATCGGTGTGGGCGAGGATCTCGGCGGTGATCTCGATCAGGTAGGACTCCAGGCGCCCGGCGTTCCAGGTCCGGAAGACCTCGGCGATTGCGCCGGGTTGCAGTCCCGCTCCGTGCCGCAGCAGGTCGTACGCCTCCGCGATGAGCTGCATGTCGGCGTACTCGATCCCGTTGTGGACCATCTTGACGAAGTGACCGGCGCCGTCCGGTCCGACATGGGTGCAGCAGGGCTTGCCGTCGACCTTGGCCGCGATGTCCTCCAGCAACGGCCCCAGGACCCGGTAGGCCTCGGCTGTGCCGCCGGGCATGATGCTCGGCCCCTCCAGGGCGCCCTGCTCACCACCGGAGATCCCGCTGCCCACGAAGTGCAGTCCGCGTTCCCGCAGGGCCTCCTCCCGCCTCCTGGTGTCGAGGAAGTGCGCGTTCCCGCCGTCCACCACCACGTCGCCCTCATCGAGCAGCGGTACCAGCTCGTCGATGACCGCGTCGGTCGGCGCCCCGGCCTTGACCATGATCACGATCAGACGGGGGCGTTCCAGGGCCGCGACGAACTCCTCCGTGGTCCTGGTGGCCACGAACTCGCCCTCATGCCCGAACTCCTCCAGCAGCGCCGTGGTCCGCGACTGCGTGCGGTTGTGCACAGCGACCCGGTATCCGTGGCGGGCGAAGTTCCTGGCCAGGTTGCGGCCCATCACGGCCAGTCCGGTGACGCCGATCCGGGCAGGTGACCGCTCGGGCATGGTGGGAATCTCCAAAGGTCTCGAGGGCCTGGGGATGTCGGGATCCGAGGCATCGGGCGCCAGGTACGCCCGTCGCCCTGTCCCTACTCCGTGGAGAGCCCGAGGATCTCGTCCTCGGGAAGCTCGACGTACTCCTGCCCTTCCACCTCGATCTCCGAACCGGAGAGCCTGTGGAAGAGGATCTTCTCGCCGACCTTGACATCCACCGGGTGCGGTTTGCCGCTCTCCAACTGTCGGCCGGGTCCTACCGCCACCACCTCGCCCTTCCACCTCTCCGGGTCCTGCGTGGTCGAGCTCCCGATCGGCCTGACGATCAGGTGATCGTGCTTCGGGTGGAAGTCGGGCATGGCACGGTCCTCTCACGTAGGCACCCGCGACGCAGCGGGGGCCGTCCCCCACACATCGATTCTGCCGGGGTTCGAGGTTTCCGCACCCGGACGGAAGCGGGGCTCGGAGGCACGGGACCCGTCACGAGCCGCGGGCACACGCACGCCGCGGCCCGGCGGGGGAACAGCGGGATCAGCTGCTCGCCGACCAGCGTGGGGCTGCCGCCGGGAGCAGAGCGGCTCGTCGCCCGCACACGGCGGCGACGCCGGCTCGGCGCTCCGTACGGGCTCCGATCGCGCCGACAGCGTGTGCGGTTCATGCATCCGGGTGTGATGCCGGTCTCAACCCGGGGAAGATCACCTGCACGCAGAGCACTGGCGACAGCTCAGTCAGTAGTTGACAAATCGGACAAAACGGGACATAAGCAGTGAGCCCACTCACACCGCGGAGGGTCCACGACGGATGATAGTGGCCGCGCGCCGACACTGTCCGAACCCCGCGCTGCGGCATTTTCGCAGTTCAGCAGTGCTTTATGTTGCGCAGCCCGCCCCTGTGGACCAGCGCCGTCCGCCGATCGACTACGACGAGGGGTCGTAGCGAGGGGGTCTTGGCGGCGGGGGTTTCGGTCTGGCAGCTTGGCATTCGTCGTCAGTCGCACCGGCTCCTGTCCCGCCGGATGCGGCTAGCCGCCGA